>CAINGU010000086.1 GCA_903848645.1 uncultured cyanobacterium | reverse complement strand
TATACTCCTAAACCCCGGACATCTCGCTACTCTTCCGAGCAATCCCCAGAAGTGAGAGTAGACAGAGAAGGTAAATCCTATACTCCTAAACCCCGGACATCTCGCTACTCTTCCGAGCAGTCCCCAGAAGTGAGAGGAGACAGAGAAGGTAAATCTTATTCTGCTAAACCCCGGACATCTCGCTACTCGTCTGAGCAGTCCCCAGAAGAGAGAGTAGACAGAGAAGGTAAATCTTATTCTGCTAAACCCCGGACATCTCGCTACTCGTCTGAGCAGTCCCCAGAAATCAGATTGAGTAAGGAAGGTAAATCCTTTTCCGTGAAACCTCGCTACTCGTCTGAGCAATCCTCAGAAATTAGAGTAGACAGAGAAAGTAAATCCTATACTCCTAAACCCCGGACATCTCGCTACTCGTCTGAGCAATCCTCAGAAATCACATTAGCAAATGAAGGTAAATCTTTTACTGCTAGATACCGTCCCGCTTATCAATCTTCCCAGCAACTTTCAGAAATCACACCAACAGAAGAGAGTGATCTTATTTACGGTCGTCATCCAGTTTTGACAGCCTTGGAAAATGAACGGAGTATTAATCGTCTTTGGATTACTACCCGTCTCCGTTATGATCCCAGATTTCATCATTTGATTTTGCAAGCCAAAGATAATGGCGCAGTTATTGATGAAGTTGAACCAATGCGGTTAGACCAAATTACTGGTCGGGCAAATCACCAAGGGATAGCGGCTCAAATTGCTCCTTATTCCTACATTGAATTAGAAGACCTCATTACCAAGGCTAAAGCTGTTACTGATCCCGTCATTGTTGTTGCCGATGGTATTACTGATCCCCACAATTTAGGGGCAATTATTCGCACAGCAGAAGCAATTGGCGCTCATGGTTTGGTGATTCCCCAAAGAAGGGCAGCGGGAATTACTTCTACGGTGATGAAAGTGGCAGCAGGTGCATTAGAAACTTTCCCTGTATCTAGAGTGGTGAATCTTGGTCGCGCCTTAGAACAATTAAAAGAAGAAGGCTTCTGGATTTACGGAACTGCGGCCAACGGTAGCGAAGCATTACAAACCGTTAAGTTTAGTGGTCCAGTGGTTTTAGTAGTAGGTGGTGAAGGTGAAGGTCTGGGGATGTTGACACAACGTTCTTGTGATGTTTTGGTGTCCATTCCCTTGCAGGGCAAGACTCCTAGCCTCAATGCTTCAGTCGCAACTGGTATGGCACTTTACGAAATTTATCGTCAAAAATCGCAAAATACACTGTATCTTGATAAACTACAGACAACTGCTTTGAACAAACAATAGTACAAAAGCTAATTTCGTGGATATTTGTCCACGAAATCAGTAACTATAAACAAATGTAAAAGACCATAAATCTAACCTATTCTCACACACGCAGTCACACGTTTATAAATCGGCGAAAACCATGAAAACGATTTGGCATAACTTTCAAGAAGGGTTGATTAGTACATTCAATGGACTCGGCCTTGCTTGGTGGGTAGAAGTTGTTACACAAAATCCCAAGTGTACATACTACTTCGGTCCATTTTTTAGTTCTGCGGCAGCCAGTAAAGCCAGCAATGGCTATATAGAAGATTTGGAAATTGAAGGAGCGCAGGGAATTATAGTGAATATCAAACGCTGTAAACCTAGTGTTTTAACAATTGCTGAAGATTTGGGGGAATGGATTGACCGTAAAGTAAAGCCTGTCTTTAGCGGTCAAATTTAGTCTAATTACCAATTCCATAGGCTGTTATCGTTCCTGGGCTAATCCTGGGAACGAACTATGCCTAATTTAAACTTGTATCACTTGAGGATTGGCTGTTAACCAACTGTCAATATCCCCTAATAACTGTTGGGGTATTTCCCAAGGAAAGAGGTGGGCGGTATTGGGGTAAGATTGCCATTGAGAGTTTTTGATGTGTCGTGCTGTTTCTGAACTAGCATCAGCGGTGATGTGGCGGTCTTGTTCACCAGCAAGCACTAAGCTAGGACATTGGATTTGCCTGAGATCAGGAGTTCGATTATAACCTGCTCTAATGGCACTGTAAAGGGCGTTTGTAGCGGCTGATGAGGTTTGTAAGTAGGCTGGTAGGGCATCTTTCGCTATGTAATTATAAGCCGTGGATGTATGTTGTTGAATTAAGTACCGAAAGAGCGATCGCTTGGCAAAAGTATCAATATTCCATTGCCAACTGGGTTTTATATAGTTTAATATCCCCGCAATCCCTGTATAAACATTGTCTTGCCAAGAAATCCGGGGATGATTGCCCCAAGGTCTGGCTGCGGTAGCGATGAGAATTAAGCCTGTTACCCGTTGTGGTAGACGGATTGCTAGTTCCATGGCTAAAATCCCCCCTAGCGACCATCCCAATACTAAACATTTTTCTATTTTTAACTGGTCTAATAGGGCTTCTAGGTCATCTAAATGGTCTTGCATTTCAAATTTGCCCTGAAACCGACTTTTGCCATATCCGCGCAAATCTGGGGCAATGGTTTGATAGCGTTTTGATAGATGATTGGTAAAGATGGAGAGGCTTTGTCCAGAACCAGGATGACCATGTAAACCAAGAATGGGAAATCCTTGACCTTGGGTGTAGAAGTTAAGTGGTACAGCCATAAATCCTGATTGTAAGTTCTATTTTTCGATATAACCACCAGCATAGGTAATCACGCAGATAGTTCTGTATTGTTTGTGATCACCGTAAGCCACACCAGTTACCTGGAACGTCGGGCTAAAGATATTTGTCCGATGTCCACGAGAAGGTACACCATCATCAATAATTAATTGCATGACAATATCTTGGGCTGTATTTGGGCCATAACTGATGTTTTCACCGGCGGTAGTTTGCCATTTACCATAACGATTGATGCGAGTGCTAGGCTTGCTACCATCACTACCATTATGGCCTGTTGTACCCTTTACACTTTGGTCTTTAACGTGATCTCTTGCCGCTAAAGACATTTCTTTGGAGGCACGTAATGCACCAACAGGACGGACGGATTTTAAAAAAGCGATCGCTTCATTAACCGGTTTTACGCCTTCCTGGGTAATTAAATAGGTATTACTCGAAATTTTGACTCGATTGCCCTGAAACCGCTGTTTATAATTTTCTAGAATAGGCAAATATGACTGAGGATTTGTTCTGACTTTGTTAGTTTCAGAAATTACTTGTTGTTCTAAGGGGGAGAGATAACTCCCTTGTGCTAATAAAGTCTGATTATTTGTATTTGGGATCAGTTGTGCAGTAGATTGTTGAGATCCCAGTAATTGACTAGAAAAAGCAGTTACCAGCGTAATAGGTAATAATATCAAAAATCCCAGGTGACGCATTCATGACCTCGTTTTCTTGGGGAATTATTGCAGTTAATCAAGTAGGATCTTTTTTTGTTTAGTGATCCCTTTGAAAACTACCTATTATCTGTTGTAATCTTTTTCGCTATTAAATGTAAAGGATTATTTATAAATAAACTGATGATTTCAAAAAAGAGGAATTGAGAAGTGAAAAGTTATCCTCATCACCTCTCATAAGACTACTCCTTACACTTATGGCAATTAGAACAGATAATCAATACGTGCCACCTCTAGCTAAGGGTGCAGATTTTTTGGCAATGGCGATAAAACTGGTATAAAGAATTGCCTACTTATTAGATAATTGTTTACCCTGCAAGATTTCTTCAACTTCTGTTAGCTTCACGGGTCCGGCAAAGTTTTGACTGGTGATAATAAAAGAAGGTGTTCCCCCTAGTCCTAATTTTCGTGCTAACAATAGGTCTTTTTGGATGGGATTATTAGCTAATTTGCGGTCACTATTAAATTTTGTGAGATCTAAATTGAGCTTTTTAGCTGTGTCTAAATATAAAGTCTCACCCAATTGTTTCTGATTGGTAAACAAGGCATCATGATATTCCCAAAACTTACCTTGTTGATATGCTGCCCAAGCTGCTGTAGCTGCGGGTAAAGCTTGTTCATGAATTTGATAAAGGGGAAAATGTTTATAAACTAAGGTGAATTTATTAGGATATTTTGCTAATAAATCCTTGAGAGTTTTATGTGCTTCGGCACAATAGGGACATTCAAAATCAGAGAATTCTATCAATACAGTTTTTGATTTAGTTGCACCAGTAGCAGGAGAATCACCAATTACGGCTTGAGGATTTGCTTGAAAATTATTAATAAATTCTTGCCGTGATTGTTGTAGTTGCTGTTGCTGTTTTTGTTGGTATGCTTCCACAGATTCAAGAATGATTTCTGGGTTTTTGCGGATAATTTCTAAAACTTGTTGTTCTAGTTGGGGGGTAATTTTAGGATCAGCTTGGACGGGAAGTGACCAGCTTAATATTAGGCAGATCAAGCTGAAAATTGCTAACTTGCGGAAATGAGTAAAAATTTTGAACATTTGTAAAAAGGATGACACTAGCAATCTAATTTTATCAAGTAGCGGAGAAAACAGCAATTGTCATAAATTTCTGGAATAATACTTTTTATTAATATAGATATTGAAAAATTAAAATTTATATATTCAGAAGTTTTATTAAGAGATAATTCTGAATTTTGTGCCACATTTCTCAGTAAATATCCAAATCAAATGGGAGTGCGATAACAGTTATGTTAATCAGTTGGCTTTATCTGGTAGCAGCAATTATTTTTGAAGTTTCTGGTACAACTTGCATGAAACTTTCCGAAGAATTTACCAAAATTATCCCCTCAATTTTCATCTTTGTATCTTATGGACTTTGCCTAACTTTTTTAACTCTGTCTTTAAGAACAATTCCCGTGAGTATAGTTTATTCCATTTGGGCAGGTTTGGGTACTCTGATAATTGCCACTATTAGTGTAATTTGGTTTCATGAGTCTTTGACAATTGTAAAAATTATTTCTATGTCTTTTATAATTATCGGTATTATCGGTTTAAACTTAGCTGAGTGAAGGGAAGAGGGAACAGGGAACAGGGAACAGGGAACAGGTAAGAGTCTTTACCAATTTCCAATTTCCACACTAAATTAGAAACTTGAGTTAATACAAGAATAAATTATGAACAGTAAAATTCTGGCTACTTCCGTATTTTTACTCACAGTCAGCTTATCAAATACAGTCCAAGCTGCAAATTATGAAGATATTAGACAGTTATTAGCAAACAAACAATGTCCGAAATGTGTTCTCAGTAATGCTGGGTTGGTAATGGCCGATTTATCTGGGGCAAATTTAAGCGGTGCTAACCTTGTGGGTGCTAATCTGAGTCGGGCAAATTTAACTGGTGCTGATTTGCGAGGGGCAAATTTAAGCGGTGCAAGTTTATTTGGTGTGAACTTAAGTGCAGCTAAACTCAGTGGTGCAAACTTAACTGGTGCTGATTTAAGAAATACCTATTTAATGAATACTGAATTGCAAGGTGCTAATATTACAGGGACAAATTTTCAAGGTGCGGTAGGAATACCTTCACAAATTGCTAAATCAGAAGATTTTTATGCTTGGGGTGTAGCAGCCGCAGAAAAAGGTGATCTTAAACCTGCTATAGATTATTTTAGCCAAGCGATCGCTCTTAAACCAGACTATCCAGGGGCATATTTAGCCCGTGGTATCGCTAGTTATCAAAGTTTAGATCGAAAAAACGCCTTACAAGATGCCCAAAAGGCAGCAGAACTATTTGAAAAAGAAAAAAATACCGAAGGACTAAAAACAGCACAAGCTTTTATTACAGAATTAAAAACGCCCTACACAGAAACAGTGAGTGCGGGTAAACCCAGCTTTATGGATTTTGTAGGGAGTCTCAGTTCAGTATTATTGCAGTTTTTCCCTTTCTAATACCCAGTTCATTAATCTATCATTATCTGCGGTTAATGATTATGAAAATCTTGTTCTATGCAGCTTCGTCTTAATTTAGGATACTAACTAAGAAGCAATCATGGTACAGAAGGAAAAAAGATAGATGTCGGAAAATCTTAAGAGTAAAGTTATCACACAAGGGGTGCAGCGATCGCCTAATCGCGCCATGCTGCGGGCTGTTGGTTTTAAAGATGAAGATTTTAATAAAGCCATTGTCGGTGTTGCCAATGGTTACAGCACCATTACCCCTTGTAACATGGGGATTAACGAACTAGCACAAAGGGCCCAAGCCGCTGTGAAAACCGCTGGGGCAATGCCGCAAATTTTCGGCACAATTACCATTAGTGACGGTATTTCCATGGGAACAGAAGGGATGAAATATTCCCTTGTGTCACGGGAAGTTATCGCTGATTCCATTGAAACAGCCTGTACAGGGCAGAGTATGGATGGTGTATTAGCAATTGGTGGTTGTGATAAAAATATGCCAGGGGCAATGTTAGCCATGGCGCGGATGAATATCCCTGCTATCTTTGTATACGGTGGCACAATCAAACCCGGACATTATGACGGCAAAGATTTAACCGTCGTTAGTTCCTTTGAAGCCGTTGGCCAATACAGTGCCGGCAAAATTGATGATAATGAACTGTTAGCAGTTGAACGGAGTGCTTGCCCCGGTGCAGGTTCATGTGGAGGAATGTTTACAGCTAATACTATGTCCTCAGCATTTGAAGCTATGGGTATGAGTTTACCCTATTCCTCGACCATGGCCGCCGAAGACGCAGAAAAAGCCGACAGTGCTGAACAATCTGCCATTGTCCTGGTTGAAGCCATTCGCAAGCAGATATTACCCCGACAAATTATCACCCGCAAATCCATAGAAAACGCCATTTCCGTAATTATGGCTGTAGGTGGTTCTACCAATGCAGTATTACATTTTCTGGCGATCGCCCGCGCTGCTGGAGTAGAATTAACCATAGACGACTTTGAAACCATTCGCGGCCGTGTTCCCGTCATCTGTGATTTAAAACCCAGTGGTAGATATGTAGCCACAGACTTACACAAAGCCGGTGGTATTCCTCAAGTCATGAAAATGCTATTAGCCCATGACTTACTCCATGGTGATTGTCTGACAATTTCTGGGCAAACCGTTGCCGAAGTTTTAGCAGATATCCCCGCAGAACCACGGACAGACCAAGACGTAATTCGTCCGTGGAGTAACCCCATGTACGCCCAAGGACACCTAGCCATTCTCAAAGGCAACCTGGCCACAGAAGGGGCAGTAGCCAAAATTACCGGAGTCAAAAAACCTGTAATTACAGGCCCTGCCAGAGTATTTGAATCAGAAGAATCCTGTTTAGATGCCATTCTCGCCAAAAAAATCCAAGCCGGTGATGTCATCGTTATCCGCTACGAAGGACCCAAAGGCGGACCCGGCATGAGAGAAATGTTAGCCCCCACCTCAGCTATTATTGGGGCTGGGTTAGGAGACTCTGTAGGCTTAATTACCGACGGACGCTTCTCCGGTGGTACGTACGGCATGGTAGTCGGTCACGTTGCCCCAGAAGCGGCTGTAGGTGGTAATATTGCCTTAGTACAAGAAGGTGATAGCATTACCATTGATGCCAATGCGCGTTTGTTGCAAGTCAATGTATCAGAAGCAGAATTAGCCAGTCGTCGTGCAAATTGGCAACCACTTCCTCCCCGATACACTAAAGGCGTACTTGCGAAATATGCCAAACTGGTATCATCTAGTAGTGTAGGTGCAGTCACAGATTTAGACCTATTTGCTAATTAGTAATTATATAAGATCCCCAACTTCTTTGAGAAGTCGGGGATCTGAATTTGATATATTTGAAGCCTATGCAGCTAAATTTAAACTTACCAGACACAGTTACTCAACATTGGCAAATGCTAAAAGAAGGTGTTAATACTTTCACCCAATCTTTACAACAAAAAGCCACACAAACAACAGATAATACAAAAGCTTATTTAGAAAATAATTGGCAAAATATCGAGAAAATTACCAATAATACATCAGGAGTCATTCAAAAAACTATTAATACATCTGTTCATGATTTATTATCACAATATCCCTGGTTTTTCCAAATATTAGAAATATGCACATGGGGAATAAATCATCCTGTGAGGGGTGTGATAATTTTGTTATTTACAATTGCTGTGGTTTGGAGTATCATTAAAGCAATTGTTAAAATCATAGAAACTGCCAGTTGGTCAATATTAAAAATTCCCTTTATATTACTACAAAAATTATTAAAATCTCTATGGATAACATTTGCTAAATTTGGAATTTCTCCAATTAGAAAAATCCCCAGTAAACAGCAACGGTTAGCAGAAATTTCTCATCGTTTAGAAGTTATTCATAATGAACAAAAAGCACTATTACAAGAAGCTGCTAAACTCATGAAATCAGATTCACAGAATAGCATTAATAATGCCAACGTTGAGGAGACATCTGTTTAATTATCTCATCTTCGTGACCAGATATAAACTTAGCAAACCGAACAGCTAAAGGTGGTACAAAGATAAAAGGACTATTAAAACCAGAAAATATATGCAGTCCTGAAAATTCAGAAATAGCACCAATTAAAGGTAATTTATCCTGAGTAAATGCGACTAAACAATGATGCCATGTTCCTGGTATATTTTCTAAACTTGGTAATATTTGCTTGATACTTTCTCGTAACCACTTTTCACTTGCTGCTGAGTTAATTTCCCCTTGAGGATTGGTTAAGGTCCGGCTAATTTGACCTAAGCGCAAACTACCGTCCAGAAATTGCACCACACCAGCATCTAAAATTGGTGGTACTATTTCATTATTGGGGTTATCCCATAATTCATCAATTTGAGTAGATTCTGTTTCTAATTCATATCTTTGCAGATTTGCTGGTGATACTAAGGTATGTAATTGAATGTCTGTAGGTGGTGTTTCAATTATTTCTGCATGAGAAAAATATATCTTTGCAGCAATACCCATTGATTTAAGTAATTTTCGACTAATTCCCCCTGTACAAATCACAACATTATCACTATTAAAAGTAGTGGTATTTGTTTTCACTCCTGTACATTTTTTCGTAGAAGTAGTTACTAATTCTAAAAATTGACCAAATTGGATTTCTCCTCCTAAATTTACCATGGCTTGAATGTAAGCTTGGGTAATTTTTTTTGGGTGAACATGACCATGTTTAACAGTTAATGCACCGGAAATGACTTCTGGATTTAATAAAGGTTCTAATTCACAAGCTTCTTGAATAGTAATTAAACGAGGAGGAATCAAAACTTCTTGATAAGACTTAACCATGATTTCAGGATTCATATCCACAGGAATAGTCATTAATAAATCTAATTCCCGAAATTGAGTATCTGCATTTAATTCTTGTGATAAAATACGGTGATGGGTAATACCTTCCTCACATAATTGTTTTGTAATTGCTGTTTTTCCTGACCAAAAACTAATTCCCCCATAACTATAACAGGTAGCATTTTGTGGTATTTGATCTTGTTCTAACAAAAGCACAGAAAAACCAATTTTTGTTAATTCATACGCAAGTGCAGCCCCAGTAATTCCCGCACCAATAATAATCCAGTCGTAAGTTTTCATAATTTACATATTTAGAATTTATATAGAAATTATATCCTGTTTTTCTAAAATTGCTACAACCCGTAAAATTAAAGCTTCATTATAGGGTGCTGCAATCAATTGTACTCCTAATGGTAAAGAATTTTCTTGATTTATGGGAACTGATAAAACAGGTAAACCAATAAAAGATAATGGTTGAGTGAATAAACCCAAATGAGGACGAATGAGAATTTCTTCACCATTTAATATCATAGTTTGTTGACCAATTAATGGGGCTGTAATTGGTGTTGTCGGGGCAATAATTATATCTACATTTTCAAATACTTCTCTAACTTGATTTCGATACCAGCTTCTAAACCGCTGCGCTTGTAGATACCAATGATTAGGAATGAATGCACCTGCCAAAAATCTATCTCGCGTCGCAAAATCAAAATCTTGAGAACGGCTTTTTAATTGATGTAAATGTAAATTCGCTCCTTCAGAAGCGGTAATTATAAAAGCCGCAGCCCTGGCAATTTTTGCTTCTGGAATAGTTACATATTCAGTCACATTTAAAGCATTAGCAACTTTTTGAACGGCTTGCAAAGCCTCTGTTTCGGCATTTTGGGTAAAATAATCATCTGCAATGGCAATTCTCAGATTAGATATATCATGATTTAATTGTGGTAAACATTGTTCAATGGGACGTTTTGTGCAAATGGGATCTTTTTCATCTTCACCTTGCAAAACATCAAAAATTGTGGCAATATCTCGGACTGAATTGGCAAAATGACCGATATGATCTAAACTGCTAGAAAATAATTTCACACCTGCACGGGATAATCTGCCATAAGTAGGTTTAAACCCAAACACACCACATAAAGCCGCAGGAACACGAATAGAACCATTAGTATCTGAACCCAAACTAAAAGGAACTAACTCCCCAGCAACCGCAGCCGCAGAACCACCGGAAGAACCTCCCGCAACACGGTTTAAATCATGGGGGTTATAAGTTGCACCATAATGGGCATTTTCTGTGACAAATCCATAAGCATATTCATCCATATTTAACGCCCCAACTAACACTGCACCAGCTTTTTTTAATCTCTTAATTGCAGTTGCGTCTTGGGTAGCGGGAGGATTTTTAGCGTTGATTTTTGCCCCTGCTAATGTTGTTAAACCAGCAATATCAAAAAGGTTTTTTACCGCAAAAGGTACACCAGCTAAAACACCGGGATTGTTACCTTCTGCAATTTCTTTGTCAATATTTTCTGCATTTTGTAAAGCTGTTTCTGCCGTAATTGTTGTAAAGCAATTTAATTCATCATTCTTAGCAGCAATTTTAGTTAATGCAGCTTGGGTAATATCCACTGCGCTAACTTTACCTGATAACACATTTTCGGCTATAGATACAGCATCTTTCATGGTTCAAAAGTCGGTGCAATTTCTATTGATTCTGGTAAAGGGAAGTTATTGACAATTTCGGCTATGTCTTTAATTATTTCAAAGTTAGCAATTACGCCATCTTTATATTCATCATTTATTGGTAAGTCCAATAATAACGACATTTGGTTAACGTATTCTTGAACATTAAAATTATTATTTTCCATCTTCGTAGGGTGGGCATTGCCCACCAATATATTAATAGTATGCAATTGTTGTACATTTAAATCTACTACTCTCCAACCATTTCTTCAATATCTTTAAAATCAGGAACTTTTACCTCTTTACCATCGCAACTACAACCCCAATCATAAGCATAAACATCCTGACGTACCCATTTATCAAAACTTGAATATTGCCAAAAATGAGGACAAGAAACTAAACCATGTTTAACAGCATTAAAATGAATATAATCTAAATGTCTTTGTAAATCAAGTTCATCACGAATATGATGATCCCAAAAACGACGCTGCCAAATATTACTTTCTCGATGTTTATGACGAGATTTTGATAAATTTTCAGGTAAATCCAAATTTTTACCCAAAGACTTAGTAAATAAAACCTTTATTTTGCCGATTCTCTTAGAGTAATCTGCATCATTATTTAGTAAATTCCAGATAAAATGAACATGATCTGGTAAAACAACAGCACCTATAATTTCAAAAGGCATTTCTAAACGGATATTTGCAACAGCATGACGTAATAAAGACACATTTTCTGATTTTGAGAAAATAGGATAACGCTCATATGTCACCAAAGTTAAAAATACAGTTCCTCCAGGAATATAAATGCGTCTGTAATTTGACATAGGATAATTTTAAATTTCTAATTAAAAATTAGATGATTTATTTGGTGGGCAATGCCCACCAATCATATATTATTACATCGAATATTCATATTCACCATTTGATTCATTTTTTTGATAAAGATAATTGATGGTGGGTATTGTATATCCTACATATTATTGCTCATTTTTCTATTTATTTGGTGG
This sequence comes from uncultured cyanobacterium, assembly GCA_903848645.1. Classification (GTDB taxonomy): domain Bacteria; phylum Cyanobacteriota; class Cyanobacteriia; order Cyanobacteriales; family Nostocaceae; genus Dolichospermum. The sequence goes on along the minus strand of CAINGU010000086.1, from coordinate 91,157 downwards.
GCAATGCCCACCCTACGTATTGTTTAAGCTTTGTCTTAGATCATCTAACGGTGATTCTGGGGTTTCAGGTTCTTCAGGACAAAATTCTAAATGTATTTTATTTAATTTTTCGTTAATAGGTGATATGCTTATCAAGATTTTAAGTTTTCCTTTCTTCCAACCTTTAGCACCAATTTGGAGAATCTGACAATCCTTGAAAGATTTAAGTTTAAATTCAATTTCATTCAATTTAATATGCTCTTGTACAATAAGTAATTCCTCTCCGAATAATTGATTAACGTTATATCCTCGACCTTGATGTTTTTCACTGTACAAAGATTGATTTAACTTTTTCATAAGTTCTGAATAAACCAACTCTCTTAATCTATTTACTTTAAAAGAATCTTTCTCAAAAAGAATGACATCATCATCACACTCTAGCGAAATAAATTTATCACTCATATCTATCTTCCTCAATTAAGACAAATAATAAATATACCATCTCAGTGTATTTCTCAAACCGTAAAATTACGTAAATTAATCATTTTCAGGAAAACACACCCTAGACGCACACAAACCAGAAAATTGCAAAGTTATCATTTCCAAACTTTCCAAATTAACACGCCGAATTACATGATTATTCGTATCACAAATATATAGATATGAACCCAAATAACTTAACCCAGAAGGTTCAGACAAAACACAATTTTCACCATTTAATAAAATAGTTTTACATTCATCATTACTAAGATTTACTAATTTAATTTTATGATTATATGTATCTGCAACCCAAAGATAACTATCACCATATTCTATACCTAAGCAATGCTGTAAACGCACATCATCACCTATACCATCTTTATCACCAAAACCAAATAAAGAACCACTACCACAAACTGTTCTTACTTGCCCATTTTTGGCTATTTCTACAGCCCGAATTGAACTAATTTCGCTATCAGAAATAAATAACTCTTTACCATTTGTAGTAATTCCGCTAGGTTGGGCAAATGCACATTCTTGAAAATTACCATCTACACAACCTTCTGCACCAGTTCCCGCATAAGTTGTGATATTACCTGTTGCTAAATTCATTTGCCAAATTTGATGACAACCTGCCATTGTGATAAATAGGAAATTATCAACTTTGACTAAATCCCAAGGTGAATTTAATGCTGTTTCTAATCCAGCACCACCATGAGGATAAATAATATAGCTTTGTTTTCCTGTTCCCGCAATTGTTTCTACTAATTGTTTTTGTAAATCAACTCGTCGTAAAACATGATTTTCTGTATCAGCAACATAAAGAATTTGATTTTCTGAATCATAACTCATTCCTTGGGGTGCAGAAAATTGTGCTTCACCAAAATTACCATCTTTTAAACCTGATTTTCCTGTACCAATAACATGAATAACTTCGCAGTCAAAATTACTCATTACTATGCGATGATGTCCAGAATCAGCAATAAATAAACCCGCTGGTGTTGCTAAAATTTTACTAGGAAAAGCTAAAGGTGTAATTAATGGTTTTTGCTGTTTGTCTAATGTAAATTGCAGTTGTTGAAAATTGATTTTATCTTGATTCTTACTAATTAACTCAATAATGATATTTTCAACAACTTGTAGATTCCCTTCTCCAGAAAATTGACCAATTACATATCCTTGTGGATCAATAATAATTAATGTTGGCCACGCTTTAACTGTATAACTTTCCCAAATCCGAAAATCCCTATCAACGACAATCGGGTGTTCGATATCATGACGCAAGATAGCTTGACGAATATTGGCAATTTCCTTTTCATTATCAAATTTTCCAGAGTGAATACCTATAATTGTCAAACTATCCTGATATTTATGTTCTAAATATTTCAAATCTGGTAAAATGTGAATACAGTTAATGCAGCAATATGTCCAAAAGTCTAAAATGATAATTCTACCTTTAAGATTTTTTAAAGATAAGGATTTATCTGTATTTAGCCATTGGTAATTTTGTGGGATTTCTGGCGTTCTAACACGGGGAATTATTGGCATTTTAAATTTCTTATTTTGATCTAAGGATAAAGCTTTTGATAGGAATAAAAAGCATCAATATAAATGATTTATCTATTTGGGTAGAAGCAGCAAAAACCCAAGCAGCACAAGGGAAAGTTATTGAACGTATTCCTCAATTAGCTATAGTTAATCCTAGCTTGTTTGCTGTTCACATAAGTTGTGAATCAGGAGAAAATTACAGTTTAGGAGATACAACTTGTGTATTTCCCTTCATGAGTGTAATTAAGCCATTTTCTCTACTATACCTGCTCGAATATTACGGAGTAAAACAGGTTTTACAATGGGTTGGGGTTAAACCCTCGGATGCGCCTTTTAATTCTTTAACACAATTGATAGCAGATAATGGGCATCCTCGTAACTCTATGATTAATAGTGGTGCTATTACTCTCGCTGATAATTTACCAGGGAAGGATGCAGATGAATGTACACAATGGTTTTGTAAATGGTTAAATAAATTAGCAGATACTCAATTATATATAGATGCAAATATTCTAGCTTCAGTCCGTGCTAGTCGCTCCCAAATAAATATAGATATTACTAACTATCTCTACGAAACCGGAAAGTTAAATAATATTGAATTATCTCTTGATGTTTATGAGCAAATATGTTGTCTGTCTGGGCAAGTAGAAGATTTAGCTAAACTGGGAAAAGTATTAGCTTGTAAAGGCGAGATTATCAAAAATCAACACCGTCAAATTGTGAATGCGGTGATGTTAACTTGCGGTTTATATGAAGCTTCCGCTGAATATGCTGTGAAAATTGGTTTACCCATGAAATCAGGTATTGGTGGTGGACTTGTCACAATAGTACCAAATCATGGAGCAATAGCCAGCTACAGTCCGGCTTTAGATATTGTAGGGAATCCTGTAGCTGGTTTGGCACTAATGGAAACTTTATCTCAAAATTTGCAACTGAGTATTTTTGGTTAATTACTCTTCGAGTTGGGATTTGGGATTTTCCATTGTCTCGCTAGGTAAATTTGACTCCTCTGTTTCTGTTACTTCTGCTTGTGGTGCTGGAGGAGACACAACGGAAGTTGGTGTAACTTCGGGAATTTTAACTTCGGGAATTGGTTGTTTTTCTACTTTCGTTGCTGGAGTTGGTGTAACTTCGGGAATTTTAACTTCAGGAATTGGTTGTTTTTCTAATTTCGTTTCTGGAGTTGGTGTAATTTCAGGAATTTTAACTTCAGGAATTGGTTGTTTTTCTAATTTCGTTTCTGGAGTTGGTTCAGTAACCGGAATCTTAGCTGTATAAGTTGGGTCTACAATGCCACGGACTTCATCTGCTGTCAATTCCCCTCTGACAATTTTGGATAAAGTATCTTGACCATTGGGTTGATAATTAATGAGTCTAATACTGGTATTGAAGGCATTTTTCACTGGTTGTCCTTGATTATCGAGGAATTCCAGTTTTACCCAAGTTTTACCAGGTTTAAACCCTTTGAGATAAATAGGTTGCCAACGATCAAGAATAAAGCTTTCACCATTAACTGTACTCCGAATCCGCCAATTACTCATTGTATCGTCAGGATTAGTTTCAGCGAGACTGTGCAATGGTGCATTAGTTAGGTAGAAATCCAGCATAATTGGTTCTGCACCATAACCACCATTGGGACGACTATATGTAAGTAGGGGTAATTTAGAATCTGGGTTATTTTCCTCGGTTTTCGTCAAAACGTGAAATGTAGTTTGAGTATAAGCACCTTCATTTTTGAAACTTTCATGCCACGGACGAGAAGCAAACACGCGAAGAGTATGCGTACCGGGGGATAAGTCTGACAACACCACTGGCTGATTTAAATCGTAAGCAGCTATATAAGGTTGATTGTCTAAAATTAGGTGCAAATGGGGGCCAAGTTGCCATTGAGGGTCTTTAAATATCGGCAAGTCCTTAACTTGTAACTTCACTTTAACTATATTGTCTTGAAGAATTTCATCTACCTGGGGACTGAGAATACTAACTTGGGGTTGATAACCATCTAAGCTGGGACGCAATGCTTGGATAACATCTGGTGGTGCGGTTTCTGAAAATGTCCCAGAAATTTCTGAAGCTGGAGGCGCTTTCATGAAGGGATTAATGGATACTTCCTGGCTGCTTGCTGCTTCAACACAACTACTTAAATTCAAAACTAGCACTAATGCGATAACCCATTTAATAATTGGGAATCCGTTTGAGAAAAGTAACTCAAAAAATTTTCTGCACCCAGTGTTCATGTTTTTATTCCGTAATAGTTTTTAACAATTAACGCAATCATTGTGGCGCAAATTATGACTCATGGACTATGGATTAAGAGCATAAATCTATGTCCAAAGTTATAAATCTACCTACTTTTGTCTGATTAGAATGCCAAATAAGTGATTTTTTTGACTTAATTACCAGGGAAGAATTTGCTTATAGACCGCCTAATTTGGGTAAAAGTAGCTAAACAGTAAGGGTTTAAGCCAATTTCCGTATCAATCATAAGTTTTCCAAATTGTTGTTCTTTGTAAATTAAATGAAGAGTCTATTGACATTTGGACAATGTATCGGAATTGGTAAGGTAGATTCGACGATAAATCGGGCTATTTTTAATTATTGTTAACAGGTCTATAACAATGTGCAAGTTCTCACTCTATAATTCAACAGAAACAACTTTTCTTTTCCACACGGCAACCCCATCGTTAGTCCAGAGAAATCTGAAAACTGCGACTGTGTTATTCTAGGTGGTATTCATGATTCCCAATTCCTTATAGAGAGGAGGTCGAATGACGATTAGTCCTCCGGAGCGAGAGGAAAAAAAAGCAAGAGTGATCGTTGACAATGACCCGGTTCCTACCTCATTTGAAAAATGGGCAAAGCCAGGACATTTCGAGAGATCCTTAAACAGAGGCCCAAAAACCACAACCTGGATTTGGAACCTCCATGCCCTCGCCCATGATTTTGATACACATACAAGTGATTTAGAAGACATCTCCCGCAAGATATTCGCCGCTCACTTCGGCCATTTGGCTGTAGTAGCAATCTGGTTGAGCGGGATGTTGTTCCATGGCGCTAAGTTCTCTAACTACGAAGCTTGGCTGGCTGATCCATTAGGAGTTAAGCCCAGCGCCCAAACTGTTTGGTCTATTGTTGGTCAAGACATTTTAAACGGTGATATGGGCGGCGGTTTCCGCGGCATTCAAATCACCTCTGGCTTGTTCCAAGTATGGCGTGGCTGGGGTATCACTAGCTCCTTCCAGCTATATGTAACTGCAATTGGCGGCTTGGTATTAGCAGGCTTGTTCTTATTTGCTGGCTGGTTCCACTACCACAAACGCGCTCCTAAACTGGAATGGTTCCAGAATGTGGAGTCAATGCTGAATCATCACTTATCAGTGTTGCTAGGCTGTGGTTCTTTAGGATGGGCTGGTCACTTAATCCACGTTTCTGCACCAATCAACAAACTGTTAGATGCAGGTGTAGCAGCTAAGGACATCCCTCTGCCCCATGAGTTGCTGTTTGATACAGCAAAAATGGCAGAACTTTACCCTGGTTTCGCTAGTGGTTTAACACCTTTCTTCACCTTAAATTGGGGAGCTTACGCTGATATCCTCACCTTTAAGGGTGGTTTAAACCCAGTTACAGGCGGCTTGTGGATGACTGATATTTCTCATCACCACCTAGCGATCGCTGTACTGTTCATCATTGCTGGTCATATGTACCGTACCAACTGGGGTATCGGTCACAGCATCAAAGATATTCTAGAAGCCCATAAAGGTCCTTTCACTGGCGAAGGTCACAAAGGTCTTTACGAAAACCTCACCACTTCTTGGCACGCTCAGTTGGCTACTAACCTAGCTTTCTTGGGTTCCTTGACAATCATCATCGCGCATCATATGTACGCGATGCCTCCCTATCCTTACTTGGCAACTGATTACGCAACACAATTGTGTATCTTCACTCACCATATTTGGATCGGTGGTTTCTTGATTGTTGGTGGTGCGGCTCACGCAGCCATCTTCATGGTGCGCGATTACGATCCCGTTGTTAACCAAAACAACGTATTAGATCGCGTGATTCGTCACCGTGACGCTATCATTTCTCACCTCAACTGGGTTTGTATTTTCTTAGGCTTCCACAGCTTTGGTTTGTACATTCACAATGACACCATGCGTGCCTTGGGTCGTCCCCAAGATATGTTCTCCGACAGTGCAATTCAATTGCAACCAGTATTTGCTCAATGGGTGCAAAACCTGCACACATTAGCTCCCGGCAACACAGCACCTAACGCTCTGCAAGTAGTTAGTCATGCTTTTGGTGGCGGATTGGTAGCTGTAGGCGGTAAGGTCGCAATGATGCCCATTGTTTTGGGTACAGCAGACTTCATGGTTCACCACATCCACGCATTCACCATTCACGTTACTGTTCTCATCTTGCTCAAAGGTGTATTGTATGCCCGTAGTTCTCGTCTGATTCCAGACAAGGCTAACTTAGGCTTCCGATTCCCTTGCGATGGTCCAGGTCGTGGCGGTACTTGCCAAGTTTCCGGTTGGGATCACATCTTCCTCGGACTCTTCTGGATGTATAACTCCTTATCAATTGTAATTTTCCACTTTAGCTGGAAGATGCAGTCTGATGTATGGGGAACAGTAGATGCAGATGGCACAGTAAATCACATTACTGGCGGCAACTTTGCAGAAAGTGCTATCACCATCAACGGTTGGTTACGTGACTTCTTGTGGGCGCAAGCTACACAAGTAATCAACTCTTACGGAACTGAATTGTCCGCTTACGGACTCATGTTCTTAGGCGCTCACTTCGTTTGGGCGTTCAGCTTAATGTTCCTGTTCAGTGGTCGTGGCTACTGGCAAGAATTAATTGAGTCCATTGTTTGGGCGCACAATAAACTAAAAGTAGCCCCAACAATTCAGCCTCGCGCACTGAGCATCACTCAAGGTCGGGCTGTAGGTGTGGCTCACTACCTATTAGGAGGAATTGCTACCACTTGGGCATTCTTCCACGCACACATCCTTTCAGTAGGATAAAAATCAGTGGAATTTTGGGTTTTGGATTTGAGATTTAATCCAAAATCCAGAATCTAAAATCTAAAATTTTGCTGACAAATAATGGCTAAAGGTCAGAGGACATATCACACCTATGGCAACAAAATTTCCAAAATTTAGCCAGGATCTCGCACAGGACCCGACTACTCGTCGGATTTGGTATGCGATCGCTACAGGCAACGACTTTGAAAGTCACGATGGCATTACAGAGGAAGGTCTTTACCAAAAGATTTTCGCTACTCACTTCGGCCACTTGGCAATCATCTTCCTGTGGGCATCCAGCCTCCTGTTCCACGTGGCCTGGCAAGGTAACTTTGAACAGTGGATTAAAGATCCCCTGCACGTCCGTCCCATTGCCCATGCAATTTGGGACCCTCACTTCGGTCAACCCGCAATTGACGCTTTCACCCAAGGTGGTGCAAGCAACCCTGTAAACATTGCTTACTCCGGTGTTTATCACTGGTGGTACACCATCGGGATGCGGACAAACACCGAACTATATACTGGTTCTGTTGGTTTGCTCTTGTTGGCAGCATTGTTCCTGTTTGCTGGCTGGTTACATTTACAACCCAAGTTCCGTCCTAGCCTCTCTTGGTTCAAGAGTGCTGAACCCCGCCTTAACCACCACCTAGCTGGTTTGTTCGGTGTAAGCTCTCTCGCTTGGGCAGGTCACTTGGTTCACGTTGCTATTCCTGAATCCCGTGGTATCCACGTGGGTTGGGATAACTTCTTGACTGTAGCTCCCCATCCAGAAGGTTTAACTCCTTTCTTCACAGGTAACTGGGGCGTTTACGCTCAAAACCCTGACACCGCTGGCCAGTTATTTGGTACTTCCACTGGTGCTGGGACTGCGATTCTCACCTTCTTGGGCGGTTTCCACCCCCAAACAGAATCCTTGTGGTTGACTGACATGGCTCACCACCACTTGGCGATCGCAGTTTTGTTTATCATCGCTGGTCATATGTACCGGACTAACTTCGGAATTGGTCACAGTATCAAAGAAATGCTGAACTCCAAATCCGGTTTAATTCCCGGTAGCAAGAGCGAAGGTCAGTTCAACCTGCCCCACCAAGGTCTTTACGACACCATCAACAACTCCCTGCACTTCCAGTTGTCATTAGCTTTGGCATCTTTAGGAACTATCTGTTCCTTGGTAGCGCAGCATATGTACGCTCTGCCTCCTTATGCGTTTATCGCTAAGGATTACACCACACAGGCAGCATTGTACACTCACCACCAGTATATCGCTGGTTTCTTGATGGTTGGTGCTTTTGCTCACGCAGCAATCTTCTGGGTTCGCGACTACGACCCCGAACAAAACAAAGGTAACGTCCTTGACCGGATGTTACAACACAAAGAAGCGATCATCTCCCACCTTAGCTGGGTATCTCTCTTCTTGGGTTTCCACACCCTGGGTTTATATGTTCACAACGACGTAGTTGTTGCGTTCGGTACTCCTGAAAAACAAATTTTGATTGAGCCAGTATTTGCTCAATTCATCCAAGCTGCTCAAGGTAAAGCTCTGTATGGCTTGAATGTACTGTTGTCTAACCCCGACAGTATTGCTTACACCGCTTACCCCAATGCTGGTAACGTTTGGTTGTCTGGCTGGTTAGAAGCTATCAACTCTGGAACAAATTCCTTGTTCTTGACCATCGGCCCTGGCGATTTTTTGGTTCACCACGCTTTCGCTTTGGCTATCCACACCACCACCTTGGTACTCGTTAAGGGTGCTTTGGATGCTCGTGGTTCTAAACTGATGCCCGATAAAAAGGACTTCGGTTATGCGTTCCCCTGCGATGGTCCAGGCCGTGGTGGTACTTGCGATATCTCCGCATGGGACTCTTTCTACCTGTCTATGTTCTGGATGTTGAACACCATTGGTTGGGTAACCTTCTACTGGCACTGGAAACATCTAGGTATTTGGCAAGGTAACGTTGCTCAGTTCAACGAAAACTCTACCTACCTAATGGGCTGGTTCCGTGACTACCTCTGGGCTAACTCTGCTCAGTTGATTAACGGTTACAACCCCTACGGCATGAATAACTTGTCTGTTTGGGCTTGGATGTTCCTCTTTGGACACCTTGTTTGGGCTACTGGTTTCATGTTCCTCATCTCTTGGAGAGGTTACTGGCAAGAGTTAATTGAAACCTTGGTTTGGGCGCACGAACGTACTCCTTTAGCTAACTTGGTTCGCTGGAAGGATAAGCCCGTTGCTCTATCCATTGTTCAAGCTCGTGTGGTTGGTTTAGCTCACTTCACTGTTGGCTACATCGTCACCTACGCAGCGTTCCTCATTGCCTCTACTGCTGGTAAGTTCGGTTGATCCTAACTACTGGTTGTAAGTAATTAAAAATCCCCTGCCGTGAGGTGGGGGATTTTTTTAATGGGCGGGCAGGATGCCCACCCCACAAGAGATATATAAATTACAAGGAAAGATCGAAAATAATGTAATTTTCTGTTTGGAGAATGGGAAATATAAAGATAGGGCAGGCAAGACTTGTACTGAGCTTGTCGATAGTGTAGCGTGGCGTTAGCCATAGTATGCCTACCCCACAATAAACCTAGAAAATATTTTTCTGTTATGGAAGAAGCAAGGTTGAAAATTTTCCACAGAACATTACCTCATTGGGAGTTAGATGGGGCAAGTTATTTTATTACTTTTAATACTTGGGAAAAGTTAGAACTTAATCCAGAAGCTAGGGAAGTAGTTTTTAATAGTTGTCTATTTTTTAATAATCAAAGATATAAGATATTTGTCTTTGTTGTGATGACAGATCATGTACATTTATTGATGCAGCCTTTACTCAAGTCAGAAAATGAGTATTGGTCACTCAGTAACATTATGAGTAGTATCAAAGGTTATAGTGCTAAACAGATTCCCAAGGTGATGAAACATATAGGAACTGTTTGGCAAGATGAGCGATATGACAGAATCGTCAGGAATGAAGAAGAGTTTCAAGCATATTGGCAATATATCAGACAAAACCCTGTAGAAGCAGGTTTGTCATCAACTCCTGAAGATTACCCTTACTTGTGGCAAACCCCAGAATAACCTCAATTATTACATCCTCTCTCTTGTGGGGTGGGCATCTTGCCCGCCCTTTTGCATTATCAGCAAATTTCAGGATTTGTGGTGTAAAAACAGCTTATGAGGCTAATTACAAAACCATATATCCTAAAATGAAATTAGCTACAATAGCTCCAATATTAATGTTAAGTTATATCATACCCGCTTAATTACTCCCTTCCCAGCCAAAGATATTAACTAAAAACTGTTAATTTAAAATCCCCTTACCTTACTAAATACTAATATGTCATTTGTTCCTTTACATATTCACAGTGATTACAGTTTGCTTGATGGTGCTAGTCAATTACCAGAATTAGTAGATCGAGCGATCGCATTAGGAATGAAAGCCATTGCCCTCACAGATCATGGTGTCATGTATGGGGCAGTTGAACTCATTAAAATCTGCCGTAGTAAGACTATAAAGCCAATAATTGGCAACGAAATGTATATCCTCAACGGAGAGATTGACAAACAAGAACGCCGTCCCAAATATCATCAAGTCGTATTAGCAAAAAACACACAAGGCTATAAAAACTTAGTTAAAATCACCACAATTTCCCATCTTCAAGGAGTACAAGGTAAAGGCATTTTTTCCCGTCCTTGTATTAACAAAGATTTACTCAAACAATATCGTGAAGGTTTAATAGTCACCAGTGCTTGTTTAGGTGGAGAAATTCCCCAAGCAATTTTGAGTAATAGACCAGATGCTGCAAGAAAAGTTGCCAAATGGTATAAAGAAGTATTTGGCGAAGATTTTTATTTAGAAATTCAAGATCATGGTTCTCAAGAAGACCGGATTGTGAATGTAGAAGTCGTCAAAATTGCCAGAGAATTAGGAATTAAATTTATTGCTACCAATGACTCCCATTTTATCTCTTGTTTTGATGTAGAAGCCCATGATGCCTTGTTATGTATTCAAACCGGTAAACTCATCAGCGAAGATAAAAGAATGCGGTATAGCGGCACAGAATACCTCAAATCATCAGAGGAAATGCACCAGCTATTTCGTGATCATTTACCCGATGATATCATTGCTGAAGCCATAGCTACCACAGAAGAAATTGCTGATAAAGTTGAACCTTATCACATCATGGGTGATCCCCAAATTCCTACACCCCAAATACCTTCAGGACATACAGCGGATACCTATGCAGAAGAAGTTGCTTGGGACGGACTTTTAGAAAGATTAAAACGCAAATCTCGCAACGAAGTAGATCAAGTCTATAAAGAAAGATTGGAATATGAATTAAAAATGATTCAACAGATGGGATTTTCCACCTACTTTTTAGTAGTGTGGGACTACATCAAATTTGCGCGAGATAATAATATTCCTGTCGGTCCAGGACGGGGTTCTGCGGCAGGTTCTTTAGTAGCTTATGCCATGAAAATTACGAATATTGACCCCGTACATCATGGCTTACTATTTGAAAGATTTCTCAATCCTGAACGCAAATCAATGCCGGATATTGATACAGATTTCTGCATTGATAAACGAGATCAAGTAATTGATTATGTAACTGAAAAATATGGTGTTGATAGAGTTGCCCAAATTATTACTTTTAACCGTCTGACATCAAAAGCAGTTTTAAAAGATGTTGCTAGAGTATTAGATATTCCCTATGGGGATTCTGACAAAATGGCGAAAATGATTCCTGTAGTTCGGGGTAAACCCACAAAACTGAAAGTGATGATTTCCGATGAAACTCCCGAACCAGAATTTAAAGCCAAATATGATAATGATCCCACTGTACGGCGCTGGATTGATATGGCCATGCGAATTGAAGGGACTAACAAAACCTTTGGTGTTCATGCTGCCGGCGTAGTTATTTCCGCAGAACCATTAGATGAACTTGTTCCCCTACAACGAAATAATGATGGTTCTGTAATTACCCAATATTTCATGGAAGATTTAGAATCATTGGGATTATTAAAAATGGACTTTTTGGGTTTGCGGAACTTAACCCTAATTCAAAAAACCATTGATTTAATTGAACAAAGTAAAGGTTATCGGATTGATCCTGATGAAATTACAGGACAGGAAAGAAAGGCACAAAAAATATTAGCTAAAGGTGATCATACCAGCTTACCAAAAGATGTTGCTAAAGCTTATTCACTATTAGAAGCAGGTGATTTAGAAGGAATATTTCAATTAGAATCTTCAGGGATGAAACAGATAGTCCGAGATTTAAAACCTTCAAATATTGAAGATATTTCTTCCATTCTCGCACTGTATCGCCCAGGCCCATTAGATGCAGGATTAATTCCTAAATTTATTAATCGTAAACATGGACGAGAAGAAATCGAATATGATACTCAAATTTTAGAACCAATCTTAAACGAAACCTACGGAATCATGGTTTATCAAGAGCAAATTATGAAAATTGCTCAAGATATGGCTGGTTATAGCTTAGGACAAGCTGATTTACTGCGTCGGGCTATGGGTAAAAAGAAAGTATCAGAAATGGAGAAACAAAAAGAAAAATTTATTGACGGTTCCACAAAAAACGGCGTAAAAACCCAAGTAGCCGAACATTTATTTGGGGATATGCTGAAGTTTGCCGAATATTGTTTAAGTTATGACACAGAAATTTTAACCGTTGAATATGGTTTTTTACAGATTGGGGAAATTGTCGAAAAACAGATTGAATGTAAAGTTTATACCCTTGATAGTAATGGCATACTTTATACTCAATCAATTGCCCAATGGCATAATCGGGGACAGCAAGAAGTTTATGAATACTTATTAGAAAATGGGGCAATTATTCGCGCCACAAAAGACCATAAATTCATGACTGAAGAAGGACAAATGTTACCAATTGATGAGATTTTTAGCCAAGGATTAGATTTATTGCAAGTGGGTGTTGCTGAATAAAAGTATGAATTTGTCAGGCTTCGCCCCGCTGCGCTAACACGCAGAAGCGCAGAGTCACAGAGAGTAAGAGTTTGGGAGATGGAATTTTTGACTTTCATTAGTATTCACATCTCTTCTTTCTCACCTCTGCGTCCTCTGCGCCTCTGCGGTTCGTTTCAATTACTTACGCAAACACACGTAAGTGTATCTTCTCAACTTTAAAATCCTATATCAGTATATTCTCACTGGTTCACAACCCATTAGCAATGGTAGCTTAAAACCCGTAACCATTTTAGGCGAGCAAAAAAAATGGCTGTAGGTATAGAAGAACAGGGTAGCAAGTTTATCACCACCGAAGCAATCAAAAATCAAGATGGAGAACAGAAAGTTTGGGACGCTTTTCGGAGTGCCTTTGCTGATAGAAACTGCATTGGATATTGGCGTTATCCCATTTTTTCCAAAGTTGGAGAAATTAGAAAAGAGCCAGATATTTTAATAGTTGATAGAGAATTTGGTGTAATTGTAATTGAAATCAAATCCCTAAATATTGACCAAATTACAGCTATTAATGGTCAACAATGGCAATTACAAAATAGCGATACCACAGAAACAAATCCCTACCAACAAGCAGAACACCAACTGCGAGCATTAATATCATATAGTGATAGAGAAACTGCACTTTGGCGGAAAGTTAACGGTAAAGCCATAGTTGCATTGCCGCAAATTACCGCCGAACAATGGCAACAAAAAGGCTTTGATAACTTACCTGATTGTCCACCAATTATATTTCAAGACCAATTAGGAAAAGTTGGTTTAATTGAACGAATTCAAGAAGCTAATATTGTCATTCCTGGAGCAGATTTAGAAGATAAAGATTGGGAATTATTGCTATCAGTAATTGGCGGGACACCTGTATTGCGTAAACCGCCCCGGAATCAAGTTAATACCACTGGAAAAACCCGTTCTAGTGTCATTGATAGTTTACGAGAAAGACTTTACGAAATTGATTTACAACAAGAACATATTGGTAAAGAAATTCCCCCAGGTCCCCAACGAATTCGCGGTATTGCTGGTTCAGGAAAAACCGTTTTACTGTGTCAAAAAGCCGCACATATGCACCTGAAACACCCCGACTGGGATATTGCTTTAGTATTTTTTACCCGTTCTCTTTATGATTTAATGATTAGGTTACTAGACCAATGGATACGGCGTTTTAGTTGTGGTGAAATGCACTATGATCCGAAAAATAACTTCAAATTACAAGTATTTCATGCTTGGGGAGCGAAAGAACAACCTGGTTTATATAGAACTATTTGCGAATATCATGGTAAAAGACCGGGAACTGTACAAAATACTAATGAAAGACAGCCAAATCGAGGTTTAATAGATTTAAGTAAACGGCTCTTGGAAGAAATTACCATTGAACCAATGTTTGATGCCATCTTAATTGATGAAGGTCAAGATTTAGTAGCAGAAGATGATTTAAAATATGAAGATAAACAAGCTATTTATTGGTTAGCTTATCAATCTTTACGACCTGTAAATGTAGACAAGCCAGAAGAAAGACGCTTGATTTGGGCTTATGATGAAGCGCAAAGTTTAGATAATTTAGTAGTACCCAAAGCTAAGGAAATATTTGGTGAACAATTCAGTAATTTATTAAGTAAACAACCTCAATATCCTGGAGGAATCAGACGCTCTGAAGTCATGAAACGTTGCTATCGGACTCCTGGACCAATTCTCACCTCGGCTCATGCTATTGGTATGGGTTTGTTACGTCCGGAAGGGATGTTAACAGGAATTACAAATAAGGAAGATTGGCAAAGAATAGGTTATGAAGTTAAAGGAGATTTTCGCCGAGTTGGTAAACCAATAACAGTAGAAAGACAACCGCAATTTTCACCAAATCCCATTCCTGAACTTTGGGGAAAACCTGTTTTAGAATTTGAAACTTATAGTTCTCGTGAAGCAGAAATGACGGCTTTATCTGAGAAGATAATGTACAATATTGTCCATGACGGACTTAACCCCAGTCGGGATATTTTGGTATTAGTTTTAGGTTCAGCTTATGAAGCAATGGAATTAGAAACCTATGTTGCCAGTTACTTAATGGAATCCGACATTGATGTTTATATTCCTACGGCTTTGAAGTTAAATGATTTAGCTCCCCAATACCCAAATAATGATCCTGATAAATTTTGGTGTGATGGTGGTGTGACTGTATCACGAATCACTCGCGCTAAGGGACATGAAGCGGATATAGTTTATGTAGTGGGTTTTGATAATGTGGCACGGAATGAAAGTGATGTGAATTTCCGCAACCAGTTATTTGTGGCTTTAACCAGGGCGCGAGGTTGGGCGAATTTAAGCGGTGTGGGTAGTTATCCTATGTATGAGGAAATGCGTAAGGTGATTGCTAGTGGGGAGAGTTTTACTTTTACCTATAAGCGTCCGCCTAAGCGGGATATTGGGGATAATGATTAATATCTCAGAAGCCAGAAGCCAGGGAGTTTATTCCCTGTCTAAAAGCTAAAGTCGGTTAAAACCGACTATTTTAATTATTCTATTTCGAGAATAAATTTTCCTCGTTTTCTCGTTCCCATACAGAGTATGGGAATGAATTTTAAAAGGCTCTGCCTTCTTTATAAAGTGGAGTCAGAGACTCCTAATTGCATTCCCAGTCTCCAGACTGGGAAAGAGATATCATGTTTTACTATAAACAAAAATCGGAACTCTTTTATAAGCAGGTGTCCCACTTTTTGGATCAATTTTTGCCTTAAATAAAACATTAGCTTCAGGATAAAATATGAAAGCTACACTTTCACGAATTGCACCACCAATAATTTCAATATTCTCTAATTCCCCCGCATTTCCTTTAACTGTAACTCGTTGATGTTCCTGAAATCCTGCTTTTTTGATATCCAAAATATTCATTAATATACAATGACGATGAGGCATATTGCGATATTTATCTTCACTGCGATAAACTACCGTATTATGTTGACCATAACTGCGTCCTGTTCCCAATATCACGATAATTCCTGATTGATTTTCCTGAACACCAAAAGCTGATTTATTCGGTAAAGCGAATTGCGGTAAAGGTGTGACAAACATCCGCGCTTTACCATCAGATGTGGGAAATTTCGGTTCTTCAAAAATCCGCCCTGCAATAGTAAATTCTTCTTTGGTTTTATCAATTGTACTAATTTTTTCATAACCAGGAATAGTTTTAGCAATTAATTCTCTGACATAAACAGTATCTTGTAATTTACGCCAATTAATTGGATTTTCATCATGTAAACGATGGGCAATTTCTGTAATTAATTCTACTTCAGAAATCAAATCAGAATTATGGGGTTGTAAATGACTTTTACCTGCATCATTTAACCTCACAAAATTATTACCTGATTCAGTTGTGGTTTGATGGGGATTTTCAAACCGATTAAAAACAGGTAATATTAAAGTTTGCTGTTTTGCTAATCCGTGAAAATGTCCTAAATTCGGTTTTGTTGCTACATAAAAAATAGTTTCAATTTGTGATAATGCCTGTTTTGCTTGGTGTAAATCCGGGTTAGCTGCATACAAATTTCCTCCTAAACAAAATAGTGTATTTATCTTTCCTAATTCTGCTGCTGCTATTAAATCACGGGTATGATAACCAATAGGAGAATTTGTAGGTTCGATTCCTACTCCCTCGACTTATTTAAACCGGGGGATAGCCAAACGGTAAAGGCACTCCTGACACAGTTAGTATCAAATTTAGATTTAAGCTATTGCTCCAAGCTAAATTTAAAAATTCACCTTCTACATCAACCTCTGTAGATTAATGTCAGTGGGACACGGGTTCAAATCCCGTTCGGGGATTTTTAATTCATTCCCCGGTAGTTTAGCGGTAAAACACCACGACTTAAAGAATAAATTTACAGAAACCGGAAATTAATTAGGTAGAAATCGTGAAACACAACACTGAAGCTTGATAACTTTCAGTTACCACCCCCAGGTAGGGATATTACTTGGGGGTTTTAAAATTAAATAAAAGGGGCGTTGCTGAATATAATTCATCTATTAATTATGCAAGCAACGCCATAAAAGGTGATTTAATCACCTATTCAGCAGTTTTATTAGCCGCACGATTAGCACGAGATTCGGCTGAACTCATTACTTCTGCAAAGTTTTCCACAACTTCACCAGGGAAGTTTTCCAAAACTCTGGTAGAAATAGCAACTCGGCCTTTACCTTCATCTAAATCAATAATTACAGCCTTAATGGTTTGACCGATTTGAAAGACTTTTTCCAAAGATTCAATGAATTTTTGGCTAACTTGTTTAATGTGTAGTAAGGCGCTGACACCATTGAAATCTACAAATACACCAAAAGGTTTAATACCTGTGATTTTTCCTTCTATCAATTGACCTATTTGTAATAAGCTGAAGTTGCTAGAACGAGCCGCTAAACGTTGAGAAAGAACGAGTTTATTGGTATCACGATTAATTTCTAAAAAGCCAACAGTGAGATTTTGACCTTTGAGTGCATCTAGGTTATCACGTTCAGACAGGTGCGATCGCGGAATAAAACCCCGTAAACCGAGAAGATCAACAGTCACACCACCTTTATTAACACCAGTTACCCGCACTTGAACAGTTTGGGAATTCTCTTGTATTTCTGACAGTTTTTCCCAGATTTGTCGCATTTCCAATTGCTTGCGGGAAATGGTAACTTGACCTTCAGCATCTTGATCCCGAATAATTAAAAACTCTAGTTCCTCATCCATCGGCAATATCTCCGATAAATCAGTTACTGCTCTCAAAGAAGCCTCATCTTGGGGAAGAAACGCAGACGATTTACCACCAATATCAACATAAGCGCCATCATGGTCAACTTGGAATATTTTACCACGGACAACTTGTCCCTTTTGAAATTGGTAATCGTGTTTTTCCAGTGCTTTGGCAAAATCGTCCATTGAAAAAGACGAATTGGCTGTTTGAGAAAGTTTAGATTCGGAATTCATGACTTTTGAGGATAAATTGTTATTTTTCCGGAGTCAGCAGTTGTTTTTCACTAATTACTGACTCCAGACGGTGGAGATTCTTAGGCCAGTTGACTAAAAAGTTTTTGAACTTGCTTCCAAGCATCCGCCGCAGCCTTATGATTATAACTGGCACGACGGTCACAGAAAAATCCATGATCAGATCCATCGTAGCGAAATAGACGATGAGAAATGTTATATTTTGCAAATTCGCCAGCAATCTGGTCTATCTGTGCGGGAGGAATACTCGGATCTTCCTGGCCAAAAAAGGCGTAAATAGTGCCTTTAATCTCTGATGTCCGGGTAATAGTGGGTTTTCCACCGCCAGGAGTGCGGCTAGTAATCCCCGCACCGTAAAAAGACGCAGTGGCTTGAATATCTGGTAAAGTAGCAGCTAGATAGGCCACGTGACCACCAAAACAAAAGCCAATACAGCCAAATCCATCTGGTTTGACTTCGGGCAAAGTTTTCAGGTAGTTAATAGCTGCTTGAATATCGCTTAAAAGTTCTGATGCTGTAGTTTCTGCGGCGTAGTTTCTGCCTATTTCTACATCTTTGGGAGTATAATCAGCTTCAAATCCAGGGGCTTGACGCTGAAACAGTGCTGGAGCGATCGCTACATAACCCAGTTTAGCAATCCGTTCTGTGACATCCCGAATATGCACGTTAACCCCAAAAATCTCCTGTAAAACGACAATTCCTGGGTAAGAACCGGCTGCTGTTGGTTTGGCCAAATAAGCGGCGATTGGCAAATTATCTTGGGAAATTTGCACTGTTGTAGTATGTATTGTTGGCTCTGTCATAATCAATTTGGTAGTCAGGGAAAAGGGGAAAGGAAAGAGTTAATAATAGTTATACCTATCACCAATTAACAATTACCAATTACCAAAGTAATATTTCAAAAGAGCAAACTAACCCATTAATCATATATTTAACAGGTAACTTATGGCGATTTGGATAAGTCTTATGGAGCAGAATTGGTAATGATTCAATTCCGTATTCAACCAGATAGTGAAATTCCCGCATCTAACCAACTGTTTAATCAAATCCGATTTGCGATCGCCTCTGGGCAATATTCACCTGCATATAAATTGCCCAGCACCAGGGCTTTAGCAATGCAAACGGGATTACATCGCAATACCATCAGCAAAGTTTACCGTCAGTTGGAAGAAGAAGGATTTGTTGAAAGTCAAGCAGGTTCAGGAATCTATGTCCGCGCCCAAGGACATGAGGGCGGAAGTAAGTCCCAATCCCCCATGCTGAAACAACATCCTGAGGCTTATAAGGTAGTGCAACAAGCCCTAGATGAGTTACTTGGTCAAGGTTGTTCCCTCAATCAAGCCAGAGAACTATTTTTAGCAGAAGTTGACTGGCGTTTGCGTTGTAGTGCCAGAGTGTTAGTAGTAACACCATCTCAAGATATTGGGGCTGGGGAATTAATGATTGATGAATTGGAAGAATCCCTGCAAATCCCCGTCCAACTGGTAGCAATGGAAGAACTCATAGCGGTACTCGACCAAACCACCTCAGCCACATTAGTCACCAGTCGTTATTTTATCGGAGAAGTAGAAGCGATCGCTGCCCCAAAAGCAGTCCGTGTCATTCCCCTAGATATTCACGACTATGGCAAGGAAATGACTGTAGTTAAAGGCTTACCCAAATCTAGTTGTATAGGTATAGTTAGCCTCAGTTCCGGTATTCTCCGTGCCACAGAAGTCATTCTCCACGGTTTACGAGGGGATGAATTATTAGTGATGACTGCCCAGCCCAAGGATGCTTATAAACTACACGCCATCGTCAAACGTTCAGAAATCATCTTTTGTACTGATCAAGTCAGCTATTCCACAACACAAGCAGCCATGCAAACAGTCTTAGAAGACCTAATTCGTCCGCCCAAACTCATTCGCTGTGAAAACTATATCGGCACTCAATCAATTAGTTTACTCAAACGGGAACTGGGTTTAATTTGAGAGGAGGCACAAGTCACCGACTAAGAATTAAGCACCCTTGAAAAATCAAGGGTTTTTATTTTCAACCTTTACCACCTGTAAAGGTAACACCTCGAATGAAGTAGCGGTTAAAGAAAGCATAAATAGCTAAACCTGGCAGAGTAAACACCATTGAAGCCGCCATAATGTAGTTCCAATAGCTGATATATTGACCTTTAAATGTATTTAGTCCCAAAGGTAAAGTAAACATTTCTGGGTCAAAGAGAATCACTACAGGGAGTAAAAAATTATTCCAACTACCCATAAATACAAAAATCGCCTGTGCCGCTAATGCTGGTTTAGCTAAAGGTAAAACTATATACCGAAAAATTCCCCAGGTATTTAAACCATCCAATTGCCCAGCCTCTTCTAATTCTCTAGGGAAATTGACAAAAAACTGCCGCATCATAAAAATAAAAGTAGCATTAACCATACTCGGAACAATCATCCCTGGGTATGAATTTAGCCAACCGATGGCTTTTAAAATTAAAAATGTGGGAATCAGGGTAATTTGCGCCGGCACTACTAACACTGCCAAAATCAGGAAAAACCAAAACTGTTTACCCCGAAAATGCAATCTTGCGAGGGCATAACCTGCCATTGAGTTAAATAACAAATTCAAAATTGTCACAGTAACGCCAATAATTACACTATTAAATAACCACCGCCAAAATAGAGGTTCTTGCAGAAATATTTGTTTGTAATTATCGAGGGTAAAATGTTTAGGGATGAAATTAAACTCACCATTAATAATCTCTGATAGAGGCTTAAATGATGCGGAAAATGCCCAGAGAAAAGGAATTACGGTAATAATTCCATAAACGGTGAGGAGGATATATAAAAGAACTTTGAAGCAGGAAATATAAAAGATTTTATTCAAATTTTATAACCTCCAAACAATTGCCTCTGAATTAATGTGAGGATAATAATTACAGATGCTAGTAAAAAGGCAATTGCTGCACCATATCCCATTTGTAAATTCCGAAATACAGTTTGATAAATTAGCAAAACTAAAGTGAGAGTAGCGTTATTTGGTCCACCAGTTCCCCCAGAAAATATATAAGACTGATCAAATAATTGAAAAGTCCCAATTATCCCCATAGCCATGACAAAGAAAGTCACAGGTTGCAATAAAGGCAAAGTAATATAAAGAAACTGTTGCCAACTATTAGCCCCATCAAGTTCTGCGGCTTCATAAAGAGTTTGAGAAATATCCTGTAAAGCCGCTAAATAAATCACCATAAAAAATGGTGCTGTTGACCAAATATTCATGATCATAATCCCTTTCAGGGCAACAGATGGATCTCCCAACCAATTATAAATAGGCAGTTTTAGCAAAGCCAAAAAATTATTTAATAGTCCATTTGTGTTATAAATCCACATAAAAATTAGTGTCAACACCGCTGAAGATGTAACGGTTGGTAAAAAGTAAAGAATCCGCCACAAATTTTTCCCGCGAATGCCAGAATTGAGTGTCACCGCTAAACCTAAAGCCAATATAGTTTGGGTGGGAACAACAATAGCCACATATTCGGCGGTATTTTTCAAAGCAATTCCCACTCTTTCATCTGTTAGCAATCGCTGGAAATTACCCCAACCGAAAAAACGGTAATCAATACCTCCCAACATTTGTACTTTGTGTAAGGAAAGAAATACAGCATAGAGAATAGGCAAAATTACAAATGTGCCTAAAACTAAAATAGTGGGAGTTATGAATAAATAAGCTGTAAAATTTTCTCTAATCTGCCTGTTGATGGTAAACACTACATATCTGCCTGAATTTGCTGGTTTGCTGCGGTTTGTGCCTTTAACATTGCCTGTTTTAATGGTTGTTGTCCTAGCAAAACACTAATAAATTGATTATCAAAATTGTTGATAATTGCCGCAGGATATTTACCTAATTGCCAGGGTGTAGCATAATCAACTCCTGCTACTAATGATGATCTCAGAGGATCTTGATCATAACCTAACTGCTGTGCCACTGATTTACGGGCTGGTAATGCAAATCCTTTACTTGTCCATTTTTTCATGCCTTCTTTACTTGTGAGATAGGAAATGAGTTTCCAAGCTTCATTTTTATGAGGTGCTTGTTTATTCATGACATAAGCAACAGTAAAAACCATTGTAGATTTCTGATTATTAATTTTCGGTATTTCTGCTGTCGCAAATTCTAGTTTGGGAAAGGTTTCTTGGAGATAGGGAATTGCCCAATTACCCTCAATCACCATTGCTACTTTATTTTGTCCAAACATTTCACTCCCGGAATTTGTACCGACATCAGATTTTTGGGCAGAAGATCGATCTTTTTGATATTGGTTAATTACTAATTCTAAACCTTGCAAACCTGGATCATTGGCAAAGGTAGCATAACCATTTTTATCAATAATTTCTCCTCCGAAAGCAGTAATTTTGTATGCCTGACGCGCTAATTCGGGAATTTCTCCAAAGCCATATTTATTCAGTTTGCCTGTTAATTGTTTTGAATAGGTGCGAAGTTGTTCCCAGGTAGTGGGGGGATTAGTTAAACCAATTTGATTAAATGCTTTTTTGTTATAAAATAGGGCTAGGGTAGAATAGTCTTTAGGCAAACCATAAATATGATTCTGGTATTTAAAATTGTTGAGTAAATTCGGTTCTATGTCTGTGAGGTCAAATTTGGGGTTAATGTATTTATCAAGGGGTTCTAGGACATTTTGAACCATGAAAAAAGGGGCTTCTAGTGCGTCGAGATAAAAGACATCTGGTGCGGCTTCTCCTACTAAGCGAGTTTTAATCACATCCATATATTGATCGGTAATCGCTTCATATTTGACTTTTATCTGTGGATGCTGCTTTTCAAAGTCTTGGATTACCTGTTTTAAAAGTTTTTGTTCTAGGGGATTACCTGTCCAACCACTGAGTTTTATGGTGATGGGTAAAGGTGGTTTTGGTAATAGAAAATTGTGAAAACTAATAATAGTAATCGCTATGGTTATTACCAATCCTAAAAAGTTAAATAATCTCTTTTTAATCACAATTTAATTGAGATTAATTCAGAATTGATGTGTTTACTAATTTATTTCAAATTCTGCGATAGATCATCTCTCTATAGGATGGGTTTAAGAGGATGTTTGAGAAGTTTTGGGCGAATATAATTCGCTACTACACAAACCAAGTCCACCTGCGTGGACTAGCGAAAAATTAAGCTTTTTAACCCACGAAGGTGGGTTTTGTCTGTGTAGCCGCGATTCCTAATCGCCAGGGCTAGTATGAATTTAGACTTTTCAAACACCCTCTAAGTTCTCTAGTCCCCTGATCACTAAATCAATTATTTAAAAACTCTCGCACCTTTCCTAAATAAGTTTCTGGATCTTCTAACATGGGAAAATGTGCCGTATTCGGAATAATATTTAATTCAACTTTATCACTTAAAGCCGCCGCTGTTTTTCCCAATTCAGCCGGAATAATAATGTCATATTCACCCGCAATCAGCAAAGTTGGTATAGTTAATTTCGCAAATTCTCCCGGCATTGTTTCCGCTTGTTCTTTACTAACAGAAGTATAAATAGTCCCTAAAGCAGCATCATAATTGGCATTAACAAAATCCTCCAAAAAAGCCTGACTTTCAGATTTGGGAATCGGACTATGGAGAAATCTGGCCATAAACATTTTATCAGCCAGGGGAATTTTACTTAACCACTGCGGACGGAATTTAACTACATAACCACCGAATTTATGAAAAGCAGAAAAAGCCTTTTCATCATATTCAAAAATCCCGCTACAAGTTAAAATCCCCTTTTCCACTCTTTCGGGATAGCGGTTGAAAAATAAAGTAGCAATAGAAGCACCCATAGAATGGGCATTAATATAAACACGATCAAGATTTAACTCATTTAATAAAACCGCCAAATCTTCCGCATATTCTGTTAATTCATAACTTAAATTACCGTTATTTTGGGGTTGACATTGAGAACGGCCAAAACCACGTAAATCATATAATAAACAATCAAAATTATCTAATAAAGCCTCAGCCGTACTTTGCCAATATCTCGCTGAACCAGCCCAACCATGCAGAAAAACCATCACAGGTTTAATTACATCTGATGGTTTCTTTATCCACTCGTAATAATGATCAACACCCCGAACATTTATATAGCTCATTGTCACAATTAAAAATTAAAAACTCACAATTGACAGTTGACAATTGACAATTGACAACTGACAACTGACAATTAAGCCGACTCTGGTTTAGGTAAAGAAGAAGGATGTACTAGCAGTTCAGCCGTAGAACGTTTTTCCACCATTTCCTTAGTGATAGTACAGCGAGTCACATCCTTACGAGAAGGTAACTCATACATCACATCCAGCATTAATTCTTCCACAATACCCCGTAAAGCCCGCGCCCCAGTTTTCCGGCGATAAGCCTCTTGAGCGATCGCTTTCAAAGCATCTGGTTTAAAATCTAACTGGACATTATCCATATTTAGCAGTTTTTGGTACTGTTTCACCAATGCACTGCGTGGTTCAGTCAGAATTGCCATCAGCGCGTCTTCATCCAGAGGATCAACCACAGCCACCATAGGAATCCGGCCAATAAACTCAGGAATCATGCCAAATTTCACCAAATCATCCGGTTGCAGATGACGCAATGTATCAGCAGCCCGTTTTTCCTTAGTTTGCACATCTCCTGGTTGCACAAAGCCAATTGACTTTTTACCAACTCTCTGATCTACAACCTTTTCCAAACCGACAAAAGCACCACCACAGACAAACAAAATATTGCTCGTATCAATTTGGATACAATCTTGATATGGGTGCTTACGTCCGCCTTGAGGTGGAACATTAGCAACAGTCCCCTCCAACATTTTCAGCAAAGCTTGTTGTACCCCTTCCCCGGAAACATCTCTAGTAATAGAAGGATTTTCACTCTTACGGGCGATTTTATCAATTTCATCAATGTAGATAATGCCCCGTTGAGCCTCTTCCACATCCAAATCAGCCACTTGCAACAGTCGCAACAAGATGTTTTCCACATCTTCCCCCACATACCCCGCTTCCGTTAGGGTTGTAGCATCAGCTACAGCAAAGGGGACATCCAGAATTTTCGCCAGAGTTTGAGCTAATAGAGTTTTACCGCAACCAGTCGGTCCAATAAGTAAAATATTAGACTTTTGTAATTCTATAGCATCATCTGCCCCTGGTTTGCCACTACCTTTAGACTGAAGAATAGCCAGCCGTTTGTAGTGATTGTAAACAGCCACAGATAGCACCTTTTTGGCTTCATCTTGGCCGATCACGTGTTCGTCCAAATAATTTTTAATCTCTCTCGGTTTCGGGATTTGATTAAACGAGAGATTAGACGAACGAGTCCGCCGTTTTTCCGCTGGTTCTGACTTTTGAGCCGGTTGTGATGCTGCTGCTGTATTCGTATCCAACAACTCCTCATCGAGGATTTCATTACACAAATCAACGCATTCATCGCAGATGTAGACTCCCGGACCTGCGATTAATTTACGTACCTGCTCTTGAGACTTACCACAAAATGAACATTTTAAATGGGAGTCGTACTTGGACATATCAGCCTCTTATTTCAGAATGATGACGTTTTACCCTGCTGTGGGAAGATTTTGTCTAGAAATGACCTGATCGATCAAACCGTAATTCTTCGCCTCTTCTGCTGACATAAAAAAGTCGCGCTCGGTATCAGCTTCAACTCTTTCCAAGGGTTGACCAGTATGTTTTGACATTAACTGATTTAATTCACCCTTAATGTAAAGAATTTCTCGCGCTTGAATTTCAATGTCAATAGCCTGTCCTTGAGCGCCACCCAGTGGTTGGTGAATCATAATCCGGGAGTCAGGTAAAGACATCCGCTTTCCAGCAGTTCCAGATGTTAATAAAAAAGCCCCCATGCTTGCGGCTAGTCCAAAGCAGATAGTTACAACATCGGGACGTATTTGTTGAATTGTATCATAGATTGCCATACCTGCGTAGACAGAGCCACCAGGAGAATTAATGTACAATTGAATATCCTTTTCCGCGTCTTCAGAATCGAGGAAAAGTAATTGGGCAACTATGGAATTAGCTACAACATCATCTATGGGCGTTCCCAAAAAAATAATCCGCTCACGCAGTAAACGGGAGTAGATATCAAATGCCCTTTCTCCCATCCCAGACTGTTCTACTACCATCGGCACAATATTACTAGGGCTGCTTAAGCTGCCACTAATACCGATAGGACTCAAGCTGGTGATTGGGTAATTTCCCGACTGCGATACAAGCATACTAGAATATTTAAAAATAAATGGCATGAAATTGTGAACTGTTAACCATTATGCCCTATCTGGCAAAATTCAGGAGGTAGGGGCGCAGGGCCTGCGCCCAGTCAGGAGTCAGGAGTAAAAGAACTTGTGCCTCTTGCTTCTTTACTGTCACCTGTCACCTGTCACCTGTCACCCAGGACTACTAGTTTCTTCTTCCTGAACTGCTTCAGTGCTTTCTGCTTCTAAATCGGTTGCTTCTGTAGGATTTAAAGAACCTTCTGCTACTAGTTCCACAGATGAACGTTCTAGTAACCAATCAACAATTTTTTTGGTGAGCAGTTCTTCTTGGACAACTCCACGCAATCTATTTTCGTCCAAATCTTGATCAGCGTACTCTGTCAGCAACTCTGTGACTCTAGCTTCCACTTCTGCGGCTGCTACTTCAATAGATTCGCGTTTGCCAATTTCTTGCAAAGATAAAGAACGTTTGAGACGCTCTATAGCTTCAGGTTTGGATCTCTCCCGTAATTGGGGAATAATTTCCTGGGTAAATAGCTTTTTCACATCTATTCCCTGCTCAGACAACTTCATTGCTGTTTGTGACAGCATGGCATCAACCTCTTGGTCAATGAATGTTGTCGGTAAATCTATTTCGACATGATTCAGCAGTTCTGTTAATAAGGCTTCTTGCTGATTATTTTTGGTTTTATCTGCGGCTTCTTTTTCATACCGCTCTACCAATGATGCTCGCAATTGCTCTAATGTCTCAAAATCACTAACTTCTTGGGCAAAGTCGTCATCCAACTCTGGTAATTCTCTGGTTTTAATTTCCTTGAGGGTGATGGTAAATAGAGCCGCTTTACCAGACAATTCTTCGTTACCGTAAGGATCTGGGAACTGAGCAGATACTTCTTTAGTTTCTCCAGGGTTCATACCCACTATACCCAAGACAAAACCGGGAATAAACTTATCTTCTTGTAACTCAACTTGAAAATCAGTTCCTTCTCCACCGGGAATTGGTTTTGGTTCTGTGTTAGGATCTTCGCCTTCAGTTTTAGCAATTACACCCTTAAAATCAATAACTGCTACATCACCGATTTCCGCTGCACGTCCCTCCACAGGAACTAATGTTGCTAACTTTTCTCTTTGTGCTTCAATAACGGTATCTACCTGAGCCGGATCATATTTGATTTCCTCCGCTTTGGCCTGTAACCCAGTGTACTCACTTAACTTTATTTCTGGGAGTACATCTACAGCCGCAGCGAAAGTTAGGGGTTGTCCTGGTTCATAACTGTTAATCAAATCATCAAAGGAAGAGCGTAATTGAGGCTGACCAAGGGCGGTAATCGCTTCTTGTTTAATGGCTTGCTCAATCCCTTCTTGAATGATTTCTTCCAGAGCGGTGGCCTTGACGCGAGTATTGCCGAGACGTTGTATTAATATTTGCCGGGGTACTTTGCCTTTGCGAAACCCAGGAATATTTACGGTACTAGTTAAATTTCTAATGACTTGCTCGTATTTTTGCTTGGTAATTTCCGATGTAATTTCTATTTCCAAACCAATTTGACTGGCGGGAAGTTTTTCCTGGGTAACTTTCATGCTTTGTTTCTATATTTCTGGTATTTTGATCTTTAGAGTATACACAAGACGCGATTACCTACCACACTGGAAAACAATGCGTACAGCTTTGGCAAAGCTATTTTAAGGCATTTCTATCTTTATCTCTCCTAGTGAGGATATGCTGATCAGGCATCATTCAAATCCAAAGGCGGATGAATGTCCTTTAGCAGATATCCAGTTTACTGCCAAAAGCAAGGGAATGAAAACTTTATGATATTCTTTGAATATAGTCGCCCTAGTTCTGTTAAGATACAGCATATTGCAGGTAAATGAGGTAAAAATTTTCATCACCAAAGTCTTGCACATAAAGGGTTTTACTGCTGACCGCTGACCGCTGCTGTAACTTTACCGCCAAGGCTTCTCAAAAATACCTAAATTTTGCTCTCTCTTGGTTTCCCTTTTTTTGCAGTTTACTGTATAATAGTACATTATCCTGATAGTGTAATATATTTGATTGTTATAACCAATTGTTGTAAACTGCGATATCACTTAATTTAACTACGATATAAACAACCAAAGTCTCAAATTTCTCAATAGACCTCGAAAACTGAGATAAAATCGCAAGAATATGCAAATTTTATTATTTAACATCTGCTGTTGAGAGAAATAAACAGAGATATTTAATTTTTTGAGTTGTCCCGAACAGAAAAATTGCTAATTACCTCGTAAAGAAGGAGTTGAGCTTGTCTAAGTCCTATCGTGTAGCTATTTTGGGAGCAACTGGTGCTGTAGGCACAGAGTTGCTGGAATTACTAGAAAGCCGAAATTTCCCCCTAGCCAACTTAAAATTATTGGCATCAGAACGCAGTGCTGGAAAAACACTCAGATTCAAAGGTGAAGATATCCCCGTTGAGGCAGTGAGCGATCGCAGTTTGGAAAACTTAGATATAGTCTTAGCTAGTGCCGGAGGTAGCATCTCCAAAACTTGGGCTGGGGTAGCTGTGGATAAGGGAGCAGTGATAATTGATAATTCCAGCGCCTTCCGCATGAACCCGGAAGTACCCTTGGTAGTCCCAGAGGTAAATCCCCAAGCCGCATTTCATCACAAAGGGATTATCGCTAATCCCAACTGTACGACAATTCTTATGTCCTTGGCAGTGTGGCCATTACACCAAGTAAAACCAGTTAAAAGAATTGTAGCTGCTACCTATCAATCTGCTAGTGGTGCTGGTGCGAAGGCAATGGAGGAAGTCAAAATCCAAAGTGACGCTATACTACAAGGAAAGCAACCAGTAGCGGAGGTCTTACCCTACCCATTGGCATTTAATCTATTTACCCATAATTCCCCTTTAACAGCTTGGGGATATTGTGAGGAAGAAATGAAAATGGTGAACGAAACCCGCAAAATTTTTGGTAGTTCAGAAATTAGAATTACAGCCACTTGTGTCAGAGTTCCCGTCCTCCGCGCCCATTCTGAAGCCATTAATCTGGAGTTTGAAACTCCTTTTGATCCCGATGAGGCTAGAGAAATTTTAAGAAAATCACCTGGTGTTAAATTAGTAGAAGATTGGCAAGCGAATTATTTTCCCATGCCCATAGATGCCAGTGGTAAAGATGAAGTTTTAGTGGGGAGAATTCGCCAGGATATTTCTCATGCTTGTGGTTTAGAATTGTGGCTATGCGGCGACCAAATCCGTAAAGGTGCAGCATTGAATGCAGTCCAAATTGCCGAATTATTAGTAGCCAAAAATCTACTAAAAGCAACTACAGCATAAGTCTAAATCTAGTCATTAGATAGTTAGTCATTATTCATAGGTAATTAACAACGAACAACTGACAACTGACAACGAACAACTAACAACTGACAAACTAAAAAATTAGGAGAGAAAAGAGTGTGGGAGATTTTGGCAAAATTATAACAGCTATGATTACGCCGTTTCAGGCAGACGGCAGTATTAATTATGATGTAGTTGGCAAACTAGCCGATTATCTGGTTAGCAACGGTAGTGATACATTAGTGGTCTGTGGAACAACAGGGGAATCTCCAACATTGAGTTGGGATGAAGAATACCAATTATTTGTTGAGGTATTGCAAGCTGTATCAGGGAAAGCTAAAGTAATTGCTGGATGTGGTTCTAATTACACTAAAGAAGCGATCGCAGCTACCCAAAAAGCGGCTAAAATAGGAGTACATGGTTCTTTACAAGTAGTTCCCTATTACAACAAACCACCGCAAACTGGCTTATATCAACATTTTCAGGCAATAGCACAATCAATTCCCGACCTGCCGATGATGTTATATAATATTCCCGGACGGACTGGTCAAAACCTGCTTCCAGAAACCGTAGTGCAGTTAGCAGAAATTGATAATATTGTCGCCATTAAAGAAGCCAGTGGTAACTTAGATCAAGTTAGTGAAATCCGCCGCTTGACACCAAAAGAATTTCGGATTTACGCTGGAGATGATTCTTTGACCCTACCCATGTTAGCCATAGGCGCTCACGGTATCGTCAGTGTGGCTTCTCATTTAGTCGGTAATCAACTCCAACAGATGATTCAAGCATTTGCAGTAGGCAAAATGCAAATTGCTACCGACATTCATCTACAATTGTTTCCATTGTTTAAAGCTTTATTTTTAACTACGAATCCCATTCCTGTAAAAGAAGCGCTAAAACTGCAAGGTTGGGAAGTAGGTTCAACTCGTCCACCTCTGTGTGAAGCTGATCCGGATGTGTTGAAAAAGTTAGAATCAGTAATGCAAAAGCTGAATTTAATCTAAGCAACAATAGGTGAGCGATTTATAAATAATGTGTACGAATTGTTACAAAATTGCAATTTAAACACCTGTGCTACAACTGAACAATATAAAAATCATTCAGTTTGACGGAAACGAAAAATAGGACTCTATAAAAGCTGAATTTAAAGAGAAATTTGGTGTTTTCTTTCATACAAGAAATAGAACTATCAACTGATTCACAACCAACAACAATCTCCAGGACAAAATGGTTAAAAACGAAGCTAATTCCGCTCTCAAAATTATTCCTTTGGGCGGCTTGCACGAAATAGGTAAAAACACTTGTGTTTTCGAGTATGAGGACGAAATTATCCTGTTAGATGCAGGATTAGCCTTTCCCACAGAAGCAATGCACGGGGTAAATATTGTATTACCTGATACAACTTATTTGCGGGAAAATCGCCACAAAATTAAAGGCATGATTGTCACCCATGGTCATGAAGACCATATCGGTGGTATTGCTTTTCATTTGAAGCAATTTGATATTCCAGTGATTCATGGACCAAGACTAGCAATGGCCATGCTAGAGGGTAAATTAGAAGAAGCAGGGGTACGCGACCGCACAGAACTAAGAACAGTCATGCCCCGTGATATGGTGCGAATTGGCAAACATTTCTTTGTTGAATATATCCGCAACACCCACTCCATTGCTGATAGCTTCACCGTTGCTATTCATACACCAATAGGCGTAGTTATCCACACCGGAGATTTTAAAATTGATCATACTCCCGTGGATGGTGAAAAGTTTGACTTGCAACGCCTGGCTGAACATGGTGAAAAAGGCGTACTTTGCTTATTGAGTGATTCCACTAACGCAGAATTGCCAGGATTTACACCTTCCGAACGGGCTGTTTTTCCTAACCTTGACCGAGAATTTTCCCACGCTACTGGACGCTTATTTGTCACCACCTTTTCTTCTAGTGTCCATCGCATTAACATGATTTTGCAACTAGCAAGAAAACATAATCGTGTGGTGACAATTGTCGGGCGTTCCATGCTAAATTTAATCGCCCACGCTCGGAATTTAGGTTATATCAAGTGTGAAGATAGCCTGTTCCAACCGTTGCATACTGTTCGGGGAATGCCAGATGAGAGAGTGCTGATTTTAACTACTGGCTCTCAGGGTGAAACAATGGCAGCGATGACAAGAATTGCTAATAAAGAACACCCCCATATCAAAATTCGCCAAGGAGATACGGTTCTATTCTCTGCTAACCCCATTCCTGGTAATACAATTGCAGTGGTGAACACCATTGATAAATTGATGATTCAGGGAGCTAAAGTGGTCTATGGACGGGATAAAGGTATTCACGTTTCCGGCCACGGCTGTCAGGAAGAACAAAAGCTGATGATTGCTTTAACTCGTCCTAAGTTCTTTGTGCCATTCCACGGTGAACATCGAATGTTAGTGAAGCATTCGGAAACTGCTCAAAGTATGGGCATTCCGGCGGAAAATATGGTGATTATCCAAAATGGGGATGTCATAGAGTTAACAGAAAATTCTATCCGTGTTTCTGGCAAAGTGGCAGCGGGGATTGAATTGGTGGATACTTCTAGTTCTGGCATGGTTAGTTCTAAGGTGTTGCAAGAACGTCAACGCATGGCTTCTGAAGGGACGGTAACTATTGCTGCTGCCATTGATTGGAGTGGTAAGCTCATGGCAAAAACAGAAATTCATATGCAAGGTGTGGTGACAAGTATCGAGCGATCGCTTTTGCAAAAATGGGTACAACAACGCATTGAAGAAATTCTTAGCGTCCGTTGGTCAGAGTTTTCTCCCGAAGGAGGACAACCCGCTGATACAGACTGGGGGGGGTTACAGGAAACTTTAGAGCGAGAATTGGCTCGTTCTATGCGGAGAGAGTTACAATGTCAACCTTCTTTGACGTTATTGATGCAAGTTCCTGAAGAGCCTGCTGTGAAGGTTTCTGATGGTAGAAGACGACGCACTCGTTCTACTGCTGTGGCTTCTTAAGAATTAGCTCACGCAAAGGTGTTTTCTAGCATCTTTGCGTTTTTTAGTCGAATTTAGAACTTACCTTGTTTTTGCAAGGCCTGTTCCAGAGTTAAATTAAATTGAGATTTACCCTCAAAAACAGTGCCGACTTTACCTTTGTTAAAATGGATCTGATTTAAGCCCAAAGATAGAGTTAGACTTAAACTGAGGGATGTAAAAATTAGAGCTATGGTGTCATTGAGAAAGCAAGCAGAGAGGATGCCACAGCCGAAAGTAAGAACTATCAATAAGCCTAGAGGAATATGGGTACACCTCGATAGCAATGCTAAAAAAGCCAGCATGAGATAGGTTAGCGTGAATCACTATCATGCTTAACAAAAATACAATGATTTCCCCTAATCCTAATTATTGATAATTATTGCTATAATAAGTTTTGTTACAGTTAAGAAAAATAACGTCCAAAGACAGATGTCTTCACTAAAATCTTAACTGTGTCAAGTTATCCAGAAGATTGAATAAATACAGTATTGCTTTCGGGAACTTACGATTAAAGTGACGTATTAACAAATAATATAGGAAGCAGTTGATTACACTTTTTACAGAATTTCCGTAATAATGCTGTTTTCGGGTTTAGGTTCTTGTCATATTCTATATTCATCAGTAAGGTGAATACCCTCATTAAGAAGAGAGGAATTACCATGAAGGTATCTAAAAATACCAACAAGAAGATTTTTTTAGCAAGTTGGATTTCTCTACATCCAGTAGACTCTAGTGAAGCTAATGTGAGTTCATTGCATCATCTTCCATCCCAGCCTGTTTGGGATTTTTTCCGTCCTTTGAGAAATTGGGTAGATAACATCCAAGTAAGCGATCGCCAATTAGCTCACCGTCTATGTAAATACATTCCGGCTCAGTGTCCATTTGAGCGCGATGTCAAAGTATTTGGTAGAATTTTATTTCATATTCCGCCAATGTGTAAACTTAACCCTTTATATGAAGAAGTAGTAGGTTTGCGATTTAAAGCGATGTGCTATTTAGCTGATACCTGTGGCGAAGATATTTCACAGTATTGTTAATTGGTAATTGGTAATTGGTAATTGTTTTACCAGTGACAACTGACAACTAACAACTAACAACTAACAACTAACAACTGACTAATTTTTTTGAAGTTGCCATTTTTGGATAGCATCCTGGGCATCTTCATAGGCGATCGCACTTGTAGGAACTAAAGCAGCAGTGGCAATAGCGGTATTCAAATCTCCTTGAGTAGCATGACTTTTAGCTAAATCTAAAATTTTTTCACTCCAGTTATTAATTGATGTTTGGGCAATTTCAAAACCAGGTTGTCCTTTTTGGATTTTTTTAGCGACTTCGATGGCGCGATTATAGGTAGATGCTTGTTCAGGAATGATTAACGCTTTTGCAGTCGCTAAGATAGTTTTGTTGCTTAGATATTGCTTGGTTTCTAGTTGCCATTTTTGAATGACAGTTTGAGCTTGGGAATAAAGCGGCTCTTTTTTAGTAATTAACTGAGCAGTTGCGATAGCATTTTCATATTTTCTTTGTTGGGCTTGTACTTGTGCCAACTCTAAAATCATTTGACACCAAACTTGAATATTTTCCTGAGCTTTGGCGTATTGTGGTGCGTCCGGTTGAATTCTCTGGGCTTTAGCGATCGCAATACTTAAATGATTAGGTTGAGTAGGGACAAGAGACATTTTTTCTAGCTCTAACATGGCTTGATTGCGTTTGCTAGAGTCTGTATGCAAAGTGTTTCGGCTAGAGGGGAATATTTGGGGAAACTGAGATTGGCTAGTGCTATTGTTGGATACTGTTTTGGCAAAATTTTTAAACTGGAAACTCTCCTGATTGCGGAGCAAAAATGTAGCGATTAAAGCTACTATCACCATAGTCCCGCCTCCCCAGATGATAAATTGTTGCCAAATGGGTGCTTGGGACAGATGTGAGGGATAGGCTTTGGCTGTGGTGAAAGTGGGGATAAATCTACCCCCTGGAGAGGATTCTGGGGAAGTTGCTAAGGTGTGATTGCTAGTAACAAGTGACTCTGGAATTGATGCGGGGGCTAAATTTTTCTTAGTT
Organism: uncultured cyanobacterium; assembly: GCA_903848645.1. Taxonomy (GTDB): domain Bacteria; phylum Cyanobacteriota; class Cyanobacteriia; order Cyanobacteriales; family Nostocaceae; genus Dolichospermum. The sequence goes on along the minus strand of CAINGU010000086.1, from coordinate 56,517 downwards.
GCTATTTGGCTTAAAGTAGTTTCTACTGAGGCATTTTCTGCCCACCAAGCTGAGTCTGTGGTGGTACTAGAGTCCGTGTTTTCTAGGGGTGGTGCAGTTCGGGTGACAGCAAAACTTTCTTCTGGAAAAATTATCGCTTCTGAGTTTTCATCTAATGTCAACACGGGTAAAATAGCTGGCTGTTGAGCAGGAATAATAGTTACAGGGTTTTGGGCTGGCCGCCAGTGGTGTTGACAAAGTTTGGGGGTAAGATAACTCAGATAAGCTGCTAAATCGGTGAAGTTGTATCCTTTTCCAGAACCCAAGGCTTCTAATAATGCTGCGGTGAAGAAACCATGACCTAATTCTGTGCTTTCATGGGAAAATTCTTCGGGTTGACAAGAAATAATCGCCGCCATTTGTAGTTCTTTGGCTAGTTCAATGATTTCTTGGCCTACGGGTGCATCTGCTTGAGTCCCAAAAGCACGGTTAATATCGAAGATGAGTAAAACATTGAGTCCGGTAACTTGCAAGCTTTGCATAAGCGAGCGTACTTCTATACCAGTTTCGGGAACTTGCTCAGGATTTCCTGCGACTGGCATTAAATAATCTTGTTCTTTGTAGTTAACCCCATAGCCGCTAAAGAATAACCATAAATGGTCTTCCGGCTGCCAAAAATTAGCTGCTAATTCTTCTAGCAACGAGAGAATATTTTCTTTTGTAGGATAGGAAGATTTATTTCCTATGGGAGGCGAAGTATTTGTCATTAACAGGCAGTTTTCGGGGAAAAAACCTGCTTGTGACCCCAAAAAATCTTTGATTGTCTCAGCATCAGCTTGAGCGCAACTGAGAGGTTGAAATAATTGATATTGATTAATGCCAATGGCGATCGCCCAGTAATTTACCATCCCGCTCTTTGTCGGTTGTTGTTTGCCTGAAATTGCTGTTAGCACGGGGTTAAAACCACAAAGCTAACTTATATTTGATAATTTAGGTAAATTTCACCTATTTTTTACATTTGTTGTAGTTTATACAACATAAATAATCGTAAAATACTTGCACTCGATTTCCATGATCGATCATTTAGGAGCTACAAGTTTATGTTCAGGTTCTATACAAAACAACCATTTTCGGTGATCCCCTTTTCAATTATTGGCCAAATGGGCAAAAAAATCCGGATCATTCATAGTGGAGTTTGGCTATTACTAGCAATTCCTTTATGGTTAACTACGGAAGCGATCGCTCCACAAATTGTTCAAGCTAATACTGCTAGAGTAGATTTGCAGATAGATCGTTTAGAAGAGGAAAGCTACGAAAATGTACTGCGAAGGGCGGAAGCAGCCGCAAGGGCAACAACTCAACGGAGCTTTGATCAAGATATTTTGGTAACAGAAGTATCTGTTATGATTTCACTACAAAATCAGGGAGCAATCGCACCAATTTTATCATTAGAAGTCACTCGCCCTCAATGGCAACAACTTCCAGATCCCCAACGTTGGGTGACTTACTTCCAAACAGCACGCTTTTTACTGTTATTTGATAAACAAATCACAACTAATCAACCAGCAGCTACAACTCCAGCCCCTAATAACGCCAAACCAGCAGAAAAACCCAATAATCCAGCCCCTAATAACGCCAAACCAGCAGAAAAACCCAATAATCCATCCTCTAATGTTCAGCCACAAAAGCCATAATTAGGATAACAGTTCTTTTTCTAGTGCCTGATGTCAATTGATCGCTTAGAATAGGAAGGTTGTCAATAATCACGATATACTGCTGTCATGGCTGTTCCTAAGAAGAAAACATCAAAATCTAAACGAGATAAACGCCGCGCTACCTGGAGACATAAGGCTGCTGTGGAAGCACAAAAAGCTATCTCCCTCGGTAAATCCATTTTGAGTGGCCGTTCTAAATTCGTCTATCCAACTGCTGAGGAAGCAGAAACAGAAGAATCTTAAGAAAGAATTCAGACTCCTGGGCGCAGGCCCTGCGCCCCTACTGAATTTATATTAAATACCGATAATTCGTTTCAGAAGTGATAATTTGCCCTGATAGGGTGCATATCGCCAATTTATATCCAAACGAAATGAGTTTTGCAAGACACTTTTTTCATGGGAAAAGGTGTCAAAACCAGCTTTACCGTGATAGCTACCCATGCCACTATCACCCACACCCCCAAATGGTAAGGAAGAAACAGCAACCTGCATTACTGTGTCATTAATACATACTCCCCCAGAGGATGTTTCCTGTAAAATGCGTTTTTGCAGGTTTTCATTTTGGGAAAATAAATATAATGCTAGGGGTTTTGGTCTAGAGTTAATTATGTTAATAGCTTCATTGATATCTGTATATTCAATGATGGGTAAAATTGGACCAAAAATCTCTTCTTGCATAACTGCATCTTCTAAAGAAACATTTTCTAACACAGTGGGAGCAATATAAAGTTCTTCTGGTTTAGTTTCACCACCAATAATCACTTCACCAGATTTGAGTAAATTAGTTAATCTGTCAAAATGCTTTTGATGAATAATTCGGGCATAATCTGGACTGGTAGCGGGATTTTGACCATAAAATTCTTTTAGACATTTTTTCAAAGCGTTGACTACATCTGGTTTGATTTTTTTATCTACTAAAAGATAATCAGGGGCAATACAAGTTTGTCCAGCGTTAATAAATTTACCCCAAGCAATCCGTTTAACAGTATGTTCTAGATTAATGACTGTATCAATGATACAAGGACTTTTTCCCCCTAATTCCAAAGTAACTGGAGTCAGGTGTTTTGCAGCAGCTTCCATGACAATTTTACCAATGGCTGTACCACCAGTAAATAAGATGTGGTCAAATTTTTCTGCTAGTAATTGTTGACTGGTTTCTACTGCTCCAGGGATGACTGTAATGTATTCTGGAGAAAAGTATTTATGAATAAGTTCTGTGATTAAATCAGAAGTATGAGGTGCGAGTTCTGAAGGTTTAATTATGGTACAATTTCCCGCAGCGATTGTAGCAACTAAAGGTGAAATAATTAATTGAAAGGGATAATTCCAAGGACTAATAATTAAAACCACTCCTAACGGTTCTGGATATATCTTAGCCGAGTATGGAAACAAGTCTAAAGGAACGGCTGCTTTTTTCGGTTTTATCCAACTATTGATATGTTTGAGGGCATAATCAATTTCTTTGGTAACACCGATTTCTGTAGCATAAGTCTCAAATTCTGGTTTATGTAAATCTGCTTTTAATGCCTGGATAATTGCTTCTTTATTCTCAATTACTAATTGTTTAAGGATTTTGAGTTGGGTAATCCGAAAAGCAACATCTTTAGTTTTACCAGTTTGGAAAAACTGCCGTTGTTTAGTAATAATTTCGGCGCATTTTGGTAATTTATTAGTCATTATTACTCTTCACTACAAATGTAATTTGCAAATATTTATCGTTACTATTAGTAAATTTTTCAGTCATATTCTAAAACAAAAAGTATCTTTGTGCCATTGGTAAAACTGTGGCTGGTTCACAAGTTAATAATTCACCATCTGCGCGAACTTCATAGGTTTCAGGATCTACTTCAATACGAGGTAAAGCATCATTTAATTTCATATCCTGCTTAGTGATTTGACGAGTTCCCGAAACAGCAACTGCTAATTTTTTCAACCCTAATTGCTGAGGAATTTCTTTTTCTAAAGCTGCTTGAGAAACAAAAGTTAATGATGTCGCATTTCTCGCACCAGCAAAACTGCCAAACATTGGGCGCATATACACAGGTTGAGGTGTCGGAATACTAGCATTAGCATCACCCATTTGTGACCAAGCAATCATACCTCCTTTAATTACCATTTCCGGTTTAACACCAAAAAATGCAGGTTTCCACAAGCACAAATCTGCGATTTTTCCCGCTTCCACAGATCCCACATACTCAGAAATACCATGGGTGATTGCTGGATTTATAGTATATTTAGCAACATAGCGTTTAGCTCGTAAATTGTCGGCATTACTATCACCAGCAAGACTTCCCCGCTGTACCTTCATTTTGTGTGCAGTTTGCCAGGTACGAATTATTACTTCACCAACCCGTCCCATCGCTTGGGAATCGGAAGCAATCATACTAAACGCGCCTAAGTCGTGCAATATATCTTCAGCGGCGATAGTTTCTCTACGAATACGAGATTCAGCAAAAGATACATCTTCAGGGATGGCAGAGTCTAAGTGATGACATACCATCAACATATCTAAATGTTCATCTAGGGTATTGACGGTGTAGGGACGGGTAGGATTAGTGGAAGATGGTAAAACGTTACTTTGTCCGCAAACTTTAATAATGTCGGGTGCGTGTCCTCCTCCTGCGCCTTCTGTGTGGTAGGTGTGAATAGCACGATGTTTAAAAGCTGCAATAGTATCTTCGACAAATCCGGCTTCGTTCAATGTGTCAGTGTGAATTGCTACTTGTACATCATATTCATCAGCAACAGTAAGACAAGTATCAATTGTAGCGGGAGTAGTTCCCCAGTCTTCATGAAGTTTTAACCCCATTACCCCAGCTTCGATTTGTTCTATAAGTCCTTCTGGTTTACTGGTGTTACCTTTTCCTAAAAATCCTAAGTTAACAGGGAAAGCGTCAGCAGCTTGCAACATTCGGTAAATATTCCAGGGACCAGGGGTGCAAGTTGTGGCATTTGTCCCTGTAGCTGGGCCTGTACCACCACCTATCATGGTAGTGATACCGGAAGCAATAGCTACTTCAATTTGTTGGGGACAGATAAAATGGATGTGGGTATCAATTCCCCCCGCAGTGAGGATCATTCCCTCCCCTGCTAAAGCTTCCGTTCCCGGACCAATAATGATATCTATATTGTCTTGAATATAGGGATTTCCGGCTTTACCAATTTTATAAATTTTGCCGTTTTTGATGCCTACATCTGCTTTGACAATTCCCCACCAATCGAGAATCAAAGCATTAGTAATTACTAAATCTACTGCACCATCATGATTAGAAATTGGGGATTGTCCCATCCCATCTCTAATTACTTTTCCACCACCAAATTTCACCTCATCTCCGTAGGTTGTGAAGTCTCTTTCTACTTCTATAAATAATTCGGTATCGGCTAATCTAATTCTGTCTCCTACTGTTGGTCCGAAGGTTTCGGCGTAGGCTTGGCGGTTCATTTTGTAACTCATTATGTTATCCTTTCTTTTAGTAGATTGATGCTGATATTTTTTAGAGTTTTCCGTTAATTTTGTTGTTGAAGCCGTAAATTTTGCGGCTACCGACGAGGGGGATTAATGTAATTTCTTTTTCGTCTCCTGGTTCAAATCTGACTGCTGTACCTGCGGGGATATCTAATCGCATCCCTCGCGCTTTTTCTCTGTCAAAGTTTAAAGCGGTATTAACTTCGTAAAAGTGAAAATGTGAACCGATTTGAATTGGTCTATCTCCTGTATTTGCTATTATTAATTTAGTAGTGGGACGATTTGCATTTAATTCGATTTCACCTATTAGGGTGATAATTTCTCCGGGGATCATAAGTTTTTCCTTTGCGTGAAAATTATCTAATTGGATTATGTACAGTTACCAACTTTGTGCCATCAGGAAAAGTGGCTTCTACTTGGACATCATGAATCATTTCTGGAATCCCTTCCATGACATCATCACGAGTTAATAAAGTTGTTCCATAACTCATCAAATCTGCTACAGTTTGACCATCTCTTGCTCCTTCTAAAATCGCAGCAGAAATAAAAGCAATTGCTTCGGGATAATTCAATTTTAAACCTCTATTTTTGCGTCTTTCCGCGACTAAAGCAGCGGTAAAAATTAATAACTTGTCTTTTTCCTGGGGTGTAAGTTGCATTTTTTATCCTTTAAATTTGCCAGACTCTAGGAATACAATTACCACGATTTAGACAAGATACTCGTAATATTTGCCAAATATTTGTAAACCAACTTCTGACTTCAGATGTAGAATTACCACGATATCGGCACAAAAATCCCTGTTGTAAGCGAGTTACTCCAGCATCAGAGTTTTGAATAATTAAAGAACGTGCTTGGTTGATGATTTCCTCAGACAAGGGAAAACCAACGCAAACAAAACTACCAACAACAGGTTTTTCTGCTAAACCGTGGGGACTGTGAAATACTTCTTCGCTACCGGGGACGATTTGTCTATCAATCCACAACGGTATACCATTTTGCCAGATTTCCGTGTGCGATCGCATCTCTCCCTGTAAAAATTTCTCACCCCTAGCACTGCGGCCAAATCGCGTAATTTCCCAGCCTAAATAACTCGCACCCGTAGCTAATTCTACCCGTAAATCTTGGCGATAAATTGCCCCATTAAATAAAATCGTCTCTTGAGGTAAATATTCTAAACAAGCATTAGCATCAATTTGTATTTCTATGGTTTGTCTTGCTGGTAAGCCATTACTGCGATATATTTTACCCGCGGCTGCGGTGGTAATTAAGGCTTGGGAATTGGGTTGGAGGTGAATTTGGGAAGATAAGCGATCGCCTCCCACAACGCCGCCGGCTGTGTGTAAAATCACACTATGACAAATTTTCTTACCTTCTGGGTAAAAGGGGCGTTGTACCTTAAAAGGGGCTTGATGGTGATTGTAAATTAACTGAGTGGAATCTTGGCGATTACTATATACTAAGTTAAGTTTGCCATGCCAATTTTGTACTGTTTGAGGGTTGTCAATCAAAATTTTTTAACTCACGTCTAGGAATAGTTTTTGGTAAGCAGTAGAATAATTATCTATGGAGTATACAAGATAGGAAACTTAGCAAAACTAAACTTAGCAATATATTTCTTCACTCATTTATTAGATATCATCGAATTACTAATTTAAATCTAGGCGGACAATTTATGTCATCCATTACCAATGTCACTGAAGCCACATTTAAACAAGAAGTGTTAGAAAGCGAAACTCCTGTTTTGGTTGATTTTTGGGCCCCTTGGTGTGGTCCTTGTAAAATGCTGTCTCCTGTGGTTGAAGAGGTGGCTACGGAATATGAGGGACAGCTAAAGGTGGTGAAACTGAATACTGATCAAAATCCTACTGTTGCTAGTCATTACGGGATTCGCACTATTCCTACTTTGATGGTGTTTAAGGGGGGACGACAAATCAATACTGTTGTTGGTGCTGTTCCTAAAACTATTTTAGTTGCTACTTTAGATAAGTATGTTGCTGCCCAGGCATAGTTAAAAAGATGGGTAATTTCTCTGGTAAATCTCTGTCTAATGCCTGAGGGGGTGAGTGTGAAAAATCCAAGCTCATTACTTGAGTATTGACAGTTTGCTGTTTAACTTTTTCCTGCTCATATTTGCGAACATTGGTAAGACTAATCCCTCTTCAGATAAAGCTTTATTTGTTCGCAACACATAGCATATTTTAGATATTAACATTTTCTTGTAAGAGTAACTATTAGTATTAATTATTTTAACCGTATCAAATCACAAGTAACTGTCATGTACATATTTAAATGATTAGTAACCACTGGTATTACTTGAGGAATAACAACCTCTCACCCGTCAATTGAACCGCGTACAAAAAAGCGTTACTCTAAGCGGGTAGGACAAAACAGAGGAGAATACCGTGACTTCAAACACCCAAATCCCAGCATTAGACGTACCCAGCGCCATAGTACAACGTCGTTCTATCAAAACCTTCAAACCAGACCCCATCTCCCCAGAACTACTCAAACAACTGGTAGAATTAACCGTAGCTGCACCCAGTAGTTTTAACGTCCAATCTTGGAGAATCGTTTTAGTTCAAGACGAAGCCCAAAAAGAAGCATTATGTGCGGCTTCTTGGAATCAAAAGCAAATTATCCAAGCACCTGTTACCTTTGTTTTCGCTGCTGACGCTGCTGCGGGAGAAAAAGATATCACACCGATTTTAGAACAAGGTGCAGCCACTGGGGCTTGGAATGAGGGAACTGTGAATTATTTTAGAAATGCAATTCCCCAATTTCAAGAAAAGTTAGGAGACAAGCGCCGGGAATACGCCATTAAAGATGCCATGATAGCTGCTACAAATTTAGTATTAGCAGCGGAAAGCTTGGGTTTATCCACCTGCTTTATGAATGGTTGGATGGAGGAACAGGTTAAAGCTATAATTGGGGCAGAGAATGACCCAGATATCTGTATTGCTGTTTTAGTACCTGTAGGCTATGCGGCTGAACCCCGTTTAAATCCTGGTCGTTTACCATTGTCGGTTAATGTTTCTGTTGATAGACTCGATAATCCTTATCAAGGTTAATTAGGGATTTGGGGATTAGGGGTATGAATGCAGATATGGGTTGATAATACATTTACTTTTGGCTGCTTTACCCGCTCGGAACTTAAGTTCCGGGCTAATAGCTAAAGTTTTCTAGAGTTTCTGAATCTTGACTGGGCGCAGGCCCTGCGCCCCTACTGTAAAAACTATATATTTCGGTTTTTTAAATTACAAAGTGATAATTTTTTATTGTACATCAATAAACATAAAAATAGTTGGTTTTGATTTAAAAATATTGTAAGAGAGCCAAGATCAAAATCTGCTTTTGGCTCTCTTATTAATTCTAGAAGTTCTGCTTTTAGTTTTTTTGACAATTCATAAAAATTTACGTCTAGTAAATTCAACCTCTAACAGTGATTTAGTTTAGCTACATCCATAATTACTGTTGTCACTATGAGGAAATAACTTGACCAAAAGTAATTGGCTATTTGGTTATACATTGCAGCAAACTCACACCAGATTTATCAAATAATTTTTTGGTATCAGTGAGTGAGTATCTAGCAATTATTTAAGTTTGGCTAAGGAGTAGTAAATCAGTCTAGGAGAATTTAATGCTGGATTTTTTCACTTCATTGAATGAGCATAATTTACCATATCCAGATCCTTTACATCCTATCGTGGTTCACTTTGTAATTGCGATGGTGCTATTTTCTGTTTTTTGTGATTTTGCTGGTTATGTAACTGGTAAAACTACTTTGTTTGAGGTGAGTTGGTGGAATATGTGTATTGCCACGGTAGCTATTTTTGTGGCAATTATTTTTGGTCAATTTGAGGCTGGTTTAGCAAAACCCTACGAACTCGCTAAATCAGTTTTAAATATTCATACTCTCATCGGTTGGTCACTTTCAGGTATTATTGCCGCTATTACTGCTTGGCGTTATGTTTTGCGGAGTCGTGATCCGAAAAAACTCCCTTTTCATTATATAGCTGTGGCAGTTTTATTAACGGCTCTGGTTGGTTTTCAAGTATATCTTGGTGATGAACTGGTATGGGTGTATGGCTTACATACCGTACCTGTTGTGGAAGCGGTAAAGGATGGAATCTTGCCATGAATTCAGAATTATTAGACCAAATTAGTCACCAAATGGGTGCAAATGGTTTACCTTATGCCATTCCGATTCATCCTAATTTAGTCCACCTTACATTAGGTTTATTCATCATTGCCATTATCTTTGATATTTTAGGTGTGTTCTTCCCTTTGGAAAAATGGCTGTTCAATTTTTTGGGAATTAAAGTTGAACGTTCTCAATTATTTGATGTAGGTTGGTACAACATTTTTGCTGCGTCTGTGATTACATTTTTCACAGTTGGTGCAGGTTTTTATGAAATGTTATTAGCAGCCCCACCAGCAGATATCAAAAGTCCGTGGGGAATGCTGGCAATGCCCACAATGATGTGGCACGGTGTGGGTGGTGTATTACTACTGGCTCTCATTGTGGGTATGACCTTTTGGAGAGGTTGGCAACGTTACGTTATCGGCAAATATGAAGAGAGAGAAGTGCAAATTTCTTATCTGGTTGTCGGTGTAATTATTATGTTGCTGATGTATTTTCATGGAACATTAGGAGCGCACCTGGCAGCAGATTTTGGTGTTCACAATACAGCCGATAAATTACTGCGATCAGGACAAGACATTAATCAGATATTTGGTAATAAGTGATTGGTGATTGGTAATCGGTAAAAATTCTTGTCTAACAACTGACTACTGACCACTGACTACTGACAACTAACCACTGACCATTATGAAAATTCGGCACTTTCTCAACTTTTTGACCATAGTTACTGGGGCAGTTGCGGTAACTCTTACTAGTCTCTGGATTGGTAAACAGGCTTATTCTTGGCTTCCTCCCCAAGGGGCTGCTGAATCTCATCTGATTGATGATTTATTTAGCTTTTTGGTAACATTAGGATCTTTAATTTTCCTGGGAGTAACTGCTACTCTCTTCTATTCCATTTGTTTCCATCGGGCGAAAGCTACAGATTTAGGTGATGGTCCCCACATTGAAGGTAATGTGACTTTAGAAGTAATTTGGACAGCAATCCCAATTATGTTGGTGTTGTGGATTGCGGGTTATAGTTACCAAGTTTACGAAGAAATGGGTATCCAGGGCCCATCTCACCAGATCCACCTACATAACCCCATGAAGATGGAAACCGCCTATGCTGTGATAGATGAGACTTCAGAAGCGGTAATTGCTGAGGATGTAGAACATATTGATGTATCAGCTAAACAGTGGGCTTGGGTGTTTCATTACCCCCAAAGCAATGTTACCAGTACAGAATTGCATTTACCAAGCGATCGCCGTGTTCGTCTAAATCTGCATTCGGAAGACGTACTTCACGGCTTTTTTATCCCCGCTTTCCGTCTTAAACAAGACATTATTCCTGGTAACGACCTGGACTTTGAATTTACTCCCATTCGCCCCGGTGCGTATGATTTAACCGACTCTCAGTATAGCGGTACATACTTTGCCACTATGCGAGCAAAAGTCATTGTGGAATCACCTAGCAACTATCAGCAGTGGTTAAGCAAAGCTGCGAGTCAAAAACCCAGCCCAGCCCCTAACCAAGCGGCTTCCGAATATGCCCTCAAAGTAGAAAACGGCATTGATAGCGGTTGGAAAACCGTTGAACCCGCAGCACCTCCATTAGTCAATTTCCCCGGTTAATTAACTTTTTGCTTTTAGATTTAGCCATCAAAAATCTAAAATTGGCAATCCAAAATCCAAAATCTAAAATCTAAAATCGAATGACTAACATTCCCATTCATGTTGCTGGTGAATCACATCACCACGAACCGCCCCAAACCTGGAGAACATACTTCAGCTTTAGTACCGACCATAAAGTTATCGGGATTCAATACCTCGTTACTTCCTTTATCTTCTTCCTTGTTGGTGGTATCTTCGCCATGATTTTGCGAGGAGAACTCATCACCCCTGAAGCTGATTTAATAGACCGCACAGTCTACAACGGAATGTTCACCATGCACGGAACAGTGATGCTGTTTTTGTGGACGTTTCCCTCCCTTGTTGGTATGGCTAACTACCTCGTTCCCCTGATGATTGGGGCGCGAGATATGGCATTCCCCCGCTTAAACGCCGTCGCCTTTTGGATGGTTCCCGTGGTGGGAATTCTCCTCATGTCCAGCTTCTTCGTTCCCGGTGGACCTGCTCAATCTGGTTGGTGGGCATATCCCCCCGTCAGTACCCAAAACCCCACGGGAAACTTCATTAACGGTCAAGTTCTCTGGTTATTAGCGGTGGCTATTTCCGGTGTCTCTTCCATTATGGGTGCGGTGAATTTTGTCACCACCATTGTGAAAATGCGAGCGCCAGGAATGGGTTATTTTAGAATGCCTCTCTTTGTTTGGGCAGTATTTAGCGCCCAAATTATCCAATTATTTGGACTGCCAGCTTTAACAGCCGGGGCGGTTATGTTGCTTCTTGATATTACAGTGGGAACTTCCTTTTTTGATCCCACCAAAGGCGGAAATCCGGTGATGTTCCAGCATTATTTCTGGTTCTATTCTCACCCTGCGGTATATGTAATCATTTTGCCTATCTTCGGGATTTTCTCGGAAATATTTCCGGTTTATTCTCGCAAACCTTTATTTGGTTACAAAGTCGTTGCTGTTTCTTCGATGTTAATTGCTGTAGTTAGCGGCATCGTTTGGGTACACCATATGTATGTGAGTGGTACTCCTGGTTGGCTACGGTTATTTTTCATGGTGACAACCATGTTTGTATCTATTCCCACAGGGATTAAGGTATTTGCTTGGGTAGCAACTATTTGGGGCGGAAAAATTCGCCTAACTACACCAATGTTATTTGCTTTGGGTGGTTTGGTAATGTTTGTATTTGCTGGGATTACAGGAATTATGCTTTCTTCTGTTCCAGTGGATGTTCATGTTAACAATACCTATTTTGTCGTTGGTCATTTCCATTATGTTCTCTATGGAACTGTGACGATGGGAATGTATGCCGCTATCTATCATTGGTTTCCCAAAATGACGGGGAGAATGTTCCACGAAGGTTGGGGCAAAATCCATTTTTGGTTAGCATTTATCGGCACAAATTTGAATTTCTTACCCATGCACCCATTAGGTTTGCAAGGGATGTTACGTCGTGCTGCTTCCTATGCACCTGAATTAGTTGGTTGGAATATTGTTGCTAGTTTGGGTTCTTTCCTATTAGGAATGTCTACTCTTCCTTTCATTTTCAATATGTTAATTTCTTGGATGGATGGAGAAAAAGCTCCTGGTAATCCTTGGAGAGCAATTGGTTTGGAATGGACTGTTTCTTCTCCTCCTCCTGTTGAGAATTTTGAAGAAATTCCGATTGTTACTTGCGAACCTTATGGTTATGGCAAGTCTGAATTAATGGCATCTTCTGAACATGAGTAATTTGTCAATTTCTAGACCCCCGACTTCTGGCATTAATTCATAATTTATTAACAAGATCAAAAAAGAAGTCGGGGATCTTCTTTCTCACTAATTTATTCAATTGGAAATTATGATGGATAGTTCTATTTCTTCAGAAGAGTTACAGCCTCACCACAGTCATGAACACGAACATGATGAAGAAGGCAATAAAATGTTTGGTTTTATTGTCTTTCTGTTATCAGAAAGTGTCATTTTCTTGAGTTTCTTTGCTGGCTATATTATCTACAAAACTTCTGCTGTTAATTGGTTGCCGGCTGGTGTTTCTGGTTTGGAAATAAAAGAACCAAGCATTAATACTGTGGTTTTAGTTGCTAGTAGTTTTGTGATTTTCTTTGCAGAAAAAGCTCTGGAAAGACATGATTTAAAGACTTATCGGCTGTTGTTGTTTTTAACAATGGCTATGGGTGGTTATTTCCTTTTTGGACAAGCGGTGGAATGGAGTCAACTGGAATTTGGCTTTACTTCTGGTACGTTTGGAGGAATGTTTTATCTATTAACTGGTTTTCACGGTTTGCACGTTTTTACGGGTATTCTGTTACAGTTAATTGTGTTGTTGCGTTCTTTTATTCCTGGTAATTTTGATAATGGCCATTTTGGGATAAATGCCACTTCTTTGTTTTGGCACTTTGTTGATGTTATCTGGATTGTTTTGTTTCTACTTATCTACGTTTGGCAGTAGATATATTGCAATTTGGTTGTATAATTCAAAGGGTGAGTTTTACTCACCCTATTATTTTTGTCTTAAATAATATTTAATACTAATTAATGTAGTACAATGTTAAAACCATTTTCCATTTACTAAGTGAGTACAAATGTATGGAGCTTAATACTTTTAAATCTTTTTTGGGAACCCCAGTCTATGAAGATAAAGATGTATTAATTTATCAAGGAGATTCATTATTATTAATGAATAAATTACCAGCAGAATGCTTACCTTTAACCGTGACATCTCCTCCCTATAATATAGGAAAGGAATATGAATCTATATTGTCATTAGAAGATTATATTAAATGGACAGTTAAATGGATTAATCAAGTCTATCATTGCACTTCATCTCATGGTGCATTTTGGCTAAATCTTGGTTATCTTTCTATTCCCAACAGTGCTAAAGCAATTCCTATTCCTTATTTAATTTGGGATAAAGTTCCTTTTTATTTAATTCAAGAAATTGTTTGGAATTATGGTGCAGGAGTCGCAGGAAAATTGTTTTTTTCTCCTCGGAATGAGAAATTTCTTTGGTATGTTAAAGATTCTCAAAAATATTTATTTAATTTAGATGATATTCGTGATCCTAATGTTAAATATCCTAATCAAAAGAAAAATGGCAAATTAAAATGTAATGTCAACGGAAAAAACCCTACTGATGTTTGGCAAATTCCTAAAGTTACCTCCGGTCAAAATCGTAGTTCTAAAGAAAGAACTCCTCATCCCGCACAGTTTCCAATTGAGTTAATTAGTCGGGTTATTTTAGCTAGTAGTAATCATGGAGATATCATATTTGATCCTTTTTTTGGATCTGGTTCAATAGCAGAAGCAGCTATTAAAACCGGACGTAAAGCAATAGGTATTGAAATTAATCCAGATTATGTCAATATTGCAGTGGAAAGAGTTAAAAAAATTCGCTGTGATCAAGAAAATCAAGTTAAACAAGGTACTTTATTTGATTTAGTTACTGATACATTTTGAGCGTTATTAACTTTAATTCTGCTAACTTTTTTCCTATAGATGCTTGTTGTCCACTTGCTTCTTTTTGACCAATCCAATCTTCATCATCTATCCAACCAAAACGAATTTTCCATAATTGGTAACTTAAATCATCTTCTTTAGGCAATTTGTAGTTAATCACTAAGTAATATCCCGTTCTATACTTTGTTCGATATGACCTGTACTTCTATTACCAAACAATCCACTTTTACTGGAAGATGTTTTAATTTCAAAGGAATAGCGATCATTAATGGTGTAAACAATATCTTTTTCCTGTTTAGTTTTACCTCCTCTCCATTCTGAATATTGGTTAGCAAGATGAACCGCTATTAATTTTTCTAAAATAACACCTGTAGCTTGAGCAGGTAGAAAAATATCTTGACCTATTTTAAGTCCAGAATTTCCAAAACTAGAATTATAAAGATCCTCCCATGCAGATTCTACAATCGAGACTAAAACTTCACTAGATAGCGGAAATTCTTCAATCAATTTGTTGGTTATTTCTAACCATTCACTTTCTGGATAATTCATGTAGGGAGATAATAACATTATTCAACTCCCTCTAATAATTCACTTGCTGAAATTCCTAATGCGCGAGCAATTGCTAAAATATTGTCTAAACTAATATTGCGCTCACCTCGTTCAACAGCACCAACATAAGTACGGTGCAAATCCGCTTTTTCTGCTAGTTGCTCTTGTGAGAGTTCTAACTTTGTCCTAAGTTGTTTAATATTGCTACCCAATTTTTTTTTTGCCTGATTGTCCATAAATCAAACAATCTGTTTTCAATTGTCAAAAATCTACAGCCGATAAGTAGCATCTAGCGGTAAAATGGTAATAGAGCAAATATAATAATAGTTACTTAGAATTAAGTGTATTTATTAGGTACTAGTAAATTTAAATTCTCTTGACTTCCAGGGGAATGTTTTAAAACCTGGAAAAGGTATAATTTGTCATATAGTAATAACTTTCAAAAACAATCAATAATGATCAATAATCAACCTATTTGCATTTCCCTATTCACAGGTGCTTATGGCTTAGATTTAGGACTAGAACAAGCAGGATTTCATACTGTTAGTGTAGTTGAAAAAGATAAAGATGCAGTTAAAACAATTGCTCTCAATAAACCTTATCTCCAAGAAAGTGCTATTCCCAGAGAATTAGAAAAAGTTTCTTCTCAAAAATTACTAGAAGAAGGAGGAAGAGTTTTAAATTTAGGTCGTGCTTTACTTCCAGGGGAAATAGATTTAGTCACGGGTGGTCCCCCTTGTCAGCCATTTAGTACCGCAGGAAAACGGGGTTCAGTTATAGACCCGCGTGGGAGTTTATTCATGGATTTTATTCGCATTGTCAAAGAAGTCCAACCCCGATTTTTCTTAATGGAAAATGTCAGAGGCTTACTTTCTGCTTCTTTGCGTCATCGTCCTATTAATCAAAGAGGAAAAGATTACCCAGCTTTAGAACTTGATGAAATGAATGGTGCAGCTTTAAAAGTAGTTTTAGCAGAAATAAAGGAATTAGGATATAACGTAGTTTACAACCTGTTAGAAGCGGCAGATTATGGTGTTCCTCAAAATAGATCCCGTGTAGTTTTTATTGGTTCTAGAGATGGTGAAACTGCTACATTTCCTCTAGCTAAATATAGTAAAGATGGTAAATTTTTACCAAAGTGGAGAACTTTAAAAGATGCGTTAATAGATTTTGTTGATATCCAACCAGAATTTATTAGTTATTCAGAAAATCGGCTCAAGTTTTTAAGATTATTAGCAGCGGGACAAAATTGGAAAAATTTACCAGAAGAATTACAAAAGGAAGCAATGGGAGGTGCTTATAATTCTGGTGGGGGAAAAGTTGGTTTTTACAGAAGATTATCTTGGGATAAACCTTCACCAACAATCACAACCAGTCCCCAACAAAAAGCTACAGATATGTGTCACCCTGTAGAACTTCGTCCTTTAACTGTGCGCGAATCTGCAAAAATTCAAACTTTTCCTGATGATTGGATTTTTCATGGTTCGATAAGTTCTAAATATAAACAAATTGGTAATGCAGTTCCGGTGTTACTTGCTAAAGAACTTGGTGAATATCTGATTAATTTAATGCAGGGACATCAACCAAAAGGAAAAGAAGTTACTGAACACAGTTCGGTATTTTCTTGATATAATGTCAATATCATATAATATAAAATTGTGTATTAAATTGATATGAAATCTTGTATTGATGCTCAACAGCTAGAAATATTCCCATTATTCCAACCTACCACTACCATAGAAACCATCACTAAATTTACCTTTATAGACCTATTTTCTGGTATTGGTGGCTTTAGAATTCCTCTCGAAGAACTAGGAGGAATTTGTTTAGGTTATTCAGAAATTGACAAACAAGCAATCAAAGTTTACAAAAATAACTTTATTCGTGATACCAATGCTAATGAACCATATTTAGGAGATATCACTAATTTAGATAAATTACCTTTTGAAATAGATGTAATTGTCGGTGGTGTTCCTTGTCAACCTTGGTCAATAGCAGGTAAATTAAAAGGTTTAGATGATTCCAGAGGTCAATTATGGAATGATGTTTTTCGAGTCGTCAAATCTAATCAACCCAAATCATTTATATTTGAAAATGTTAAAGGTCTAACTGAGCCGAGAAACAGGACAAGTTTAGAATATATACTTAATAATTTAACATCATCTGGATATTTAGTTAAATATCAGGTGCTTAATTCCTACGATTTTGGTTTACCTCAAGATAGAGACAGAATATTTATTGTTGGTATTAGAAATGATCTAGATAACAGTTGGGGTTTTACCTTTCCTAAACCTATAAATAAGCATGGGAAATTATATGATATAATTCCTGATATTCAACGCAGTAATTCTTCTAAAAAGAAATTTCCCACAGAAGTGTTATTTACAGATGGTAAAATTCCTGGTGCTAGAGGTAGATTCCAAAAATTAGATGAATTAAATGATTTCTTTCTCTTCTCAGATGTCAGAGACGGACATACTACCATTCATTCTTGGGATTTAATCGAAACAACTCAGAGAGAAAAGTCAATTTGTCAAACAATATTAAAAAATCGGAGAAGGAAAATTTACGGTGATAAAGATGGTAATCCTTTGAAATATGAGATTTTAGAATCTTTAATTCTTGACTTGAAGATTGAAGAAATAAATCATTTAGTAGATAAAGAAATTTTGCGTTTTGTAGAAAATAAAGGTTATGAATTTGTAAATTCTAAAATTTCATCAGGAATTAAGGGAATTTCTAAAATATATTTACCTCATGCTGATGCTATTGGGACTTTAACCGCAACGGGAACGAAAGATTATGTAGCAACTATATCTATAGAATGTCATGAACCAAAAATATATAAACAGAAATTTATCCAAGAAATTTATCTTCTTAAAAAATATAGACCATTAACGGCAAAAGATTACGCAATATTACAAGGATTTCCAGAAAATTTCCAAATAGCCGATAATGAAAATAAGGCAAAGCATCAATTTGGTAATGCTGTATCTGTGCCTGTAATCTATCATTTGGCTAAATCTTTACTCAACATTATTCTTTAAACATTGGTTAACATATGACAGCTATTAATATTACAACTCGCGCAGCAATCAAAGGATATCTAGAAGGTTTTATTGATGGTCTTGTAGATGAATATAAAGGACGTAAAATTTTAAAACCAGATAATGCAACCGAATATTTATCTAGGTCTTCATCTAATGGAGAATTAAAGCCATTTCAAGCAGCACTTATCCCACCAGAATTAATACGTATCAACCAATTTGAAAGAGGTTTGAGTACAAAATTAGGTAATTCTTTTGAAGAATGCGCTCGTTTAATTGCGCTAGAGCATCATCAAGATGTCCGTCGAGGTTATGATATTAAAGCTGAGGTAAGTCTTACAGCTTTTGCAGAAGCTGAACTTCAAAAACAAAAATATGAATCTGCTGCAACAAATAAGCAAGGTAAGCCATCTTTAGAGCAGATGATAACAGCAGTGTTAAATACTAGACGCAGTGATGATTTAGAACTTAAAATTGTTCGCACGGACTTGTATATTTTAGCTAAAGATGGAACAGAATTATTTTTTGAAATTAAAGGTCCAAAGCCCAATAAAGGACAGTGTTTAGAGGTAACACAACGGTTACTTCGATTTCAATTGCTCAGTGGAAAAAATCGTCCTCAAGTGAAAGCTTATTATGCTATGCCTTATAATCCTTATGGAGCAAAAAAAGCAGATTATAAGTGGTCTTGTACCCTAAATTATACGCCTTTTAATGATGCAGTTGTTATCGGTAATGACTTTTGGAAAATAATAGGGGGAGAAACTGCTTATGAAGAATTACTAGAAATTTATCTAGAAGTTGGACAAGAAAAAGGTAAATATATGCTTGATGCTTTAGCTTTTGGATTTTAATGTTTTTGATTAGTTAGTATCCGGTAAACAATGCCCATTTTTTGGGTATTTCCCCAATCAGACCTGAATCTGATCCCAAAATGAAATATTAAACTCATCACACCTAACGCCCAACTTGTACAATAAAAGATAGATTGTTGCGAATTGTATAGTTAAGGATTATAGCTGTTATGGCTGCCGCCGTTTTCATCGAAAATCTCAAAAAAAGCTACGGTAATGTAGTCGCAGTCCAGGATGTTTCCTTTCAAGTCCAACCTGGAGAAATATTTGGTTTACTAGGACCCAACGGGGCAGGAAAAACAACCACTCTCCGGGCTTTGTGTACGCTGACAACCCCTGACGCTGGCAAAATTGAAGTTTCCGGCATTTCAGTATTAGATCACCCCAAATTAGCTCGGCAAAAGCTAGGTTATGTCGCCCAGGAAGTCGCTTTGGATAAAGTCCTCACTGGCCGGGAGTTACTACAATTACAAGCCGCGCTTTATCATCTTCCCGGTGCGCTGATTAAACAGCGAATTAACACTATTTTAGATTTGCTGGGTTTACAAGAATACGCAGATAAAAAAACCGGCACTTATTCCGGTGGTTTACGCAAGCGGCTAGATTTGGCTGCTGGTTTACTCCATGCACCCGATGTTTTAGTATTAGATGAACCAACGGTAGGATTGGATATTGAAAGCCGGGTTGTGGTGTGGGATTTCTTGCGTCAATTGCGGGCTGCGGGAACTACCGTAGTCATTACCAGCCATTATTTAGAAGAAGTTGACGCTTTAGCCGATAGAGTGGCAATTATAGATAGAGGACTGGTTATTGCTAATGGTACACCATCTCAGTTAAAAGATCAGGTAGGAGGCGATCGCATCACCTTAAGAATCCGCGAATTTTCCCCCAGTGAAGAAGCCGAAACCGCCAAAAACCTCTTAGCAGCCTTACCTTTTGTTCAAGAAATCATCATCAACAGCGCCCAAGGTAACTCTCTAAATTTAGTAGTCACCCCCCAAAATGACGTTTTAATAACTATTCAACAGGCGTTAAATAATGCCAGTTTACCAATTTTTGGCATCGCCCAATCTCGTCCTAGTTTAGATGATGTTTACCTAGCTGCCACCGGAAAAACCTTAATGGATGCCGAATTAGCTGCTGTAGCTAATCGTGATCCTAAAGCCGAAAAGAAGCAGAATATGAGATAGACTTCAAAATAGTAGGGGCGCAGGGTCTGCGCCCATCTTTTCTCGTTTTCTCATTCCCATAAAAAGGATGGGAATGAATTCTCTACAACCAATAATGAAATTATGCAGCTATATCAACATAATCACATTCTGTTTGTGGTTGAGGAATTTTTAATCCATCTTCTATTAATGTTTCTAAGTGAAAGGTAATTGCTTCTTGAATATTTTCTTTAACTTCTTCTATTGTGTCACCAACACTAACACATCCAGGTAAATCAGGTACGTAAGCAGAGTAATTTTCTTGAGCTTTTTCAATAATAATTGCGTAACGCATTATAATTCCTCCAATTGTGCTTGTTTAAGAATACTTTTTAGAGTTCCAATTGCTAAATCTTTGGCAGGTTTAAGCTGTTGCGTATTTAATTTGTATATGCGATGCGGGCAAGATGCCCGCACTACAATAATTTTACGTTTTCGTGTTATACAATTTAGCTGCACATCAGCTTACCAGGAACGGTAACTGTTCCAAGTTTACTCAGGTGTTTATATTGACGATGACTTCCCTTCGTTCTCGATAAATGCCATCCATCTGCTTCTAATATTTTGATAATTTCAGAAACTTTCATGGTTTATACTATCATTTTTTTCGTTTGGGTTTATTCTCGACAGTATTACTAATTGACACTCCCCGGTCTAAAGAAACGGGGATTCTCGTTCCCATACTCTGTATGGGAATGAATTCCAGAAGGCTCTGCCTTCCATAATATTGTTTAACTACTCAACCCGACGCTGCTTACCATCAAGTAAACAAGCAACAGTCATATCACCCATCACATTAATAGCAGTGCGACAACGATCAAGAAACCAGTCTACAGTCACCAACAAAGCAATATATTGAGTAGGCAAACCCACGGAAGTAAATACAAGAGTCATCGTCACCAAACCCGCTTCTGGGATACCTGCTGCACCAACAGAAGCAAAAATAGATGTCAGGATCACAATTAACTGTTGTGGCAAAGAAAGATGTAAATTCAACACTTGGGCAATAAATAATGCTGACATAGCCTCATACAAAGCCGTCCCATCATTATTAAAATTACTCCCCACTAACGCCCCTAGAGAAGCAGAAGATTCTCGTAACCCAATTTTTTGTAGCAAAGCCTCAAAAGTAATTGGTGTTGTGGCTGTGGAAGAAGCCGTAGAAAAAGCCGTTAACAAAGCTTCCGAACCCCCACGTAAAAAGTGAATTGGCTTTACCCAAGAACCAAATTTCACCCGCAACAAATAATAACAAGCTTGTAAACACAAAGCTAATAGCACGGACACAATAAACGCACCTAAAGCTTTAAATGGTGCAAAACCTTGAAGGGCAACGGTTTTAGCTACGATGCCAAAAACTGCCAACGGCACTAAAGCAATAATCCAATGCAGAATACGAATCACAGCTTCAAATAATATTGAAATTACTCTCTCAATCGCTTGGTAATCTGTTTTACCTTCAGATATCTGCTGTGCTTTCAAAGCCCGCAAAACTACCCCAAAAGCTAAAGCAACAAAAATCAGTTGAATGACGTTGTTATCAACTAAAGGTTTGAGGATAGAATCAGGAACAATATCTTGAATTAGTCCCCAAGGATCAAGCGTCTTAGTTGATGCCTCAGTGCTGACTGGAGCCGCAATACCACCCCATGAACCGGGTTTTAATACATTGGCGACAAAAAGACCAATCAAGATGGCTACAGTCGTATTGGTGATGAGCAGTGTTGCTAAACGGCGGCCGGATCTACCGGGAATATCAGCAGTAAGAAATGCGTGTAGTACCGCTAACATAATCAATGGTGTTGCTAATGCCCGTAAAGCTTTGAGGATTAAGTTACAGGGGGTAGCTAGGTGATTGATTAAATCAGGATTATTTGCGGCTTGTCCACCCAGTAAAGTCCCCACACTTACTGCCAAAATGATAGAAATTACAATTTGTACTGCTAAGGGAATCTGTTGCCATGATTTGTATTTTTTCAGTGTAAATTTACTCATACTTGGTTTTTTGCCGATAAAGTGGAGGATTTTGGATTTAACAACAGTGATTGGAAGTATCCGTTCCTTTGTTTCTCAATTGAATTACGAGAAGTTACCTAATATTTTACAAAACTTTACATTTCTCCAAAAATTGGTAAAAATCGAATACCTAAAATCCTATTGGTCTGTGTATTTTCACATTGTGTACAAGTAGTATATAGTAGTCCTAAATATTTGCAAACTAAAAACTTTAAAAAAAATCCATGAAAACATTGAAAAAAATATTAGCAGGTTCATTTCTCACAATCGGTCTAGCTATCCTCTTATTAGGAACTCTAGACTTAATTGATTCTAAAAAGACCAGCAAATATAAAGAAGATTCATTAGCAGCCATAGTTATATTTGGTTTACCATCAACAGCTATAGGAACATGGATTTTCTGGAGTTTACGTCAACAACACAAAAAGCAACTTAAAGAATTAAATTTAGCTAAAGAACAACTATTTTTGCGCTTATTACAACAGGAAGCAGGAGCAATTACAGTGCCAAAATTTGCTTTATCTGCTCAAATATCCATAGAAGAAGCCAAACTATATTTAGACGAAAAAGCCAAACAACTAAATGCGAGTTTTGAAACAAGTGATCAAGAAGGAATTATTTACAGATTCCCCGGATAAATAGAAGTTATATGCATCCGGTTTGTCCTATTCACGATTTTTAGAAAGTTTATGTAAAATTAACTTTTCCTTATTCAAATCTTAATTTTTTTGCTGTTCACTGAGATTAAATTCACTTTTTGCTGCAACATTAAAAATCCCCCCAATTACCTTGAAGTGAAAAGGCTTGGGGGATTATTTGTTAAAATGTCCTAAACTTAGGAATAAATTCTTTGACCAGCAAAAATCCCCAACAATCAAGTAATATTAGTTACTCTCGCGTTATTCATCTCAGCCATCGGATTGATATAAGTATACCTACATGGATAGGTGATCCGCCCGTAGAATTTACCAGTGTTGCAGAAATCCAAGATGATGGTTATTACTTACGACGCTTTGCTTTGGGAGAACATAGTGCTACTCATATTAATGCCCCCAATAGTTTTTATAGTAACGGTACAAGTATTGACCAATATCCAGCATCATCATTAATATTATCTGCTATAGTTATCAATATTTGCAAACAAGCGGCAGTGAATGCTGATTATGTCTTGACTATTAGGGATATCCAAACTTGGGAAACTGAATTTGGGGAAATTCCCCCAGGTAGTTTAGTGATACTATATACTGGTTGGCAAGAAAAATGGTTAAATCAAAAGACGTTTTTTAACCAAGATAAACATGGAAAAATGCACTTTCCCGGTTTTAGCTATGATGTAACTGAGTTTTTAATTACACATAGGCACATTGCCGGAGTGGGCATTGATACTCATGGTGTAGATTCTGGGCAAGATACTAATTTTACTATTAATCGGTTGCTGTTGGAGCGATCGCTAATTGTGATCGAAAATCTCACGAATTTAGATCAGTTACCACCCCAAGGAACTACCTTAATTATTGGGATTCTCAGATTAAGAGGAGGTTCTGGTTCTCCCGCTGCAATCATGGCATTATTTTAAATTTTTATTTTTAAACTCACAACCAGTCACACTAAATGTAAGCAGTCAGGAGTTACCGAGTGAGAATACTTCTGAAAAATATTAAAGCCTTATAGCCAGAGTATGCAAAACTACTCAAAAATGGCTATAAGGCTAAAACATTTTACGAACTGGATATGATATTTCTGATTAATTCCCAAAGAACAATCAGGGGCAATTCCGCCAGATTTACTGGAAACTGCCAATATCGGGGCTAATATTGCTTATTTACACCGCTATAAATAAGCAATAATTAAACCGCATCTAGCACGTTTTCTCAAGCTTTCGCTGAGTTTTTTTATTAAGTTTTTGCGAGATGAAGGGGATCTAAAATTAGATCCCTTCGCTGCTTCTAACACAACGGGGTTTGTTGCTAATTTTCAGCAACACCGCTGGTTAAGTTTGAAACTGAATGAGAACCATTTAATGGGAAATTGCTATAGTTTTAGTCAAGAGTAGAGATTTGATAAATCAAACTACCACCCTTGCCATCTTTTAGCTTGGGAACTGGAGGCTTGAGACATTGAATTTTTAGACTCTTGCCAACAGTTTTAGATTTCACCATTAACCTGCATTTGATGAACTTGATCTGCCAATTCTTGGCAACTTTGATCATCTAACTTGTCAATTGCCAACATTCCCATGAGAATAACCTCTTTCAAGGTTAAGCGAGTTGAATGTGCCTGTTTTTGCACAGTCTCCTTAATGATGGGAGATACACCGATTGCTGTACTAGCTCTAGCCACGGAATAAAAAGGAACATTAATGACTTCGGATAAATCCTAGCACTTTTTGCGAAGTTATTCTACATTCCGAGAACTGATCTGCTTTTATTTTGATAAATCTTTATATGTCTAATCCAGATTATAAATAGCAAGCGAACTCAGGAATTCTGCAAATCTAACTTTTTGAAGACGGGTATAACTCTTTTGTAGCAAGCATTTTAAGGATTTACTTATTTTGCTATACACACCTGTGTTACAAATTTTGCATAGACAAATTACGCATTTTTTCTTTGTCTTAATAAGAAAATATTTAAATCAGTATGTAGAAATAAACGTATGTACCTAGAAAAAATAATATGTAGTACAATCATTATGAATTAAAGCTTTTAGCTCTTTTTGATTATATTTTTTTCAACAAATATTTATACTGATATAATAATTGATTAATTTTTCTTATAGCTTATTTCACAACTAACTCAAATTTGTCATCTATCAAAAGTATGAAATCTAAAATTGAGTAGATGACAAAAGGATAGGAAGTTGAAAGATGATGGTGATAGATAAACAGATAGAAAGCTGTAAAGCTGATCTAGCAAGCCTTTAAAGATTAAAATTGCCAAAATTTAGTATCTATTAATCCTGACCGGAGAGAATCGCTAACAGCTAGGGTGATCTGAATTCGTTACATTACTTAACAAAGTTAAATATTGTGAAGTAGCAACACCAAGAGAAATTGAAATCTTCCTGAATTCACTGAGTTAAGGCTGTCATAAGAAAAAGCAGTGAATACGCACAAGGAACAAAGGAACAAAACAACGATGAGTGAACCTTATCTCTTGGCCGCAAGCTTATTAACAGGATTAGTCCTACCAACATCAGCACTTCCCCAGATACCGACTCTTCCTGAAGATTCTCTATCCTTATTCGATTTAGCACAGGGTTTCCAGTCTAAGGACAGCGAAAAAATCTCCCCCCATGAAATTGCTGTCCCTGAATTTAGCAGTCAAGCTGAAAAGTCCACAGCAGCAGGAAAAAGTATTTCCAAGATTGATAAATCATTACCAGAATTTAGTGGACAAACTTTGTCCTCAACCGAAAAATTGTCAACTATCGGGAAAAAGCTGCCCAGTCTGGGGATTCTGCTATCAGAATTTAGACAGAATGGGTTATCAGCACCGGCAAAATCATCGTTTAACTTCAATTCCCAAACAACTAAAACTAAATCACCAGCTTCTGGTAGTCAACTTTACCAGCAAAGATTAGCGTCACTCAGAACGGGTCAAATCTATACACGTACCAATAATGATGAGAATGTAGAATCATCCTGGGAGGCAGAAAAAGCATCTAAACTCACTTATCAAGATTGGAAAAGCCTATTAGCTATGGAAGCTAAAGCCATTACCAAAGGCCAAGGTACAAATCGTTTAAGTATTTTGGTAGGTGATTCTTTAAGTTTATGGTTTCCTAAAGACAAACTCCCTGCGGGTAAATTATGGCTAAATCAAGGCATATCTGGAGATACTTCCGAGGGAGTATTTAAAAGATTGTCGGCATTTTCGGCCACCAGACCTGATGTAATTTATTTAATGATTGGGATTAATGATTTACGTAAGGGTGCTACTGACCAATCAATTTTGGTGAATTCCTCGCGGATTATTCACAGCTTACGTCAGAGTCATCCCAAAAGTCAGATTATTGTCCAATCTATTTTACCTGTGCGCTCTGGGAAAATCCCTAATAGTCGTATTCGTCACATTAACACCCAACTTGCTGTTATTGCCCAAAAGCAAGGAGCTAATTATCTGAATATTCACAATTGGTTTACGGATATTGATGGTAACTTGCGTCCTGAATTAACTACAGATGGATTACATTTATCCTCAGCAGGATATCAAGTGTGGCAATTCGCACTAGAGCAAATCGAATATAGAGTTGCTCAAACTTACAATTGAGGTTTCTTTTACACCTCTATAACTTTCCCTATTCCCGGCTGTATCTGAATTATTTCTGCATAAACCGCCCAAAACTGAAGTATGGAAACTCATAGCTAAAGTCTGTTAATGGGCTTTTAAGATTTTGAGTTAGAGAATTAGGGCGGTGAAGATGCCTATTCTAAAAGACTTACATATAATTGATTTATCCAAGTTAAATGTATATTAACCTAAGTTGCTAGTTAAAAAAAGGCAAGAGGTAAGAGACAAGAGGCAAGAATTTGTACCAATTACCTTTTTCTATGCCTAAATTTAGATAACTAGTAACTTGGGTTATGAGCTAAAGTTAGTTCACAGGTCAGGGTGTGAGAGCTATCACTAAATATCAAATGGTAGATCGAATAAATGATATCGCTTGGCAAGCTCACCAGGGCAGCGTAGCCGCGATTATTCAAGTATTAAATGAAAAGCTAGTTATGTCTGGTGTCAGAACTAGAGCCGTTTTTGCGGGTGGTGTGTTACAACTTTTGTGTGAAGCGGCTACGGTAGAGGAATTGGAGCAAACTACCTTAGTCCCAAAAATCCAACAAATTTTGGACTCACTTGCACCGCGTCATATTCGCCGGGTTAATATTAATAGTCGAATTGTTCGAGAAGAACAACTACTATGGTTGGATGAAATTCAACGTGATTCTGAAAATCAATTACTATGGTCACAGGAAATTATCCTATCCCAACCAAATTTGTTTAAGCGGTTAATTTCCGATTTCACTGAAGCTGCTACTAAATCAAGAAGACCTATTTTAGCGCAACCCCAATCTTTACTCAAGAATCCAGATCAAGGCAAAATTTCCGTCAAAACTTTAGTCATGACGGTTTCTGGTTTATCTTCAGTAATTTTACTAGCTTGGCTGCTTGATGCTAGGTTCGGCAATACATTGAAAAATCTTTTACCATTCACAGGTTCTCCATCTTCGCAAACAGCTAACCAGGGACAACCAGAATTGTCAAATCGTCCTAGTAGCCAAAGTTTTTCCGCTCCATCTGATGATCCTTTTGTCGCGTCTGTGCGATTGGCTAACCAAGCTACTACGGCGGGTAAAACAGCGATAACTTCAACTCAGTGGTTAGAATTAGCTGCTACTTGGCAACGGGCTTCTGATTTAATGAGTCAGGTTGCCCCCAGCCATAGCCGCTATCAAGAAGCACAGATTAGAACTAAGTTGTATAAAAAGTTTAGTGAGGCAGCCCAGAAGGAAGCTCAAAAGAGTAAATCTTAACAATAGGTAATATGTCAGAAATGGCTAACGCCACGTTATGCCTTCGGCACACTACGTGAACGCTATCAGGATGTCCAGGATTCAAGGATGAGCAGGATGTATTTTTTCTATTCTCGACTCCTGACTCCTAATTGGGCGCAGGCCCTGCGCCCCTACCAACCCTATTTATGGACTCATTTCTAACATTCGTTGCATTGGTCGCAGTGCTGCTGTGCGGAGTTCCGCTGGTAAGGTAATTTCTGGGGTACGATAATTCATGGCTAAATACAGTTTTTCTAAGGTGTTTAGTCGCATAAATGGACATTCGTTACAGTTACAATCACTTTGGGGGGGTGCGGGAATAAAGTGTTTGTCAGGTGCTAGTTTTTGCATCTGGTGAATGATTCCCGGCTCTGTAGCCACGATGAATTCCTGGCTAGGGCTGGTTTGACAATAATTAAGTAAGGCGGCTGTAGAGCCAATATAACTGGCGTGACGCAAGACGCTGGTTTCACATTCGGGGTGAGCGATCGCTTCCGCGTGAGGATGTGTAATTTTTAACTGGACTATTTTCTTTTCGGAAAAGGTTTCATGGACAATACAGCTACCTTGCCATAACAGCATTTCCCGTCCGGTTTGTTCCATTACATACCGTCCCAAGTTCCGATCTGGTGCGAAAATAATCGGCTGTTCCTTGGGTATTTGCTGGACAATTTTCACAGCGTTGGAACTGGTACAAATAATATCGCTCATGGCCTTAATTTCGGCGGAGCAGTTAATATAAGAAATTACCAAATGGTCTGGGTGTGCGGCTTTGAAAGCTGCAAACTCTTGGGGAGGACAACTATCAGCTAAAGAACAACCTGCATTGATATCTGGTAACAACACCAATTTATCAGGGTTGAGGATTTTGGCTGTTTCGGCCATGAAGTGAACACCAGCAAAGACAATTACATCGGCTTTGGTATTGGCTGCGGCTCTGGCTAATTGTAAGGAATCACCGATAAAGTCGGCAATATCTTGAATATCAGGATCTTGATAGTAGTGGGCTAATATAACCGCATTCAGTTCTGTTTTCAGATGCTCAATAGCAGCAAATAAATCTAATGGCAGAATGCCTGGTTTTGGTTGAGTAAGTGTAGTTGTAAACACAATTAAAAACTGCTTTAAGTTACAAATTATTACGTTGTGAATTCAATTATAGTAGTTTTTACCAAAAATAGTGGGGGGATTGATTTTAGCAATTTATGCCCAAATCCGGTAGAGTTTCATATCCTGGAAATATACGGCTTTTTAAAGTGGCATGACCAGTCAGAAAACTCAATCAATAACCTTGAAAATTGCTGTAATTGGCGATGTTCACGACCAATGGGAAGTGGAAGACGGCATAGCACTCAAGCATCTCGATGTTGACTTAGTGTTATTTGTCGGCGATTTCGGGAATGAGTCGGTGGAAGTGGTAAAAGCGATCGCTTCCTTAGATATTCCCAAAGCAGCGGTAATGGGCAATCACGATGCCTGGTACTCGGCAACTGAATGGGGACGCAAAAAATGTCCTTATGACCGCACCAAGGAAGACTGGGTACAGGAACAATTAGATTTATTGGGATCTGCTCAAGTCGGTTATGGTAAGTTGGATTTTCCCCAGTGGAATTTAACTGTGGTGGGTGGTCGTCCTTTTACCTGGGGAGGACCCGAATGGCGATTTGCCCAAATGTGTCAAGAACGGTATGGGGTCTCTAGTTTGGAGGAGTCCGCAGATAAAATCGTTAAGGTTGTAAAAAGTGTTACTTATGACAATATTATTTTTCTCGGACACAATGGACCAAGTGGTTTGGGCGATCGCGCTGAGGACCCTTGTGGCAAAGATTGGCATCCTATTGGCGGTGATTTTGGTGATCCTGATTTCGCAGAAGCAATTTCTCAAAGTCTCAACCTGAAGAAAACTGTTTCTCTAGTGGCTTTTGGTCATATGCACCGGACTCTGCGCCATACTAAGAAAATCCAACGGAAGGCTGTGTTTAGAAGTCCAGAAGGAACTATTTACTTAAACGCGGCTACTGTCCCCCGGATTATTCACCAAGACGGGTTGAAGTTACGGAATTTTTCTCTGGTTGATTTGGAGGGGGGTCTGGTTACAAAAGCTGCTCTGGTTTGGGTGGATCAGGATTACCAGGTGGCTACTGAGGAAGTTTTTTATAATTCTTCAGTTTCAGTAGTGCCAATTCTGTAATTATATGTTATGATGTTATTTGTCAGTTTTTGTATTCTACAATTCTGGCAAATAATCTGGAGAGGTGGCAGAGTGGTCGATTGCGCCTGACTTGAAATCAGGTGAAGTGAAAGCTTCCGGGAGTTCGAATCTCCCCCTCTCCGTTTTTTTAGTTTTTGTCTCACGCAAAGGCGCAAAGTCGCCAAGAAGAGCGTAAGAGTTTAGTTTTGAAATATAAAATCTGCTGTAAGGTAAGAGTCAGCTTTGCTATGATTCCAGATATAACCTTTCAGATATGTAATTCAGTAATAGGTATGATTTGCTGAATTTACGAATAATGGTAGGGTGTAGTCAATTGTATATTCTTAACCCTAATTAAAATTAAATTTGCCATGAAAATAGAAATTGCTAATTTAGGCGTTATTGAAAAGGCAGAAATTGATTTAAAGCCTTTAACTGTCTTTATTGGTGGTAATGGAACAGGGAAAACTTGGACAGCTTATACTTTAGCATCTATTTTAGGTGAATATGGATGTGAGAGGTATTGGCAAGCTTATATTGATAAAAACACTAAACAGAGATATTCAATTATAGATAATGCAGTTGAAGAATTTTTACAAGAAGGAACGGTTCGGATTGATTTAATAGATTTTGCTGAAGAATATGCTGAATTATATATTAATGATGTTTCTAATTTGGCTCATAGCTGGATGAACAAATTTCTAGCAACAGAGCGTGTTGATTTTGAAAAGATGAAAATTAATTTTGATTTAGCAGAAGCTAAACAAGAAATATTTGATAATATCAAAAGTCATGTTTCAAAACAACAATTTTATTTTGGTTCTTCAAGTAAAAACACTCTCAATATACTTAAAGAATTAGGTGAAAATAGTATTTATTTTTATATAGTTTCAGTTTCTGAAGAAAGTATTTTTAAAAAATTGCCTAAAAGAGTATTTGAACAAATTTTGCTTCAAGAAACTTTTGGGATAATTCACAGGTCTTTCTATTCAGAAACTTATATATTACCTACGGAAAGAACAGGAGTTATACCATTCTTTTCTTCAGCCACAAAAATCCAAGATTATGAATATTTTGAAGATGTTGATGAAAATGGAGAAAATATTGTACCCAGAATATTAAGTGTACCAGTACAAGATTTAAAATTTACACTAGAAAGTGTATATGTCAAAACATTTACTGATAGGGAAGAAGAAATACAAATTTACCCACAAGTTTCAGAATATATTCGATTAGCAGAGATATTAGAAAATGATATTTTGGGAGGAAAAGTAAATGTTGATGACTCTGGGTTTGATCAAGAAATACTTTATCAACCATCGGAAAATGTTAAATTAGAAATGGCGGTTTCTTCTTCAATGGTAAAAGAATTAGCTCCTTTAGTTTTGTACTTGCGTCATTTAGCTTTACCAAATGAATTACTGATCATTGATGAACCCGAAATGAATTTACATCCAGCAGCACAAGTAGAAATTACGGAATTTTTAGCAATGTTAGTTCAAGCAGGTTTGAAAGTGTTAATTACAACTCATAGTCCTTATATTGTTGATCATCTTTCTAATTTAATGAAAGCTGCTAAATATGAAGATAAAGAAAGTCTCAAAGAACGATTTTATTTAGAGCGAACAGACGCTTTTATTCCTCAAGAAAAAGTTTCTGTATATCTATTTGAAGATGGTACAGCTAAAAATATCCTACATGAAAATGGTAGGATAGATTGGGGAACATTTGGGAATGTCTCAGATGACATTTCTCATATTTTCCCATAATCACTCTTATAATCTTAAATTCAGGAGTGATTTTAAAATGCCTTTCAATACTTTATTGTTATCATGTTGTTTGCTACCAGGGAAAACAAGTCATAAAGAAGATGGAGTAGAAGTAAGTTTACAACCAGCAAGTGGTGAAACAGTTCTCTTTTTTCATATAGACGAGAAATCAAACCCTAATTGTAAGTTTCGTCAACTATTAGGATTAGATCAAGAAGGGATGAAAATCTGTGATTTAATCGTATTTTATGCAAAAGACAATGAAAGGATTATCTGCTTTATAGAATTGAAGGGTGGTGATATCAAAAAAGCAAAAGAGCAGGTTATAAATACATATACCTACTTTAATAAAGCTCTAAAACAATCTGATCCATCATTAAATTTTACTGCAAAAACCTATATTTTATCTAATAGTTCTGTACCACAAGAACTGGATAAATATAAAAAAGAATTAAAGGATAAGTTTAAAGAAGGTAACTATGACATTAGTAGAAACTCCGATTTAGGTGATTTTCTGAGAGGTGCGAAGTATCAACCTAAAGGAAAACGAAAGAAATGATTAGAGAACATTGAGATAGATGACTACTGCTATTTAATGCGTATTAGATGTCATTGTGTGCATCAAAATTCCACCTCTACCAAATAATTGACAATTGACAATTATAAATTATCAATTATCAATTTAATTACTTCTTGGATCTTCCCAATTTTCTAAACTACAACCTTTTCCAAAATCAACTTAGAACGCTTCATTTTTTCAGGAATAGCCACAGGATAATCACCAGTAAAACAAGCCGAACAAAAACTATTAGTATCTTCTCTGGTTGTTTCTAGCATTCCTTCCCAACTCAAATAAGCTAAACTATCAACTTGTAATTGTTTGGCTATTTCCTCGACTGACTTCGTAGCAGCAATTAATTGATCTTGCGTATCGGTATCAATACCATAGAAACAAGGATGAGTTACAGGAGGAGAAGAAATTCTCATGTGGACTTCCGCTACACCAGCATCACGCAAGGCTTGAACAAGTTTGCGGCTAGTAGTTCCCCGGACAATGGAATCATCAATAATTACAACCCGCTTACCGAATAAAACATCTTTGAGGGGGTTTAATTTCATTTTAATCCCTGACTCCCGCATGGCTTGGGTAGGTTGAATAAAGGTGCGGCCGACGTAGCGATTTTTAATCAGTCCCTCACCATACGCTATGCCAGAAGCTTGGGAAAAGCCAATGGCCGCAGGGATACCAGAATCAGGAACACCGAAGACTAAATCAGCTTCTACGGGGGCTTCTGCCGCCATTTTCCGTCCTAACCGCATTCGATAACTGTATAATGTTTCGTTGTGCATGAGGCTATCAGGACGGGCAAAATAGATCATTTCAAAGATACAAAGTTTGCGTTCTGATTGTTGATGCCATTGAAATGATTCTAAACCAGTTTCAGTAATCCAAACTAATTCTCCTGGTTGGACATCACGCAGATATTCTGCACCGATGATATCTAAACCGCAGGTTTCGGAAGCAAGAACGTACCTGAGAGGTTGACTATCTAATGTACCAATTACTAAGGGACGAATACCATTGGGGTCACGGACTCCCATAATACCTTCTGGTGTGGCAATAGTCAGGCTAAATGCACCCTCGCAGCGATGAAAGGCACTGATAGCACCTGTTACCCAATCTACACCAGCGTTGACTTCTTGAGCGATCGCATAAGCAATCATTTCTGAGTCGGTTGTCGTGATTAAGTTAAACTTATCTTTGAGTAATTCTTCCCGCAATTTTACGGTATTGACTAAATTACCATTGTGTGCTAATGCTAATAAACCCAAACGAGTTTCCACTACAGCGGGTTGGGCGTTAACTTTGCGACTAGAACCGGTGGTGGAATAGCGAGTATGACCAACTGCCAAATTTCCGGGTAATTGATCTAAGATGGTTTCATTGAAGACTTGAGAAACCAAGCCCATATCTTTGTGCTGGTGGACATGAGAACCCTCAAAGGTCGCAATCCCAGCAGATTCTTGACCCCGATGCTGGAGAGCATACAATCCAAAGTAGGTCAATTTAGCAACGTCTTGTTCTGGGGCATAAATGCCAAACACACCACAAGCTTCTTCGGGCTTGTCAGGGCGATCTTCATGACTGTTGATTGGGTTGTTGGCAATTTGGGGGTATTCATCCGAATTAATGGGAATCATGCTGGTATTGCTCCTGGTGGGGTGTCGAGTCACTGGGGATTGGGTACTGAGAACTGGGGATTGGGAATTGGGAATTGGGAATTCTTCTAACTCTTTCTTGGGCGCAGGCCCTGCGCCCCTACTCCCGTCTCTTAACAAATCTTTAACCATCCACTACAACATTACAGTGAATTGGTCAAGGATAGAGTATGAATTGTAAATTTTCATGTTCAATCCTTGATTTTTGGATGGCAGTTAGGTAGGGCTGTAGATAGCGAGACGTTTGGAGATTGACAAAGAATAGCGATCGCTCATATCTTCGAGACTAACCTGGAGTAACTTGTGGTTATCTGCGGTTAAAATCTCCAAATTGCCAAAATTAGCCACTGTTCCCAGTTTTTGCCAATTCTCTGGCAGAGTTCTGTGTAAATAGGATTCCCATTTTTCTTGGTTTTCTTCACTCACAGAAACTAAAATTCTCGCCCCACCTTCACCAAAAAGAACTTCATCAAAACGGGAATCGTGATTTGTAGTAATTGGGAAATTAATTTCCGCCCCCAAATTCCCAGAAAGACAAGATTCCGCTATAGCAACAGCCACACCACCTTCAGCCGAATCATGGGCAGAATTTACCCAACCAGCGCGAATACCGTCACGACAAGCTTTTTGCACCAGCCGTTCTAAATCAAAATCAATTCTAGGGGGCTTACCAGCGATCGTATGATGAATAGTTGCCAAATATTCAGAAGCACCCAGTTCTATTTTAGATTTTAGATTTTGGATTTTGGATTGAATTGGGACACCAAGTAAATAAATTATATCACCTACATTTTGCCAACCTTGTCCGCAAATTTTGGTTAAATCAGGAATCAAACCCACCATACCCACAACCGGAGTCGGATAAATTGGTTGAGGATTACCTTCCGCGTCAAAAGTTTCATTGTAGAGAGAGACATTTCCCCCAGTTACCGGCGTTCCCAACTCCCGACAACCTTCACTCAAACCCCGACAAGCGGACGCTAATTGCCAATAACCAATGGGTTTTTCTGGACTACCAAAATTGAGGTTATCTGTCACAGCGATGGGTTCAGCGCCCACACAGCTAAGATTCCGGGCAGCTTCGGCTACTACTGCCTTCGCCCCTTCATAAGGGTCAAGATAGACATAACGAGAATTACAATCTACCGTAGCAGCAACGCCCGATTTTGGATTTTGGATTTTGGATTTTAGATTTTGGGGTTCTTCTAAGGGACGGATACGAATAACAGCAGCATCAGCACCACCGGGTAACAATACGGTGTTATTCTGAACTTGATGGTCATATTGACGATAAACCCAGCTTTTAGAAGCAATGGAGGGAGTATCTAGCAAAGTCAATAAAATCTGATTCCAACTTTGCAGACTTCCCGCAATTTCAATTCCCGCAACATTGCAAACAGGTAAACTATCACTTGTCCATTGCCATGCTTTTTGGGCATATTCCGGGGCTTCTGTTAATAATTCTCTTTCATACAAAGGCGTATTTTCGGCCAAAGCATCAGCCGGAATTTCGGCAGCTATTTTCCCCTGAAACCAAATTCTGACAATGGGTTCTGCAATTACCGTCCCCGCAACTACCGCTTGCAGTCCCCAACGGTGGAAAATATCAATTAATTCCTGTTCTCGTCCTTTTTCGGCAACAAACAACATTCGTTCTTGAGATTCTGAAAGCAGGTATTCATAAGGAATCATTCCCGATTCTCGCACCGGAATTTTATCTAAATCGAAGTCAATCCCCACACCACCTTTAGCAGCCATTTCGGAAGTTGAACAGGTGATACCCGCAGCCCCCATATCCTGTGCCGCAACTACAGCCCCGGTTTTAAATGCCTCTAAACAAGCTTCAATTAAGGACTTTTCGACAAATGGATCTCCTACTTGCACAGCGGGACGGTTATCCATTGATTCATCAGTTAATTCCGCACTGGCAAAACTTGCGCCTCCCATGCCATCCCGTCCGGTGGTTGAACCCACATACAGCACGGGATTTCCGAAGCCTGAAGCCCCTGATTTGACAATTTCCGACGTTTCCATCAATCCCAAAGCCATGACGTTGACAAGGGGATTTCCAGAATAGGCAGGGTCAAAATAGACTTCACCACCAACGGTGGGAACGCCGACGCAGTTACCATAATGGGAGATTCCCGCAACCACACCTGTAAACAATCTTTGGGTTTTCGGATCATTCAAATCTCCAAAGCGCAAAGAGTTTAATAAGGCTATGGGACGCGCCCCCATGGTAAAGATATCTCTTAATATCCCACCAACTCCGGTTGCAGCACCTTGAAATGGTTCAACAGCGGAAGGGTGGTTATGGGATTCTATTTTAAACGCTAATTGTAGTCCGTCGCCGATATCCACAACTCCGGCATTTTCACCGGGTCCAACGAGAATGCGGGGGCCTGTGGTGGGAAACTGTTTGAGTAATGGGCGGGAATTTTTATAACAGCAATGTTCTGACCACATCACCCCAAACATACCTAATTCGGCTTTGTTGGGGTGACGACCTAAGCGGCGGACGATTTCGGTATATTCTTCTGGTTTTATGCCTTCTGAGGCTATTTCTTGGGGAGAAAAGGGATTTTCACCAAATGTGGTCATGGTAGTTATGCACCAAGAGGATAGAGGAATATTCTATCTGTTTACGGCAATTAAGATCCCCGACTTATTTT
This sequence comes from uncultured cyanobacterium, assembly GCA_903848645.1. GTDB lineage: Bacteria > Cyanobacteriota > Cyanobacteriia > Cyanobacteriales > Nostocaceae > Dolichospermum. The sequence continues at coordinate 20,066 of CAINGU010000086.1, read as the reverse complement.
TCATTCCTGTTTTTTTATTGTAGATTAAGTTCATTCATATTTTCCAGAACTTTACCATGGTGGCTCTACCGGACTTAGTAGGCTAAACTAGAGGGAACAGAAAGAATGTCAGATATTAATGACTTTAAAGACTTAATAATTTGGCAAAAAGGGATGGATATTGCTCAAAGATGCTATTTCCTTACTAAACTTTTTCTCTTATAACGAGTTATATGATATGGTTCAACAAGTTAGAAGAAGTGCTGTATCTATTACCTATTTTATGAAATTTATTATTCAATTATTTGATAATCCATTTTGGGCTTTAGTGCGAAAAGAAATTAATCAAATTTTACGAAATAAACAATTAATTGTTTTGTTGATAGTTCCACCAACAGTTCAATTATTGCTTTATGGATTTGCACTTAATCCTGATGTCCACAATTTGAAATTGGGTGTGATTGATTATGCTAATGTTGCTGATAGTCGAGAACTAATTTCGGCAATGACTTCAAATCGAATTTTTACTCTAGAATCTGTACCAACTAGCGAAAAATATTTAAGTCAACAAGTAGAAGAAGGAAAATTAGATGTAGGGGTAATAATTCCCCCAGATTTTCCGCGTAAATTGGCACAAAAATCCGCAGAAATTCAAGTTTTTATTGATGCGGTGAATGCGAATACAGCGGGTATTGCTGCTAACTATATGAATCAAATTGTCCAACAATATAATCTAAGTTTAGAACAAGGTACACGAAGTCCTCCCGTATCATCTCAAGTCGTATTTCTTTATAATCCTGGACTTATAAGTAGTTGGTTTTTTGTCCCAGGAGTAATGGGTTTAGTTTTAACATTAATTGGTACATTAGTTTCCGCAGTCACTGTTGTGCGAGAGAAAGATACGGGAACTTTGGAACAATTGTTAATGACTCCCGCAGCCAATTGGCAAATATTGTTATCAAAAATTGTCCCTTTGGTTTTCTTGCTAATGGGAGATGTCATGTTAGCTTTAACCTTGGGAACTGTGGTATTTAATTTGCCATTTCGAGGTAGTTTTTTATTATTTATTTCCCTATCAAGTATGTATGTGTTCGTGGGAATTAGTTTAGGAATTATGTTAGCCACTGTTTGCCGTTCTCAACAGCAAGTATTACTTACATCCTTCTTTATTAATTTGCCAATTGTGCAGACATCTGGGGCAATTTCTCCTATTGAAGCTATGCCTCCTTTTTTTCAAATGCTATCTTTACTAAATCCTCTTCGTCATTACATCACAATTGTGCGAGGTATTTTACTCAAAGGAGTTGGTTTAGATGTGTTGTGGATTCATGTTTTAGCATTACTTGGTTTTGCTGTGGTGTTGTTGAGTATTAGTGTGAGTAAGTTTCGCAATCAGTTAAGTTAGGAAATTAACGAGGATCTATGGCAGGTTTGTCTGCGACTAAACGAATTTGATTCTGCTTGACTACTACAGTAATCAGTCCCAAGGAACGTTTAGCTGGACCGTGAATGACTCGACCTTGAGCATCGTATTCAGACCCATGACAAGGACAAACAAAGCAATTTTTTTCCAGTTTCCATTTAACCGTACATCCTAAATGGGTGCAAATTGAATTGATAGCATACTCAGCAATTTGTGGTCCATCTTTGATAATGAGATAATCAACGCTATCGTCTGGTAAGCCCTTAACAGCAATGGGAATTCCCGGTTTTGCACTTATTAACAGTTTATTAGCTTCGATTTTCTGTCCGTCTTCAGTTAGTGCTACATATCCGGGAAGATAATTTTCACAACGCGAATTTTTGGGAAACAAGGAACAAAGATTTTCTATATCTAACTCTCGTGCTTTACTAACAGTTGGAAATAAATATCCGGCAGCTACTGAGGCAACAGTACCACCTATCATATAAATGAAAAAATCCCGGCGTGTTTTTACCATTTTTAAAAGTCACCTTTTTCAAAACGTAAATGAGAAATTACTGAGTTTTGCTGATAGAAAAAAGTTTAGACTAGCAACTACTCATTACCAGTCTAAACAAATTAAAAATTCAAATTAATTTTGCAACCAACCAGCCATAACACCAACTATCAAAAATACACCCATAGCGAAACGGTAGAAAACAAAAATCCAGGTACTGCGTGTTTCCAAATAGCGCAGAAGTCCCCAAATTGCTAGGAATGCAGAAATACTAGCGGAGATTAAGCCCACCAACAAAGTGAACCAACCACCGACACTCAGTCCAGCTTTCAACAAAGTATGGAGTTCTACCGCACCTGCCAAAATTACGGCTGGTAAGCCCAATAAAAAGGAAAATCGGGCTGCTGTATCTCGTTTCATGCCCAAGAATAACCCAGAGGTCAACGTTGAACCAGAGCGAGAAACGCCAGGAATCAGGGCAAATGCTTGAGCAATCCCGACCCAAATACCATCCCAGAGATTCAGGTTGTCGAAGGTACGCTCACGTCCTCCGCGCTTTTCTGCGATAGCCAGCAATACTGACATGATAATTGAAGCCGCACCAATTACGACTAAGCTTCGCATTGGTGAGTCGCAGGAGTTGAGAATTGGTTTGAGTAGCAAACCAGCCACAGCAATGGGCAAAGTTCCCAGCAATAAGCCCAACATTAGTCGTAAAGAACTAGATTGATAATCTTGCCCACTAATAGCCCTAATTGTCTCACCTGTTAATTTTTTCAGGTCTTGCCAAAAATAACCTAAAACAGCCGTTAAACTAGCAAGCTGCATTGCCGCTGAGAAAGCCGCTCCCGGATCTGGTATTCCTAATAAGGCAGGTACTATCCGCAAATGGGCAGTGCTGCTAATGGGCAGTAGTTCTGTAATTCCCTGAACAATCCCCAAAATAATCACGTTAATCAAACTCAGGTTAGCAAAGTCTAGATTTACTTGACTACCGTTATTACAGACTGCACTCGCTACTACAAAAGAAAGCATCATTGATTAGGCTTAAGTAATTTACTTTTAATAAATTACTGACAAACTAACCTATATCTGATATTTCTGTGAAAAATAATATATAGATTTGGCATGACTTTTAAAAAGTGTTTACTTAAGTAAATTATATGTTTAACAAATATTCATTTAATTCAGTAAGTAATCATTGCCACTTTTAATAATTTCCAGTAGGATAATAGCCATTGGTCATGATTGACTATTTACAAGCTTGTGCAGGTAAGATGTGAAGCAGAAAGACAAAGACTGGAAATCTAAGTTATTACGAGTACCACCGATTTATGGCTTGTTAGCACTATTAGCTGTTGCTTCAGGCACTGCTTTTAATGTGTTTATGAGTCTGACTCCCCTGAAAAATTATGCTGCTACTTCCCATTTATCTAGTAGTCCTGCCAGTCTAACAGGAATACTCCCAGGGACGCTGAAACATCCTACCAATATTCTGATTTTGGGCATAGATAATTCAGGACATCCACACAAAGGTAAGTTTACCCCAGCGGAGGCACTCTCTGGTAACAGTGACACTATGCTGTTGTTAAGACTGCTACCTGATACTCATCAGATCAATATTCTCTCAATTCCACGGGATACGTTAGTTCATTTAGATGGAGTGGGTATAGATAAAATCAATGATGCTAATGTCCACGGTGGGACAAAACTGGCTGCTACTACTGTCAGTAAATTATTAAATCGTGTTCCGATAGATCGCTATGTCCGCATTGATACTGAAGGATTTATCAATCTTGTGAATGCTTTGGGAGAAGTAGAAGTTAATATTCCCAAAAAAATGGACTACACGGATAAGACACAACATCTAAGTATTCACTTCTCTTCAGGAAAACAGAAACTCAATGGACAGCATTTGCAAGAATATGTCCGTTTCCGTCATGATGCTTTGGGTGATATTGGCAGGGTGCAGCGACAACAGGAAGTTCTGAAAGATATCATCTCTGCATTAATAAGTCCTACAACTTTGCAAAAGCTCCCTCAAATTTTAGAGGTATTAAAAGAGAATATAGATACTGATCTATCTGTGGAGGAAATGCTGGCAGTGGTAGGAACTGTATTCAAGAGCGATCGCCAGCAAGTACACTTAGTCATGTTACCTGGGCGATTTAGTACCAAAGCAGAATACCGCTTAAGTTACTGGATTTCTGAACCACAAGCCACCACCAAAATTCTAGCCCGTTATTTTGATACCTCCAATGCCAAACTTTCAGAAAACGATGTTAATTCTACTCAATCTCAAAATTTTAAAATAGCTGTTATCAATGCTACAGGGCAACCAGAGTCATCTGCACGGGTCATTTCGCTTCTGAAAAAACATGGATTTAGAAATACTTATGTAGTCAAGCCGGCGATTGAGACGACAATGGAACTCAGTCAAAATACTCAAATCATCGCCCAGCACGGTAATCCAGAGGCAGCTAATGCAGTTGGTCAAACCCTTGGGACAGGTCAGGTACAGGTCGCTTCTGTTGGTGATATTTTCTCTGATGTCACCGTTGTTGTCGGAAAAGATTTGCTGGACAAACTTAAGGAATAGAAACTGCTGAGTTTTTTGAAGAATGAGGATAAGTTAATAGTTTGAGAAAATTATGTGAAATATTCATAAAATCCTATACAGATTATACACAAACCTGAGACGATTCCAGCCCATTTACCAGAAATTTTAGCTGCAAATTTTTCGCCTACAGAATATCCTCCAGATATAGCTAAAATACTGAATATGAAAGTCAAAGAAGTGGTAACTGGAATATTTAATTTGGAAATACCTCCTCCTACTCCCACACTTAAGTTATTAACTGTTAAAGCTAATGCCAAAGTAACCGATTCTCTAATATCAATAAAATTAGATTTATCTATGTCTGCTTTTTCGGGTTCTTCTATAAAAACTGTGTAATCTAGGTCATCATAAAAATGATGATTCTCTTTGTTAAACTTGTTATTCTTATGACTCTTTTTGGAAATTGGTTTAATAGCATCTATTATACCCAATATACCTAGAATAATCAAAATTACACTACCGATTAAATTAGCTATATCTACCGATAAAAATCTACCAATCATAGTCCCGATTGATAAAGAAATATAAGTACCGAAAGCGGAAATAGATGCAATAGTTAAATTACTAAGTTTACCGATTCTTAATTTCTTGACTCCGTAAGCAATTCCAGTTGCAAAGCTATCAGTATTAGATGAAATAGAAACAAGTAATGATGATAATAGATGACCCATTTTTACTCTGTACTATGAAAAACTTACTTGTTTGTATTCAGATAATATCTGGGAAGAAATAGTTTTCTGAATTTCTGCAAACTTTGACCACAAAGCCAACTGCTTGTTTCTTATATCTTTAGACTTAGGATATTTGTCTGACGGAGACATAAATTAGATGGTAGATATTATGCGTTAAGTAGCTCAGATTTTAGTTAGTATAGCACAAATTAAAATTCTCTAGGCTCTATTTTGAATTTTGAATTATTTAAGGATTCTTTTTGGACATAGTGGGGAATACTAGGTATAGTAATGACTTAGATATGAATGACTATGTTTGGCAAAATCAAATTTGCGGCGATTTTCGTAGCAGGTACAGCGGGGATATTGTGGGTTGTGAATTTGCCTTATCCGATGATTCGCCAACCTGTAGCCCAAGCAGCGCCATTGCTGCTGTTACCCAGTTTTATGAGTATGGATCATGACTACCGAGGTGCTATTGATTCTCTGGAACAGGCAGATCAATTAATTAGTAAGGCTACTAGCACGGCCGATATTGAACGGGGTGGGGAAAAAGTCAAAGAAGCAAAAAAACATTTAGAGAATTTACCAGTTTGGTTTTTGGGTTATTATCCGCAACGTTATTGTACTTTATTTGGTTGTTCCTGGCAGTTTACTTTTGATGAATTTCAACAAGCGCGTCAGCGAGTGGCGCGGTTAGAAGCGGTGGCTTTCCAGGATAAAAATGCTTTAGTTCCATTTAATGAAGCACAAAAGTCACTATTGGCAGCAAAACAGCAATATCAACAGGCAAAAAATACAAAAGATCGAGAAAATGCAATTGCATCTTGGCAAACATCTATAGATAAATTAGATCAAATTTCTCAACAAACTTATGCTGGGAAAAATGCCCAAACTCAACTCTTAGCCTACAAACGGGATTTTGAAAATGCGCGAGTTAGTAATTTTATTTCTGCTGCTGAAGAATTTGATTTAGAGGCTCAGAAAATTAAACCTACAAACTCTCAAGCAGCATCAGAATTATGGCAACAGGCAATTAGGAGACTTGAACAAGTACCAAATGAAAATCCCCGTTATGTGGATGCACAAAAATTAATGGCTGGATACCAAGTCAAACAGACAACCGTTGTTGATCAACGCAGTTCTACTTTAATTGAAGCTGGAAAACAATATGCTTTAGCTGCTGCGAAAGCTTCCCAAAATCCTCCCCATACGACTCAAGAATGGGAACAAATTGGTGATTTGTGGGAAAATGCAATTCAGCAATTAAAAAGAATTGAAGTTAGTGAACCCAGCTATGTGGAAGCGCAAAAATTAATAGCACAATATCAAACTAATTTAGGCATTATTAAAAATCGTCGTCAAATGGAAAGTGATGCAGTGGAAATTCTCAAAGCAGCTAATCATAAAATTGAAGAATTAATTGCTTCTCCACCAACTGATAAAAATCAAATTAGAGCAGAAATTCAAAGGGTTATGACTCAACTTAATACTATCAAACCAGGGACTTCTGCCTACACTGAGTCACAGCGATTATTGACATTGGCAAATAAAAGAATTCAGCAACTAAAATAATTAATCCAACTTGCTATTTTGAGTCTGTAATAGTGCAGCATTGTCTTCAAACCCCTATGCTGCGTTACCAAATCAGGTCAAAATTGCTCCCCCCATTAACCGCTCATACCTATACTTCAACTCATCCTGCATTAATGGCCAACGCGCTAAACTTGCATCCATATCTATCACCTTTTCCGCTGCTTGTCGCGCTAACAGCAAAATATCCTCATCTTCCACCAAACTAGCTAAGGTAAAATCTGCTACACCTGATTGGCGAGTTCCCATCACTTCCCCAGGACCGCGAAACCGCATATCCATTTCCGAGATAAAAAACCCATCTTGAGATTGTTCCAACACCTTCAACCGTTGTTGAGCATCAGGACTTCTAGAACTACTCATTAATAAACAATAAGATTGTGCTGCACCCCGTCCTACGCGTCCCCGTAATTGGTGCAATTGTGATAAACCAAATCTTTCCGCGTGTTCAATCAGCATTACCGTGGCATTAGGCACATCCACACCTACCTCAATTACAGTGGTAGAAACGATAATTTGGGTTTCATTATCGCGGAATTTGTGAATTGCGGCTTCTTTTTCTGCTGAAGTCATGCGTCCATGCAATAACCCAATTTGAAAGTCAGGAAAAACACTTTCTTGTAACTTTTGATGTTCGTCAACCGCCGAACGCAAATCTAATTTTTCCGATTCTTCTACCAAAGGTAAAACTACATAAACTTGTCTACCTTGGGCAACTTCTCGACGGATTAAATCGTAAGCTTGGGGACGTTGTTGTCCACTTAACATTGTGGTTTTAATTTGTTGTCTTCCCGGTGGTAATTCATCAATTTGGCTAACATCTAAATCCCCATGTACAGTTAATGCTAAAGTGCGGGGAATAGGAGTAGCCGTCATCGTTAAAACATGAGGTTGTTCGCCTTTTTGCTGTAATTTTGCTCTTTGTTGTACCCCAAAACGATGCTGTTCATCTATTACCACTAGACCCAAACGTTGAAAATTAACTTTATCTTGAATTAATGCGTGAGTTCCCACTAACAAAGGTAACTCACCTGTTTCTAACTGAGCATGAATTTCTCGCCTTTTGGCTATTTTTGTTGAACCTGTTAATAATTCCACAGGCAAATGTAGCAAGTTGAACCAACTAACTAATTTGTGATAATGCTGTTCTGCTAATACTTCAGTTGGAGCCATTAATGCCGCTTGATAACCTGATTGAATTGCTGCCAAAATAGCAATAACAGCAACCACAGTTTTCCCTGAACCAACATCACCCTGGACTAAGCGATTCATGGCTACAGGTTTTTGTAAATCGGTGAGAATTTCGTTAATAACTCGTTGTTGTGCGCCAGTAAGTTGAAAAGGGAGAATTTCGTCAAATTGTTCTAATAATTTGCCTGTGGGTGCAAGTATGGCACTAGTTTGAATTTCTCGCGCTTTTTTTTGCCGTTGTAATAAGCCAAGTTGCAAGTAGAAAAATTCATCAAATACTAAGCGACGACGAGCAATTTTTAAGGAATCACTATCTTTAGGAAAATGAATATTGGGAATTGCATCTTTCAATTCCATCAAAGCATATTTTTCTCGCAAACCTTTAGGCAAAGGATCTTTTAAATTCACTGCTGCTGTTAAAGCGATCATCATTGCCTGTCTGACTGTATTAGCCATTACCCCTTCAGTCAGGGCATAAATGGGAACAACTCGCCCAATAGTTAGAGAATCAATGGTATCCCCTGGATTTGCCAAAACTTCCAATTCTGGGTTATCTAAAGTTAACCCATATTTACCACCTTTTACTAATCCACAAGCCGCTAACATACTACCTACAGGATATAGGCGTTTTAAACTTTCCTGCCAACCACGACTACTAAAACGCGCACCTGCGTAAAAACGACTAACTTTAATTTGTCCGGTATTATCTCTGAGGATTAATTCTAAAATTGATAACTTCTTGTTTTTAGGACTTGTGAAAAAATTAAACCTTTTTACACTTGCTATGATAGTTACTGTTTCTCCTCCTTCCAACTCACTAATATTCACCTGACGGGCATAATCAATATGATCACGAGGATAATAAAATAGTAAATCACGCACCGTATGTAAATCCAACCGGGCTAAATTCTCAGATTTTCTAATCCCAATTTCTGGTAAATCTCTCAGTTCTTTATCTAACGTTGGTGCTAATCTTTTACTAACTTCGGCAACAATTGGAGTTGTGGGATGTTGATTTTTTGATTCGTAGTTTTTGCTAGTTTTTTCTGTCTCCAGTTCTTGCTGAAGCTGATGAAGATATCTTCTAATTTCTGCTACTAAATTTTGTCTTTCTGGTAATACTAAATTTGGATAATTGGCAAATTGCATTCCTACTTGATGCCAGCGAAGTTTTTCTTTTGGTGGTAAAGCATTTGGAAAATTACCAAAAGTCAAACAAAGAAATTCACTAAAGCGGTATTGCTTACCTACTAGATCTATAAAGCCATTTTCCGCCTCAAATGCTAAGGCTTTATGTAATCTTATCCAATCGGGTGTTTCATTAGTCATTTGTCTGTTGTCAGTTGTTAGTTGTCCGTTGTCCGTTGTTAGTTGTAAAAGGATTATGTAGTTTTAATAGATAGATATTTTCAATAACCTATAGAGGTTCTCATTTTTAATCTGGGCATTTTTAATTCCCTAAAAGGGTATTAATCCTCAAACCAACTGGCACGCCAAGCGGCTTCGGCTTCAGCAATTTTCAGTTCTCGTTGTCTTTTTTGATATTCTCGTCCTAGTTTATTCAGTTGCATTAAAATATTACGAATTCCCTTGCGCTCTGACAAGAGTGTCGCGTCAGCAAATTCTATTTCTCCTAGTCGCAAATGAATCGCCATAATTTGAGTCAGGTTAGAATCTTCGGAATCTTCCTCATCACTAATTTCTATCACTAAGTTTAATAGATTGGGCGGGCTGGGTATCATATTACTAGAAGATTCAGAAGAAGCTGCGGCTGCGGTTGCAGCCACTAAAATCGGTTCTGGTAGTTTTTTGGGTAAAACCCCGGTTTTTTGGATTAGAATATTAGCCTTTTGGGAGACTTTTTTCAAAGTTTCCTGAATCGCTTCTTCTAAATCTTGTTGCCATTCAACTAGTTCTATGGGGTTAGAAGGATCTAATGCTTGAGGTTGTTGTTCGTTTTCTTCATTTTCTTCGTTCCCTTCATTCTCTGGATTTTCTGTTTCAATGTTCTCTTTTTCTTCAGTTTCTACAACTGCTTCCCTTTGGGTAATTTCTGGGGGTTGAATATAACTAATTAATTCTTTAGCAGCTTGTTGACTGAATTTACGAATGCCTTGTTGTAATTTTTGCCGCTGATTTAGTGATAAGTTCAGAAATTCATCAGGATATCCCTGGGTACACAGGTAATAACCAGCTAAAATCAATTGCTTTTGTAAAGCTGACCCCAATATATTTATATATCTAACATAAGCTAAATTGAGTTCGTGAGCGATCGCACTAATCCCCTCTTTTAAGTCAGTAATATCTTTTTCTATCCGTTCAATTGCTCTTGCCATAAGTTTAAGCTGGTCAGTTTTCAGTTGTCGGTTTTCAGTTGTCCGTTGTCAGTTGTCCGTTGTCAATTGCTTTATGCAAGTAGGTGAACGGAAAAAACCGTAGACGCGAAGCTGCTTCTTGAAGAGTAATATGTAATGAAAAGTAAAATCTCCCAAAATCTCTTCTGGAGTTCCCTGTTCCCTGTTCCCTGTTCCCTTGTCATAACCACAATTTTTAAAGCCCACCTACTTAGTACAAATATACTTGATTTTGAATAAATAATCATCATTTAAATAAAATACAGGCCAGCGTGTTGTTCGTGGCCTGTAATGGAAATAGTTATTAGTCAAAAGTAAAAGTCCATAATCAGCAGCCAACTATTAAGTAAATATTCTTAACCACTGACAACTGACCACTGACAAATGACTAATCACAAAATTACTTAGCACCAATTTGGGCAGCTACTTCATCAGCGAAGCTCATTTCGTTCTTTTCAATGCCTTCACCTAGTACATAGCGTACAAAGCGACTAACTTGAATGTCTTCACCAATTTGGCCTTTTACTTGCTTCACCAAGTCTTCTATAGAAATACTTTGATCACGAATATAAGGTTGATCTAGTAAAGTCATTTCTTTGAGACGTTTATCAATTCTGCCTTGAACAATCTTTTCTTTAATGTTCTCTGGCTTATTACCCAAGTCGTCCTTACCCATTTCGATGTCTTTTTCTTTGGTGACAATTTCAGCAGGGATTTGGTCTACGCTAACGTACTCGACGTTGGGACAAGCGGCAACTTGCATTGCGGCATTTTTAGCCAAGTTTTGGAAATCTTCATTAGTAGCGGCTAAAGCACTTTGAGCGGTCAATTCCATTAATACGCCCACTCGTCCACCAGTGTGAATATAGCTGTCTGCTATTCCTGGTGTGTTAGCAAGAGAGAAATTAACAAAGCGACGCACTTGAATATTTTCACCAAGAGTCGCAATGGTCTCTTTGATGAATTCATCAACAGTGACGCTGGACTTTTCAATATAGGGTTGAGTTAATAAAGACTCAACACTATCAGCAGTCGCAGCTTGTTGTGCTAGGTTTTTAACTAAAGCTTTAAACGCGTCGTTACGGGCAACAAAATCAGTTTGACAGTTTACCTCTATAAGTACACCTACCTGACCACCGGTCTGAATGTAGGTGTCTACTAGACCTTCTGCGGCAATACGACTGCTCCCTTTATCAGCTTTGGCAATACCTTTTTGCCGTAGCCAAGTTGTAGCTGCCTCGATATCACCTTCACTTTCCTTCAGTGCCTTTTTGCAGTCCATCATGCCAGCACCGGTTTTTTGGCGTAGCTCTTGGACGAGTTTTGCAGATATTTCCGCCATATTGCCTCAATTCCTAACTTGACAGATACAAATATTATTCAAGATTATCAGACGATCAGGACTCATTTGAAAATCATTTAAGAGACTTCCAATCAAAAAAATATCCCAATCTGTAGTATGGATGTAGGGGTTTAGCAGTGCTAAACCCCTACTTATTTGCCAGACTACTAAAAAATTGGATGATTTATTTTTTGGTACGCCTTAATCCTGATTACAGATACTTATTCTTCGCCTTCTGATTCAGTGTTATCACTTTCATCATATTCGTAATCTTCGTCAGCGTAATCATCGTAATCTTCTTCCGCTTCTAGCTGACCATGACGGCCTTCATAGATAGCATCTGCTAATTTACCGACAATTAGCTTAATGGATCTGATTGCGTCGTCGTTAGCTGGGATGGGGATATCCACAACATCTGGGTCACAGTTTGTATCTAACATGGACACAATGGGAATACCCAATTTTTCGCATTCTTGAACTGCGTTATATTCCCGCTTCTGGTCAACAATAACCACGATATCGGGAACTTTCCGCATATTTTTAATGCCGCCCAAGTATTTTTGTAGCTTCGTCATTTCCCGACGCAGCATGGAGGCTTCTTTCTTTGGTAATAAATCCAGTGCGCCGCTTTCTTCTCTCCGTTCTAAATCTTTGAGACGCTCGGCTCTGGTTTTAATGGTTGCCCAGTTGGTGAGCATTCCACCCAACCAACGTTGATTAATGTAGTGAGAACCACAACGGAGGGCTTCTTGGGCAATAATTCCGGCTGCTTGGCGCTTAGTACCAACAAACAGGAATTTTTTACCTTGCTCTGATTGGGTTCGCATATAGTTATACGCGTTATCCATCAACTGGGCTGTTTGCACCAAGTCAATGATATGTACACCATTTCGTGAGGTGTAGATATAAGGGGCCATTTTGGGGTTCCAACGTCTGGTCTGGTGACCAAAGTGAACACCGGACTCCATCATTTGAGCCAAGGAAACTACTGGCATATTTTATTACTCCTATTCGGGTTAAACCTCCATCTAGGTGCATTTCTCAATTTAAGAAACACCCGAATTCCCAGATGTGCGGATTTTAGACAACTGTACTAGGGTAACACAAATATTTTGAGTTTTGCAGTGAACCTGGATTTTTGGGGAAAGGAGTTAGGAGTCACGCCCATCAGTAGGGGCGGGGTTTCCCCGCCCCAGAGTCAGAAGTCAGAAGGAATCGTTTTCACCAATGACCAATCACCTATTACCTTTTTTTAGTGATAATGGAAAATGCGGATCTGTGGAGATATATAAAAAAATGACTAAGCTACGGGTGGGTTTGCTGTTTGGTGGGCGTTCTGGAGAACATGAGGTTTCAATAATTTCGGCACGGGCGATCGCTCATGCCCTCAGTTTAGAAGAAAATGCTAATAAATACGAAGTTTTACCTTTTTATATCCAAAAAGATGGCGTTTGGCAAGCAGGAGAAGTTGCACAACAAGTTTTAGTATCTGGTGTTCCCACAGAAGCCCTCACCATCACCCCCAATTTATGGCAATTTCCACCAGAAACTGAAGAAGTTGAGCTTTGGTTTCCCGTTGTTCACGGGCCTAATGGCGAAGATGGCACAATTCAAGGTTTACTCACTTTAACGCAAGTCCCCTTTGTGGGTTCTGGGGTGTTAGGTTCAGCGACGGGAATGGATAAAATTGCCATGAAAATGGCCTTTGCCCAAGCGGGATTACCGCAAGTAAAATATATTGCTGTTACCAGGGCGCAGGTTTGGTCAAATGCTTGTGTATTTCCCAAACTCTGTGATGAAATTGAAGTTGCATTAGGCTATCCCTGTTTTGTCAAACCTGCTAATCTAGGTTCATCGGTGGGCATTGCCAAAGTGCGATCGCGTCAAGAATTAGAAGTAGCTTTAGATAATGCAGCTACCCATGACAGACGGATTATTGTGGAAGCTGGAGTTGTGGCCAGAGAAGTTGAATGTGCGGTTTTAGGTAACGACAACCCCAAGGCTTCCGTTATTGGTGAAATTACCTTTGATAGTGATTTTTACGATTACGAAACTAAATATACTCCAGGAAAAGCTGATTTATTCATTCCCGCCAACTTACCAGATGTAGTAGCACAGCAAATTCAAGACATGGCTTTACAAGCTTTTGCGGCTGTTGATGCGGCTGGTTTATCTAGAGTAGACTTTTTCTATGTGGAAGCTACGGGAGAAATTTTCATCAACGAAATTAACACCTTACCAGGGTTTACTTCTACAAGTATGTATCCTCAACTCTGGGCTAATACTGGTATACCCTTTGCCCAATTAGTAGATCAGTTAATTCAACTAGCAATTGAAAGACATTCTCCGATTAATTAAGGGGATTGGGGATAGGAGATAGCGAATTAGGGAAAAGGGAGGAAATATTTATTTTTCCTCTTGTCTTAACTATGATTTGTGTGATTGATTTGATTAACGTGATGGATAATGAAGAAGAGTTAAATAAAAATAGAGGTATTAGAAAAACTCTAGGAAATATACTGAAAAAGTACCCTGGGATCTGGTTCTTGAGTTTATTTCTGATTCCGATAGGAGTAACAATTTTTGCATATGATCAACTGAGTTATATTGGCTATGTGCCACAGCAACAACCAGAAGAAGCCCAATTTATACCTGTACAATCAACTATTACAACATTTTCTGATCCTGGTAATGCGATCCCTTTGTGGTTGATAATTGCGGTTATCTTTTGCTGTTCTACAGGTTCTTTGGTAATTTTCTGCTTGCTGCAAAACTCTAGAGAAAGCACGAAAGCTAGTCAACGCAATCGCAACGGTCCAAAATTTAACTCCCAGAAGCGTCATAAATCTACAAATTTCCCATCCTCACCATCTGATAGGGAAAATTTGCTCATAATTTTGCCCCCAGAGAAAATCTATCCTCTCAATACCAATGCAGAATTTGTTAAAGACTTGCTAAATATATCTCAATACAGTTCTCAAAGAGACGATTCACAATTTTTCTAAAAACTTAGAAATACAAGACTTTTAATAAAATGCCAATTTGGCAACCAAATTTGAATGACCTAAGTTACATTGATGCAAGATAAATGACTTCAAAAGTGTGCTTGTCAGGTGCTACTACATATTTATTTTCTTGGGAAATATCTGGGTTTATCCTAATATTTATCAAGCATAAATGCAAGATTTTAGCAACAATTAAATTACTATTAATTGAGTTAAAAATAATAACGATAATTAGGTTTGACATTTGCTGCAATGGGAATATTAACCGCATATAAATACTGTCGTTGTTAAATCAACCCCCCCCTAAATAACTGACAATATTTATAAATTCCTAAACGCTACAGCAGTAAATGTAGAGTGGGAGATTTCCGGCTTTTGGTATGCCTACTTCCACTCTCTTTTTATTTATGGTAATTGGTATCTTGTAAAAATTCCAAAATTGCAGCATTCACCACATTAGCAGAACCGGTTAAGGCATCATGATTACAGTTTTGCAAAATTTGTAACCGAGAATTAGGGAGATGTTGATGTAATTTTTCTCCATGACTCGCAGGAAACCAACTATCTTGATCACCCCATAATACCAAAGTTGGACATTCAATATTTTTGAGATTTTTTTGAATATTACTCAGCATACTTGGCTGATTTGTTCGCAAATTCTCAATTTCTTTAGCAGCAATTTGTATATCTTCGGCAACTTTGACTAAAGTTCCCGGAATTTCAATAAATGGGTAGGTAATCCAATAAATATCTTCTTCTGTTAACAGTGAAGGATCATATAATACTTTACGTCTTTCCGTTCCCATAACTTCTCTGACTAAAGGTGCAAACCAATATGCCAGACGTAAATTATCAATTGCATGGATAATTTCTATTGGTGTTTGAGCAAGTAAACCCATAGACCAATGTGGCAAGGTTTTTGTAAAAATGGGGGCGTTAATTACGACTAAACGTCCGATTAAGTGAGGATTTTTACCAGCTAATCCGAGAGAAATTAATGCTCCTATAGATTCGGCTACTATTATAGGTGGTTCATTGCATAATGCTTGAATAATGCGTTTTAATTCAATAATTTGATGTCCATTTTCTTCTCGACGGGATAAGGGCTTTTCTGAAAAACCAAAACCTTTAAAATCACAACAAATTACTCGGAAATATTGAGATAATGGTTCAATACTATGCCGCCAATTATAACTCCAACTTCCCAAGCCATGTAGTAAAATTAGCGGTTTACCTATACCTTTTTCACCATAGGCTATGTGAATTGGATAACCTTGAGAATCGGTAATAACGAGATTTTGCCGCCCTTGAGGAAAATTATCTTGCCACCAATCTTTCATAATTTTATAGATAAATAATTTAACTGCCAGTGAAAATTAGCCATACTATTCTTAGTAGTATCACAGGTATGGCTATTAAGACAATGGCAAGGAGAAATAAGCCAACAATCAAAACAAAAAGAAAAGATTTATCTGCTTTTTTATTTTCGTGAGGAGATGTTAAAGCTTTTTCTAATAAAATAATGTTATAAACGTTAGCTTTCCACGCAAAATCAAATAAGTCTCCTAATATGGGAATAGTACCAACCAAGAAATCAATAATTACATTGATCACCATTCTTCCCAATGTAGCTTTAGATACGCCTAATTGGACGGCTTCAATGATAATATAAAAAGAAAGTATTAGTCCTAAAAAATCGCCACCTATGGGCAGTAATCCGATAATTGGGTCTAACCCAACCCCCACTTTTGTTCCGGGAATAGTAATTATATTATCTAATAGTCTACTAAATTGACGTAGACGTTTTAGTCGAGGTGCATAACCATCAGATGTAATTGAAAACTTTTCAGGAGAATTAGGCATTATTAATGATTTCCGATGACTGAGTGATCAAGTTCTTTATTATTTTATTTCTCTAACTCAAATTTTTTCATATTTATCTGGTAAATTTGTAGCTAGATTAACCGTTGCTTAACTACAGTTAAAAATCCGATTTTTAATTTTTAATTTTTAATTTTTAATTGTTTATATCTTCACCGACAGTTACATTTAATTGGTGTCCAACTAGCAGAACAAAAGCACTCATCCATAACCATAACATTAAAACAATCACAGCCCCCACTGCACCATAGACTTTATTATAATTGCCGAAATTGCTCACGTAAAGCCGAAATAATGCAGAAACAATTGCCCAAAAAATGGCTGCTAAAATTGCCCCTGGGATAAGTGGTGTATTCGCTTTCCATTTGCTTGGTCCATAGCGATAGACAAAAGCAAAAGCAGTGGCAACTGTACCCAATGCTAAAGGCCAACGTAAAAATTGCCAGATATGCAATAGAAAGACTAAATAAGGATTCCTACCGACGACAATTTCCAAGAATAAATCACTGATAAATACTAAAAAAGAAGCCACCATTAAAAATAATATAGTCCCGATAGTTAAGCCCAGAGATATCAATTTTGCGTGCCAAAAAGGACGCATTTTCTTAGGAGGAATTTGCTGGATTTGATCTAAAGCTGTCATGGCTGTATTAATTGCCCCGGAAGCAGTCCAAAGGGCAAGGACAAAACTCAAAGAGAATAAACTACTATTTTTAGAGTTGGCAATTTCATGGGTAGCAAAATCACGGATTAATATCCAAGCATCTTGGGGGATAATTTTACTCAGTTCTGTTGCTAGTTGAATAAATGTATTTCGTAAAGATGCTGCAAATAAACCAATTGCTGTTAACAAGGCTAGAATTGCCGGAAATAACGATAACATAGCATTAAAGGCTATTTCAGCAGCTAATCCTAAAAGTCTTGTGTCGATTGTCCTCGCAAAAGTTTTTTTGAGTGTCCGCCATTTCAAATGACGAAAAAAGCGAATAAAACGAGGCTGAAGCATGATTTTCAGTACCCTAATTTTAATGATAACTCAGCTTACTAACTTGTTTAAATCAGGGATGGATTATTTACAGCATTTTTGCCGGATTAATGTTTAGAAAAATGTCTAATTAAGTACCATAATACAGCTATGTTAGCTATAAATACTAAAAGTTTTAAAATTGTTAAACCTTTAATTAACTCAAATATTTCGGGAGGGATACTAATCCCAACTAATCCAATAACTAATATCTTTGCCCAGGTTTTTTCATACCATAAACCTACAGATTCAATTGCGGTTACTAAAGCATAAATTCCGGCAGCTATACCACTAAATTTTAAAGTTGAAGGTTTGATATTGATCACTTTTTCTAATAGCCATTCAATAATTTCTAGTTTTCCTTCTAAAACATAAGATTGGGAGGCCGTTACGAGTGCTTCGTGATTTTTCAAAGCTAAAAGTAAAACTAGAGATGTTGCAGCCAGTAATAAAGCAACAAAGCCTTTATAAATGACGATTGCTACTAGACCTGGGGGACGTTTGCTTTTCATTTTAATCTTTAGCTTAAATAATGGTTATTATGCTAGATTTTATACTTATAAACTAGCAATTAGTATTTTACCAAAGCTAATGAGCAAATTTTGATGGCAAACCTTTGTAAAATTATACTCATTATAGTAATTATACCTGTATACTTATTTCTGAGCAGAATAAAAACGGTAGGATTTTTAACTAGAAAACAAAGCTATTTACTAAAATAATGACTGAAAATATTGATAAATCCACCCATTTAACACAAAAGTGGTTAGCTGAAATTCAGTCTCTGACACAACAGATGACGCAATTTCAGCGTGAACGAGATGAAGCGTGGGAAAGTTCGCAAAAATGGCGACAGCTTTATAATACTGAAGCAGAACAACGGCGTGCAGATGCGAAAATGCACCAAGAAGCTATAGCATCTGTAAAAACCGAAGTACAAAAGTTCTCAGGTATCAATACTGAAACAGGCAGTGATACCACTAAAGCTATTCAGCAACAAATTGCCCAATTTAATTCTATAGAAGAGTTACAAACCCAATTATTAGAAGTGATTCAAGAACGTGATTGTCTATTACAAGCTTTGAAACTTGAGCAAGAAAATCATGCTCAAACCCGGAAAAGTCTAACTACAGCTTTAGGTGATGCTATTGATAGCTTGGCACGTTTAAGAGCAGCAGGGGGAGCAGAGAGTTAATTAACAGTAGGGAATTTGACTGGCGAACTATCCTCTAAGTAATCACAAAATTATTGACATTCAATGTTCCTGTTAATCCTGTAACTTCAATAATGGCATCAGTGGAAGCATTAAACCCTGCTGTTGCATCATTAATTGCGACAAAGGTTTTTTGTCCAAAGCTGAATTGGGCTGCGAAATTTGACGTAAAGGCTGTGGCTGTTAATTTTGCGCCTATATCTGCTGCATTTAGGGAATTTACTGCTCCGACATTCACAAATCCGGCTCGTGCGGTGGAAACACGGAATAAATCATTACCAGTTGTGGCGTTGAAGTCTGTGATGATATCAAATCCACTTAATAAAGAATCGGTTAAGTTGTAATAATCAAAACGGTCAGTTCCTAAACCACCAACGAGAGTATCTTTACCGATTCCACCGATGAGGATATCATTACCTGCGTCACCAGATAAATAATCATTTCCTAAACCACCATCAATGGTGTCATTAGCACTACCACCAGAAATATTGTCATTTCCAGCATTTCCGTAAAAGATGTCATTTCCACTAGTCCCAGAGAAATAATCAGCATTGGCTGTTCCCATAAAAGGTGCAGTTAGCAACTTAGCTGAATCCCAACTTGTACCATTAGCAAATTCCACCTTTTCAATTTGGTAAGCAGCACCATAACCCCAATTCTGAACAGTGATTTTATCCGTACTACCATTCAAACTGAGATATAAATTATATTGATCTCTAGTTAAGGTAATATCTGTGGGATTGATGTCTGTGCCAAAACGGATAGTATCAGTATTACCAGAAGTGGGGTCGTAATCGGAAATGGTATCTTGTCCATCACCTTTATTAAAGATGTAGATATCGTTACCATAACCACCATTTAAGGTGTCATTTCCTAAACCACCATTAATCGTGTCATTACCACCATTACCAGAAATATTGTCATCTCCTGCAAATCCGTAAAAAACATCATTTCCATCAGTCCCAGAGAAATAATCAGCACTAGCTGTCCCCATAAAAGGTGCAGTTAGCAACTTAGCTGAATCCCAACTTGTACCGTTAGCGAATTCGACCTTTTCAATTTGGTAAGCAGTACCATAACCCCAATTCTGAACAGTGATTTTATCCGTACTACTATTCAAACTGAGATAAAGATTAGATTGATCTCTAGTTAAGGTAATATCTGTGGGATTAATGCCAGTACCAAAACGGATGGTATCAATGTTGCCAGTGGTGTAGTCATAATCAGAAATGGTATCTTGTCCAAAACCTTTATTAAAGATATAGGTGTCGTTG
>CAINGU010000085.1 GCA_903848645.1 uncultured cyanobacterium | reverse complement strand
GGGGTACAGCCGGGATACCTGCAAAATGGGACACGTTGTAAAGTTTTGTAAATAAAAACTCTACAACCCTTGCCAGGAGTACCTTCACTCTCATCTCAAGTCAAAACTAAAATCCCATCATCATCCAACAAATTCGGCACAGTCTCCATATCAATCAAATAATCGCCAAAACGCTTAATATGACTGGTCATATAAGGACTCAACGCCGCCACATCTTCACGATTGATCAAGTGACCAGCCTTCAGTAAATCCCGCAAAATATCAGTTAAATCCACAACATTGTGGAAAATAACAGCATTAGCAACCAAATCATTATACTTAATAATCTTCTCCTGCTCAATGGGATCATTATTAGCAATTACCCCAAAACCACCAAAGAAAAACCACTTCGAGAAACCATTATAAGCCTCAACAATATTCGTAGCCGCAGTAATCTGTTGTCGTAACTTCATATCTGAAATATATTGCAACAAAAAGACCGTCCTAATCACCCGTCCCAACTCCTGAAAAGCTTGGTATAACCTATTTTTACGACTATAATTTCCTAACTTTCGTAACAACACCGCACTCGAAATCTTACCAGTTTGAATTGACAAGACAACCTGTAAAATATCTTGCCAATGGTTTTCTATCTTAACCCAATCAATCGCATCCTTAAACAAAGAATCAATATGTTTGTAAACTGTATCATTATTGGGACGAAAGAAATTTAAATCCTGCCAATTGCGAATTCGGGGCATTAACTTAATTCCCAACATATATGACAACGCAAACACAGGCGTTGATTGTCCTTGAGTATCTGCATGAATCGTATGAGGTTGAATATCAGAACGATTTTTTAACAACCCCTCAATAATATAAACAGCCTCCCAAGTCCCACAGGAAATAAAATGACTAAACAGCGCCACATAGGTATCAGAAACATGGTGGTAAGCAATCCCTCCGTAGCCACCATAACGGATATGATACTCAGATAACAGATTCTCCTCGTAGAGTTCGTACTTAGTTCCATCTGCCGCCGCCGTTGTCCCATCACCCCAAATCCCCGGCAATTTTAAAACATTGTAACGGTTAATAATATCTACCAGAGCTGCATTCAGTTTATCCACACTCACATGACGGCGATTCACAAACAATATTTCCTTAGAGGTGACAATACCTCGCATATGTCTAGCCGCCTGAGTCAGTCCCAAATTACAACCATAGGTAAAACTAGTCAAAAGATAACGTTCCGTTGCCCGTTCTAACTTAGGGTCACTTCCACTCATTGGTCCAAAATGGCGAGTAAAATTAGTCCAATAATCAACATTCCGCAGAATATCAATCAAATTCCGTTCCGGAAACCGTTCTTCTACAGCATCAAGTAAAGCCTTAGCTGACGGACTCAAATCATGACGCGGATACTTTTTTAATACAGGTTCACCCAAATCATTAATCACCAGTTGACGATTATCAGGATAAGCAGTATCCACCCGCAAAGCTGTATCAGTTAATAAAGACTTGAGTTGTGCCACAAAACCAACCGCATCATTAGCAAAACCCAAATCCCCACAATACTGGTCAATTAATGGTAAACATTCTGACCAAGGCAACAACTGTTCTCGATGATCTGCATAATTCTCACTTCCCTTTACACAAATATCTCCTGACCTCAATTCAGCCATTAAGTAAGAAAAAACACAAACTTCCAAATGGCGACGCACAATTTTAGTTTTATTTCCTTGTTCAACAACTAAAAGCTTCTGCCATTGGGGAGAAGCAAAATCTAAATCAATAGTATGATTAAAGAATTCACCACGGCGTGACTGATTCTCTAGAATAAAATTTAATGCCTCAAATATACCTTGTTCGCTAGTAGTAGATGCAAACTTCAAAGCACCTAACAACCGGAAAAAGCTACTGCGGTGACTTTTATAAAATCGCCACAATAGAGGAAAATAATTATTGCCTTTATAAGCATTTATTGCCTCACATTCACTCAATAATTGTTCAGCACCACCTTCAGGAGCAAGTAGGCGATTAACTTGCTCAAATTTATCAGATTGATTAACTTCATTAGATTGATTAACTTCATTAGATTTATCGTCCGATGGTTCATCAACCAATACTTGGAGAACATTACTGAAAACCCCCAGAAGCTTCTCAACTGTTGCTTGATATCTTTGTTTAATCAGTTCTAACTCTTTCTTGGCATGATTATGAATTAACTGCATTTTTTTGAGAAACATTTCCACCAAGTTATCTCGCGTTCTGATGCTGGCAGAGTAAATCAGGCATAATATTAAAGTAATCCGTTTTGGTAAATTGAACTCTTTGATTTCGCTGGCATCTAATACTCTAGCTTCGGCAGCAAAGTGTTGAATCTTAGCTGCTGTCATATCAGCCAAAAGCGGTTTAATATCTCCCAAAGAATCAAGCCAGATTAAATGGACAATTAAATCATTGAGGTGATTACGGGTGGGGCGTTTAGGAAGTTGTTTGAGATTATTATAAAGACTTCTATATTCTACTGGTTGATTATCTAAAAGGTCGAGTAGCCGTTGTTGATAATCAATACTGATGCGACCAAGTACCAACTTAAATAGATTTTGATTAACTAGATTTCTGACTCGACGGACTAATCTATTTAAGGTATTAAATCCTGGTAACTCATATCTATTTTTAATTAATTCGGCAATAGCAACATTCATTAAATCAGCAGGATTATCCATTACTTGGGCTGATTCATTCACCACAGATATTGCTAAATGTAACGCCGTTTGATTAAAAGATTTAACTTGAAGATATTCGCGGATAGCTGTCCGATGTCGGTACATTGTTTTGTTATTTTCATAGCCTAAACCAATATCAATAGCAAATTTTAAATGACTGCGAATATGGTTAATGATTTTTAGGGGAATATCTGTCAGAGACGGGAAATAACCCAGTCTTTGAAATGATTTTAAGATAACGAGCAGATTCAAAACATTACTTTCACCTTTAGTTGTGGCATAAGCGAAAGCAATTTCTAATTTAGTTGGAGTATAAATGTCTGTAAGTTCTTTGGTGGTAAATTGGCGTTTGAATCTGGGGTAAGCGGTACGTTCTATAGATGTCACTCTGGTATTGATGGATTGTCCATTTTGAATTTTACTAAAAATACTGAGGTTTTAATTTCTATCACAAAAAGTTTGGACTTTCTCAATTGTTCACAAAATCAAATAGAAGTCCTATATATAAAATATATGGACTCACTTTTTCTTGGTTTGAGAGTTTTGTCTTTTAATTGGTATTGAATTAGTACCAATTTCAACAGTCGTATTTTTGTAATAAAAGCCGCAATAAGGGCAGTAGCAGTGCTGAAAAGTTGTTACAGACTTAGAGCATTTGAGACAATGATCTACAAGCTCAAAACCGCAGATAAAGCAGTGTAATGACCTGATATCCTGCCAAATTGGTTCTGTGGATGTACCTGGAGTCCAACATTGGGGACAAAATTTAATACTGGTAAATGCTGGCTGTATTTCTGCACCGCTACAAATTGCTTCTAAATACTCGCTGGGAATAGATAAAGCTTTAGCTAACCCCCGACGAGTTTTGTGATTTAATCTCGTGGTGATTCCCCGTTCTATTTTGCCCAAGGAATGGAGGTGAATACCAGCCGCAATAGCTAGTTGATTCTGACTCATTTTCAATTCCCCACGCAACCGCTTAATATAATCTCCCAGAGCTTCCTCTGGCATGGGTGTTTTCAAAGTATTCATTAAGAATCATCATAATTATTCTAAATTATGCTTAAAAATATATACTAAATAATGATGGTTTGTCTCAATAGAAATTACATAACTTGGAGAAAATTTGACTGTTACTCTAGCCACGGTTATTACTGAGTTTTTGTCACGTCCAGATTTAGCTAAAAGTACCAGGCGTACTTATGAATTGGCGTTGAAACCAATACTTATGGAATACGGAAGTTGGGCGATAGAAATTATCGGTAAGCAAACTTTGATTGAGTATTTAAAAGGTTTATCGGATTGTAACTATATAACTCATCGCAAGTACCAAGCAATAGTCCAAAGTTTGTTTAATTTTGCTGTGGAAGAAGGTTATATTCAGTTCAATCCTATTCGGGGTTTAAAGCAACGTCAGCCAAATCCAGACAAAGGAGAGCATAAAACTGATTCTGTAGTCCGATATTTAACGTCTACACAATTAAATCTCCTCTATAAAGCTGTTAGCTCTGACTTACGAATGAATGCGATAGTGCATCTATTACATCACTCAGGTTGCCGTATATCGGAGCTTTTAGGGTTAAATATAGATGATGCAGATTTAACTAAATTTAAGTTTCAAGTAATTGGTAAAGGTAATAAGCAGCGTTGTTGTTATTTTAGTAATGTGGCTGCATCTGCATTAAGTAAATACCTCAAATATGAGCGTTACAATACTGTAGATGCACTATTCACAGCACAACAGCCAGTGACTAAAGTTGTGAGTAGAATTAGCTATCGGACTGTACATGAATATTGGCGACAATTAATAAGTATATATCCAGAGCTTGTTGGAGTCAGAATCCACGATTTACGGCATACTTTTGCTACTGAGCGTGTTGGTTTAATGGGGATTGAAGAATTGCGGGCTTTGATGGGGCATGAGAATATTCAAACAACTCTACGTTACCAAAAAGTTACGTCTGCTAGGGCGGAAGAAATTGCCCGTCAGGCGCTAAATAGTTTAATTTAATTGCCTAAGAGTTTATATTTTGTTAATTTTTTTTACTATGCTTTTGAAATTATTATTTTGATATTAAGCGCGGGTTTTTACACTAAATAATTACGCTTTTGCTGGTAGGTGAAGAGAAGACACTATTCTCTGCGTCATGAGAGTGAGTTTAGTCTGAAAAGTAACCATAAAGTTGGTATTATTGCAAGCATCTTTACAAAACTTTGCATCGTGTCCCATTTTGCAGGTATCCCGGCTGTACCCC
>CAINGU010000084.1 GCA_903848645.1 uncultured cyanobacterium | reverse complement strand
GATAAATCAATTTATTTTTCAACAGGATTTGCAAGTTTTGTTACTAGAGGTACTAGCAATACCAGCTACAGAGTTGACCAGATGACAGTTAATTTAGCCAAAATTGACACGGGCGCGACACTTTCTCCCAATGATTATTAAAATGAATAAATGCTGGACCCTTTTCGCGAATACTGGCGATGCTGCTTATCCGCCATACACTTCTTATTTTTGCGCGGATACAGCAGAATTAAGAGCCGCCAGTGATGTACCAGGAAGAGTAAGACTTTTTATTAATGGCAATAATGCTTGGGGAACTGGATACGGAAATACAATTGCATCCGGTATTCTGTACCCATACCTTAGATCGCCAGAAGCCCCGTATACTCGCGGTCCATTTGGCAATTGTAATGAATGCCCTAATATCCCTCCCGAAGATCCTTATGATTGCATAAATGGGGCTTGTATAAAAAAATCCGTGTACAATACACCTGGTATATATGCCACGTTATCAGCTTGCGAGGTGTCTTGCGGTATCGGATGCAGCGGTAAATGTATTAGCAATTCAGATTGGGCGCAAATCGAGGGACTTTCTAATAAATTAAAATCAACAAATTGCGGTTAAAATAAATGTCGGCTTCCAGTGTAATTCAAGACTTAAATCAAGCTATCAGTTGCGCTGGTAAGTGTGACTGTTGTCAGAAGTTGCAAAATCAAATCAATGCGTTAGAAGCTAAATTTAATGATTACGCACTCAAGTCATCTTTGGATAGTTATCTTTTGAAAAATGAAAAACCTCAAATAATCAATGAAGCTTATTATAAAATGGAGGGCTATGTAACGACTAAATTAGCATTCGTAGAACCCAAGATAAACAAGTTAGATAACGACCTGAACCTAGCTCTAATTACATTGCAAGGAATAGTAATAGGACTATCGCTACTAAAGGCAGTAGTAGAAAATTTAAAGTCAGCTTATGATAATTTTGTTGCCTGGGAAAAAGCAGAATTAATAAAATTATGGGATTGGATAAGGTCTGAATTCAGCAAAGTCCAACCAAAGAATTATGATTCTGAAATAGCAGAATTGAGGCGATTAATCAATGAAGCTAATAATAATGCTACAAGTGCGAAAACAGAAGTCAAGGAAATTAGACCAATAGCAGAAAAAGCTTACGAGTTTGCTCAATCTGTTAACAATGAATTACTTAAATTCAAGGACTCTGTTCAGTCCGCAATAGAGGGTTTGAGAACTGAACTAAAAAAAGATATTGACTATGTAACTGAACGAGCGTTAGCAGCAATGCAGCGGCTACAGACTAGAATTGAGAATGTTGAACCTGTTGCTAAACAAGGATTAGATTTAGCTGGGACTGCTAACGATAGAGCTATTGATGCTAAATCTAAAGCTGATAGAGGATATAGTTTAGCTGAAAGTGCAAAGTTTAAAGCCGACGAAGCTTTAGGTCGTGCGGACGCTGCTTATCAAGAGGCTACCGAAGCTAAAGGTCAAGCAAATAATGCAAATAATAAAGCTAGTGATGCTGTCAAAAAAGCGGATTCAGCTATTAATGATGTTTCTGCAATTAAACCAAAAATATCAGCAGTAGAAACTCGTGTAACTGATACTAATAGAAGAATTGATGGTATTGACGGCGAAGTTTCTAGTATTAAAAGCAGGCTGGGAACTGTTGAGTCTGATATCCCAAATATTAAAGGAAGAATTGATTCTGTTGAGGGTAAAATCCCTGCTCAAATATCAACTCAAGTAGCAACTCAAGTGCCACCTGTAGTCACTGCTGTTTTTGAAAATTATGCACCACCAAAAATTGAGGAGAAAGTTAGGAATATTTTTGATACTAACCCAAAATCATTTACACAGTCAGATTTCACTCCAAAGGTGAATCAGAACACCAACGATATTAATGACATCAAAAGACGGCTAGGAGACGCTGATAGAATGAATGCTGAAGGTAACAGAAAATTAGATGAGATATTAGCCAAATTACCTGCTAACAATGGTTCAGCGATAGCAGGTACGGCGGCGGCTGCGACAATCAATTCATTTTTAACCGACCCTAGAATCAGTGGAAAGTTAAAAGATGCGGCGGCGGCTGGTACTTGTGAAACTATGAATCCAGGTGGTTGTGGTGATAATGCCATGAAACGGAATAATGCTGATTTACTAAATAAACTTGGCGGCGGTTTAGATGCGGCTGCACAAGCAGCACAAGTGGCACTTCTAACT
>CAINGU010000083.1 GCA_903848645.1 uncultured cyanobacterium | reverse complement strand
TTACACTTGATTATATGAGTTATAGAAATCAGTTTATCTGGCAAAGGGCAGTTCAACTTGCTATCAATTGTTATAAATTTACCCGCCTATTTCCTCAGTCAGAATTGTATGGTTTAACCAGTCAAATACGGCGTTCTTCTGTATCTGTAGCATCCAACATTGCTGAAGGCTATGGTAGGCGTTCAAAGCCAGAATACATACAGTTTTTACATATTGCTTTAGGTTCTTTGAGAGAATTAGATACGCAATTAATCATTGCTCCCGAAGTAGATTTAGCAGAGAAAAATCTTTTCACTCCTTTATTAAATGAAGTTGAGGAAATGCAAAGTATATTAGTTGCAAGTTTAAACAAACTTAAAGCTTGAACTTACTACTTATTCCTTTCTTTCTTCTGCCTTCTGCCCTCTGCCCTCTGCCTTCCCCCAGCCAAGATCACCAAAAGTTGCCAAGAACCCAAGAGTTGAACTGCCGCGTCTGAATCCCACCCCCTCTTGTCAAAGTTCGGACAAAATATGTTTCATAACTTGAGCAACGAGTTCTCTTTTGAGAATGATAATTTCTGGGGGACTGAAATCAGGTAGGAGAAAGGTTTTCAAAGATCGCTTGTGCTGCTAACGCCGGGTGTTGGACAGGGAGTAGAATCTAGAGTGACAAACATTGAGTACCTCATGAATCCCCATGATTTATGGGGTATTTTTTTTGTGCGATGCCATTCGCGGGTGTAGCCATCGCGCTCATTTGGTGCATCCAAATGAGTGGAAAAATAGGTGGATTTTGGCTGAATTAATTGATTAGCATTCGTGCTTGGTTTTATGTTTCTGTTGAGGACGTTGCTACTGCTCTCAATTGAAACTCATCCTATGGCAGCAACCAAAAGTATCTTAGTTGACCTGAGTGTAGGCGCTTGGCTTGGGCAAATATCTACATCAATCTCTGAAGCTTGTTAAAAGTTGAAATAACCATTTGATGGTTGTAAGAACATCAGGGATAAGTTGTTAATCTGTCTACTTCATAAAAGTGGCATGAGGAGCGCTTAAGCAGTTTAATTATCAAGATTGAGAAAACTTTTGATATACGATACTGTTTCTTGCTTGCCAGTCCTACCAGAACTGTAATAAGAAGTTAGAGGGAGGCGATCGCCTCCCTCTAGCACAATGCTAACTCGGTAGGTACTGTGATCACTATCACTGTCTTCCACTTAGACATATTTAATCTTGTCGAGCCGATGCTCAATGACTTTTGTACCCAACAAACCTTGTCGCTTAAGAGTCAGGGTATCAACAGTTTTATCAAATACGCAGGTCACAACCGGAGCCATCAGCATAATGAAACCAACAATGACAAAGCTACCTCCAAATAAATACATCAATAATCGGTCATCTTGCTTTTGTATTAAAGAAGTCTGTCTAGGATCTCTAAGAAATTGATTGATGTGGGATGCAATTGCTTGCTTGTCACTCTCACCATAACTTAAGTAAGACGTGAAAGGAATGTCACCACTACTAGTGAGGATTATGACTCGATAGGTGTTGCCATCATCACTGTTGTCCTCTTCAACTTTAGCGCCCTGCAACATATTCAGCGGGATTTGTTTCGACTGCGATCCCAGTAATCCTGATGCCACTAGCTGACAATTGGTTGGCTCAGTTCGGGTACAAGTGAAGGTAGTTGCTTTTCCCAAGGTTGTGAGTACAAAAAGTCCCACTGGCACAAAAATGCCTGCTATTATCCAGAGCAAAATTGGTCGCAGTCGGAGTATTAGTAGGTTCGGGGTTTCCTGCACAATCTTCACAATTTACCTCTCATTTAATGGGGGTTAGTCATAGCTACAATTGCGATGAGTATTTTCCAGAACTTAGGCAACAATTAGGGGTACAGATGGGATACGTGCATTCAGGGGACACGATGCAAAGTGCAGATACTCAATGCGATGGCTTAAGAAGGCA
Organism: uncultured cyanobacterium; assembly: GCA_903848645.1. GTDB lineage: Bacteria > Cyanobacteriota > Cyanobacteriia > Cyanobacteriales > Nostocaceae > Dolichospermum. The sequence goes on along the minus strand of CAINGU010000083.1, from coordinate 142,076 downwards.
GAAGGCAGCTATGCTGGAGGCATTAAATCCCCATAAATAAATTTAGGGGATTTAATGCCTATGTTTATCTCTCTTCCTTAAGTGGAGCGATCGCACTTTTTCATCACCCAAAAGTGCCCCTAATGTAACTCTAATTTATACCCTGCCCTACCTAGAAAGCCCAGCATGGCGTTGTGTGGTGCGAGTTGGTATATTTCATCATTTGCAAAAATTTGGGGCGGCGGTGGCGGGGTTTAAGGCCTTCAAGACTGTCTCTCTACGTAGCTGAAAATCCCTCTCCTGTTTGACAACGAAGTGCGAATCTGTCCCTGTCTCTTAATTCTTCCCCTTGTCAACGAAGAGGCAGGGGGAAGGGGGCTCAAAGCTTGGGGAAGTGACCCCAACCAAGAGCGGTTTGCGGAGCGGAACATGTTCTTACGTCCCCCAATAAGAGTTAAGTGGTTCTCGTAAATGTGGGGTCGAATCCCCCTTTCTGTTCCTTCTCCCCAAGCTTTGAGCTCCCTGCTCCCTTGCCTCTTTTTCAATGCTTGCCATCTTTTTTGTAACTGCTGCCAGTTGGGAGTATGTCCACCATAACGCCAACTCACATAAGCATGACAGATTTCATCTATCACCTCAGCTATTTCTGGGGAATGGTGTTGGTGTGAAAACTGGGCATATTCTAGAGGTGTTTGACTGGGATGCTTACCTAAACCCTTATTAGCAGTCCATTGTAGCATTTGTTGGTAAAGTCTTTCCATTGGGGGTAATTTCTTTAACCACCGGATATTCAGCCATTTGCGCCATTGTCCCCAACCCAGCCAACCTAAGAAAGCAGCGATTGTCCCCACGATTAAACCGGTTAATACCCCCAACCAACCTTTAGTAAATAAAGCCAAAAACCAGGCTATCCCTTGGAATAACCAGCTAAATATCATCCCAAACACAGTATTTAAGATAGCTGTAATTGGTGAAGGTAGCCAACCAGCTACCCAATTCCAAAATTGACGCAAAACACTAAAAGTCTGATCTTCTTCTATGGAAGGGGGAATCAAAGGATGGCCAGGAATTGGATCAAAAGTAAACCAGCCATACTTAGGAAAATAAACTTCTGTCATCGCATAGGCATCAGTATTACGAACAACATACATCCCTGTGAACGGATTAAACTCCCCCGGAGCAAATCCCGCTACTAACCGCGCTGGAATGCCAATAGAACGCAACATCACTGTTAACGTAGTCGAAAAATGGTCTGGATAACCGCCTTGATTTTTGAATAAGAAACTTTCTACTAAATCATCTTTTTCACCAAAATAAGGTAAGTCTAAGGGATTTGTCGGTATGGAGTAATTTTGTTTAACATACTGGGCTAAGTAAAGAGCTTTTTCGTAAGCTGAATCTAGATTTTTAGTCCCTGGAGAACGGGAAACTCGCTGTTGATCATAACTAGCCAGCATTTCTTCAGTCCGTTTTCGGACTTTATCGGCAATTTCTGGGGGGATTTGTAGGTAATACTCTTTAATATTGGCTGGATATTTAGTTGAGGCTTTACCCAATAAAGAGCGATCGCGGTAGGGAACGTCTGAAACTATAGTATATGTTAGCCCTTCTGACAACTGCACTGGCGCACGTAAACCATCTTCCTGATCAACTGCTATTACTGGTGTGGGAAAATACAAACCTTTAGGATAGGACATTGCTGGAATCAGGTTAGGTAATTCAGACACCAAATTATAAGTTTGTACTACCTCTTTCGTAGCAGTAACAAAGGGTGGGGAATCAATAGAAATACGGGAAGTCCAAGATGATTGTCTAAGGGTAGTAACTTGATCATTGCGAGAAATCTTCCAGCCTTTACCTGTATAATGGTCAAAAGCCAGGACGCGCCAAAAACCTTCTGCTTGCGATCGCACACGCATCACCACCTGGGGTTTCATTTCTCCCCGTAGGTTTTGATTCATCTCACTATTGAAACCGTAATAAAAATTATCATCTATTTTTCCCGGTTCACCAGTATTTCCTGATCCGCTACCATTGCCTTTGCCTTTGCCTTCACGGACATAACCGGAGTTAATAATACTACGCCCTGTAAAATTTTCTGGGGTTTTAATTGGCGCACTCACAGGAAAAGACCGCAGTTGATAACCAGGAAACCGGGGTAAAATTGCAAAAATCCCCAACCCTAAAGCCACAATCAACAAAAAATTTAAAATTAGAAATTTAAAATTGAAATTATAATTATAATTATTATTCTTTCTGATAGATTGTTCTGAAGTTGATTGCTTAAAACCTAAGCGGGAACGGTAATCTAGCACTAAAGTCGGGAGAGCGATCGCTAAAAATAATAGTAGCACAGGCGCAAACACCATAGTTTGGCTCAATGTCGCTGCCACACCCACCAATATCAACCCAATCACAATCGAATAGCCTAAATCTTTGCGTCGGGGAGTATCAAAGCTGTGTAGCACTTGCAATTGAATCAATAACTCCGCCAAACTCAGCCGGGTGTCATTCCAATTACCAATGAACTTGCCAAAAAAAGCCCCCAAAGCCAATAACATTCCTATGGCAATACAAAACTGCACAGGAATATTAGAACTACGCCGACGGTAGTAACTCCACCCTGTCCCCACCATAGTCAGTGGTATTGTCCACAGACTAAATTGAGTTTCACTAGCAATATCCGTGGCTACAATCCCCAAAATTACCAAAAACAGCACTAGCACCCGGAAAGGAATTGAATCTTCCACTTCTTTTACAGGTGATTTTTCTCTAGTTTGTGGCCAGTGATTACCTACCGGTAAACGCCAAAACCGATTGATCTTCGATAAATTAAACATTTTTAAGCAAGCAAAGCTATGATGTAGACGCTGCGGACACAATGCTAGGTAAAAGCTATGATGTAGACGCTGCGGACACAATGCTAGGTAAAAACTATAATCTTGTCTTCAACTTCCACCTATCCTAGCTTTAGATTCACTAAGAATACAAGTGTCCGGCTCATAGCTAAGTTTCTAGAGATGCCCTTAATATTGTTGATTCCAAAGAGAATTAAGGTTCAAACCTCAGAAACTAATCAAGATTATTATACATCGGTTGCCATTCCTCCCATCCAATTGCTAGACATGGCAATTCTGAATTAGATTTTCACCTGAATAGCTAATAATAAAGGCTGTTGATCTAATTCGGGGAACTCAATTGCTAAAGTATAAGTTGGCTGAGTTTGATCAATTTGTAACTCTATAACTGGTATTTCTGAAGTTTCAGATTTTACCATTTCTTGAGTATTATTACCATAAAGTTGTAAAATTCCCGGTGTAGGTAATTCCCCCTGAACTGTTAACTTCATAAATTTACCTAAATTCCGTAATTCTACTCGAATACTCAGCGTTCCCACAGTAGTTAGCCATTGTCTTTCTATCAGTGGTTGAGTAGATGAAATCGGTAAAGTTAAATTTTCTAGCAGTTGCTTGGCTGCCATTAACGACAAGGCCATTTGCTGACGTGGTAGCAAATCAAAATAATCGCTCTCAATATCAGGTGTAGCTGTCAAAGTATCTGCCGAACGATAAGAGCTTCTGAGGACTAACCCAGCCAAATCATTGATGGCCTGAGCATCCGTGGGGAACATACTTTCGACCACCTGAACTAATTTAGCTCCTAAAGGTACGGAAGATGTCAATAACACCTGACATTTTTCTAACAATTGCCAGAAAACTTTTTCCGGCAGTGGAATCGGCAAATTTAGCTTAGACTGATGGACTGTCCACCCCCATACAGGAACTAATCCTAGTGATTGTTCTTCTACACAGTCAGGATACTCTACTGATTGTGTTTCCCAGGGGAACAAAGGTGGATTTTTTTCTATTTGGTCTTGTAAACGACGCTTAAGAATAGCTTGAAAACGTTCTTGCACAGTAGGAATTTCTCCCAATTGAAAGGTTTGGGGCTTTTCTTTTCAAGTTTAGTTCACCAATTACTTGGCTACCTTCTTGAGATGAATGTCTACCCCATCAATTTCCTCACATTCTAACAAGCTATACACTTAAGTGTTGAAGTTGTAATTTTTCAATACCCAAGCCAGTTGATAATATTGTGAGGATTCACAAGTCACCATTCATGGGTAGATGCACTAGATCCGGATACTAAGGAATTCCGAATTTCCCAAGCTTGTTCGAGAATCTTAAACCAGCGTTTCTGTAATTGTGCCATGGACAAGCCTACAGTCTTGGCTATTTGCTCGTCGGGTTTTCCTTGCTGTTTTAAATCTAAGATAGACTTTTGTTTATCATCTAGCTGGGCTATATAAGTTTCCCATTGAACAGGAGTTAAACCTAAATTAGTAGGTAAAGAAACTTCTAACCACTCATGTACCAATTCCCAGCGATGTAACAGAGCAAACCTAATTAAATGATATTTAAACCGTTGCTGTAAGTAATCACGCTGCCGAGATGTTAAACCCAAAATTGACTCTATTTCTGGTGCTGATAAATCCTGAAGACGAAGAGCAAAGTAATCAGCACAGTCAGATTGTTCTTTTTCTTCTAAATAGCCAATTAATTCGGTAATCACCACCGAGCGCAGAGTATCTTCTTCTGGTTCTGGCTGCGTCTGCGTTGCCATAGCCGAGCGCAATTGATGGATAGCTGGCTCTTCCCAAGAACCGTCATACTCACCGCTACCACTTTCAGATGCCTGTTCTATATCTACCGTTGTTTCTGGCGGCTGCTGTTTTGAGAAAGTTTGCGCTCGCAGAATAATTAGCTGTTGCTGCCTACCTGGGAGGGGAATCCGACGTTTACCATATCGCTCGGTAAATGCCATGTATTCTCCCAATTCCAATAGAGTCTGGGGGCGATAGGTCGGACCTAATTGGTTCTCCCTTCTAAAAGCATTTAAAGCCTCCAGATAAAAACTCTGGAGAAAATCTTCAATGATTGTCAACCGCCCTTGATAGCTTAATTGCTTATGAGGAGGATTAATATAACGGTAAACAATAGCACTCAATGTGCTGTGTAGTTCAACCCGTCCACGACTTGAACCTAACTGATAGTATCGGAAACACTGTTGTAACCGATGTTTAGCTAGGCTCATGGCTGAACTTTCTACAGACCCGGAAGTTTGAATGCGTTTGCTTTCATTACAAATCCGCAGGACTTCGTTGGTAATTCTCACAGATACATCGTGACAATTTTGCTCCGAAGCCTTAGTTGACTGTTGAAGTTCCCTAAATAGGAATTGAAAGATGACCTCCACGCTGATAGAAATTTTCCCCTGAATAGTTGCGATTGCGGTTGAATTCATAGTCCCAGTTCTCAAAAAGACCCTAACATACTTTGGACAAGACTTGTCAGAATTTGGATAATAGCTTCATAGTTTTTGTCTGGAAGCCAAACGCAAATCAATTTACATTGAGGATGTGGCTACCCAAAAATCTTGAATTTGTGAATCCCAATTGTGTGGGATATTTTCTCTTTCATGTTTTAGCCATTACCCAACATTCATTTACAACTCATGATGGATTTAGAAGCACAAATTCAATTGCTGATAGACAATGCACCCCAGGATGGTATGACACCACAAATTATGGTATCAATCGCTCCTGTATTAATCGCTATTGCCCAAAAGTTACACCACTACCAATATTTTATTCTCCAAAATTCTGAGAAGGATTGGGTTTTAACTACATTGAGCAACCGCGCAAATCCAGGAATAAAAAAGCAAGTTATTTACGCTTTCCCTACCATACAGGATATTTCCCTAATCCTAGATGCTGGGCGTGACCCTCACTTGCTCTTAACCCCCATGTATGTCACCCACATTTTGTTCCAACTAGTAGCCCTCAAATCAGTACACAGCATAGTTTTTATCGAAACACCAGGAAGTATCACCAATACTGTAGAAGTGCGGCGTTCTGAGCTAGAAAGGCTGATTCAGCAAGAATTACAAAAATCTAGAGGCGCAAACACAGTTCCTCCCAATATTGCCTGAACAAATTTGGAATTTTGGATGTTAAAAGAGCCGTCAGCGTTCAGCCGTCAGCGGGTTGTTGACAAAAACATTTAAACCCAGAATTAACGTACTCGCTGAATGCTGATAGCTTGTTAAATCTCCTAAATCCCAAATCTGAAATCGCTCTAATTTTTCTTAGTAGAGCCGACTGAGTACATAGTCAGTCAAATTCATCAGGGCTTCCCGTGATGCTGATGGTTCTAAAATACCGATATGCTCGGTGGCTAATTTAGCATGGTGAGCCGCTAATTCTCTAGCTCGCTGGATACCTCGACTATCATGAATTAATGCCAATGCCTTCTCTAAATCCCCTTCTTGGGCAAATTCTCGGGCAATCAAGACGAACAACTCGGGTTTTTCTTCTAAGGCATATAAAGCTGGCGCTGTGAGGTTGCCACTTTTGAGATCAGAACCCGCTGGTTTACCCAGGGTGTCTGTGGAACTAGTGAAATCTAGAATATCATCTACTATCTGGAAGGCAAGACCCAGATGGCGACCATAACTGTACAAGTGTTCGGCAGTTTCTAGGGATGTTTCACTAATTAATCCAGCAGCTTGAGAACTGTTGGCAATTAATGACGCTGTTTTGTAATAGCTCTTTTGCAGGTAGGTTTCCGTGGAAAGACTAGCATCAAAACGATTTAGCCCTTGCTGGATTTCTCCAGTTGCTAAATCCATAATGACTTGGGAAAGCAATTTGACAACATCCAAATTATTTAGATTCGCTAAATACCAAGACGATTGAGCAAAGAGGAAATCCCCCGCCAGCACAGCTATACGATTACCAAACAAACTATGTACGGTCGGTACACCACGCCGGACATTTGATTCATCTACCACATCATCATGTACCAAACTGGCTGTATGAATCATTTCTGTAATTTCTGCCAATCTTCTGTGACGCGCTGTAATGTCTTCTTCTAACATGGTCGCCCGCGATATTAGCAGCACAATCGCGGGTCTGATGCGCTTTCCCCCAGCACCGAATAAGTGTTCGGCTGCGGCATAAAGAATGGGGTGGCGATTTCCAACTAGCTGTTTAAGGTTATCTGCTAGTATTTGCAGGTCTGCTTCCACAGGGGTAAACAGGGAGGTGGCTGGGGTCATGGATGGGCGGACTCTGGCTTAGGTTACGAAAGTTTACATATCCTTTAATTTTAAGATAACCCAGTGTCAGCGCAAAGTTTTCCTTCAGCAATCTGATTTTTAATATCCATTAAGTTATTCATACATTAGATGATAAATATGTTAAGATGAATATTCTTTTCAGGGTTATTTCTGCCAACTCCATCGAAAACTGCGTAATTAGCAAAGGCAAAATGTTAATAAATTAACACGTAGTGCCGATAAACTAAAGCTGGTTATCAGGAGTAAAAAAAATTAAAATTTAGTCTAGAAATTAGCTTCAAATTCAAGATGGTTGTGCTAGGCTAATACGTAGAGATATTAAATTTTTCAGATTATTCACTTCCAAAGTAAAACCGTCATTTGGTGATTTTACGCAATAGTGTCGTGAGTCTAAAATAACTCGTCGCCAAAGTGAAGATGGAAATTATTCCTAAATTCTCTGCGACAACCATGCCTTTTGAGTTGAATTATGCTTTTCCAGTTATGGACTAACTCAACGTATTCAGCGCACGTTGAGTATTAGCGTACATCTATTTAAATTGGTGTGAGGTCATAACACAGGCTAGGTAGACTGCTGACGAGCGCAGTTATAATTTGCTGTTTAGCAATTTTACTGCTGTCGGATGTATGGCCTGGGAAAGTTGATATTAAAGAAAATAAGTTGACTGACCAGAGAAAATGTATTTTCTACTGGCTAGTTTGCTATAGCTAACTACAGCTATCAAGGGTGTGCTTGATTAACTGGAGTCCTGCTAGTTTTGTATGCAATTTTATATTCCTTAGTAATCAAAGATGGTGGAACAATGATTTACGGAAATATGCCTATGATGATATTTATTTTAGCTGCTGGATACTTATTTAGTGTGTACTTATTATTAGCATTAGCAAAGCGAACAGGCAAAAAAAATGTTCCTCAAAGCGTTTCTAATGCTGTTCAGGATAAGTATAAGCAGCAGAGAGGGTTAACTGCAAATGTGACTGAAGTTGTCAATAGTCAATGAAAGGGTCTAGTAGACTTATGGGCGCAGGCCCTGCGCCCCTACTTTTGGACTTTAAGAGAGGACAGTATCAGCAAAACAGACTTGTTCTACCATGGGGGTGTAGCCCAACCACTGCAAACCAGATTGAGTAAATTGCTGAGGACAACCGCTGACAGCGAAGCGGGTGGGCATGGGTGGATGAATATTCTTAATCCCTAGTATATCTAATTCTTGAGAGCAAGCAGCGACGACATGAACGGCTGGGTCAATTAGCTTGACTTGAGAGGGCAAGAGCGATCGCAAAACTGGTGATAAATGGGGATAATGGGTACAACCATAAACTAAAGTATCTATTTCTTGTTTTAGCAAAGGTTCTAGATAAGTTTTGGCAATTTCAGTAGTATAAGGGTCATGGATGCGATTTTGTTCAATTAGTGGCACAAATTCGGGACAACTGACCTGCCAAACTTGAACATTGGGTTGAATTTCTAAAATAGCTTGGCGGTAGGCATTGCTTTGAGCCGTAGCTGGTGTAGCAATCACACCAATGCGCTGTCCTTGTTGGACTGCTGCCTTTGCCCCTGGTAGAATCACGCCTAAAATGGGGAAATTAAATTCTTGACGGACTATATCTAATGCCAGAGCCGAACTGGTATTACAAGCCATAATTGCCATTTTCACCCGTTGCTGCTGCATCCAATGGAGGATTTCTCGGACAAATTGTAGAATTTCCGTTTGGGAACGAATACCATAGGGAAGGCGGGCTGTGTCCCCCACATAAATAATTGATTCATTGGGAAGTTGTTGATAAATTTGTCGCAGTACGGTTAGTCCACCAACACCACTGTCAAATACCCCAATCGGAGCGCGTTGAGGTTCTTGAGGGGAAAAATTATCAAAATGAGGATCAAAAATAGAAGATGAATACACAGCAAATATTAATTTAGATTTTGAGATGTTAACTATAGGAGGGAATTAGGAATTGGGATAATTTTCTTCTTCCTCCTGACTCCTGACTCCTGACTCCTGCTATATTATCTTTGTTTTAAATAATTCAGCACACCACGAGCGATGCCCTCAGCCATACGACTTTGGTACTCTGATGATCCTAAGCGGGGATTATCTTCTCGACCGGTCATATAGCCAGTTTCCACTAAAATAGCAGGCATAGAATTTTTTCTCAGCACATAAAATCTAGCTTTCCGAGTGCCGCGATTATTCAGGGTACTAATATTTTGGAGAATAGTCTGCCGAACTGTTTCTGCTAAACCATAACCACTATCGTAATAATAGACTTCTAACCCATTGACATCAGGGCGATTATCCACAGAATTAGCGTGAATACTGACAAACAAAGTCGCATTGACACGCTTGGCTATATCCACCCGTCCTTGGAGTTCCACAAAAAAGTCAGCATCTCGCGTGAGTACAACTTGCACACCATTTTGCTCTAAAATTCTGGCTACTTTTGTACTAATAGGCAGAACCACATCCTTTTCTAGCAAACCACCCAGTCCAGGAGCGCCGGAATCTTTACCGCCATGTCCAGGATCAAGAACAACTAAAACTTTCCCTCTAGGGACAGGTAGCCGGGGCTGGGGTCTTGTTTGTGGAGGGTCTGTACTAAAACTTGGAGGGTCTAGTCGTGGTATCGGGGGAATAGGAGGAATAATCCCAGGGCGTTGAGCGCGGAGGGTAGTTTGCAACTGTAATGCTAACAACCGAGAGGTGACTTGATTGAGTCCCCCAAAATTAACACCGGATGCAGGTTGGACAAGCACAACTACTGTATTAGGTGCTTGGGGTTGGAGACGGACTTTCAGAATAGGGCTATTGGTATTAAAAGTAGGACCTTGGACTTGATTAGCCAACTTAGCATTGGGAATGGTGATGCGAAATAGACCTGAGTTTCTATCCCAACCGCTGGTAGCAGATATAGCTTGATCTGCTCGAATTAATAATTGTGTGCCATTTGCACCTAGTTCTACAGATTCAATAATTGCTGGAGAGTCACTAACTGATGGTGCTGAGGATTGATAGCGAGGCGCTCCGGAGGAATCATCACCAGATAATTTCGCCAAACGATCCGGTATGACGACAAAACCGCTGTTACCACTAGCTAATGCTTGCCAATTGCTGCTAGGGCTATCTAACTGTAAGGTCATGCGAACAGCAGATGGACTACTGGGTAATTGGCTAAATTGAATGCGACGGACACCATAGCGATTAATTAACAGATCCCTTTGTCTCAGATTTGCTGATAAAGCTGCACCAATAATATCAATGTTGACAGAGCGATTATCTTGACTACGATTAACTTGCAGTTGAGGATTTCCACCACTGGTACTAATGAAAAATCCATCACCTGTCATCCGCAATTTATCAATTTGCACTACTCCTGGCGCTGATATTTCTCGCTTAGATGGGGTAATCCGATTTGCTGTGACTACGTTGTAAATATTTCTGGAGGATGGTGTTGTTTCCGATGATTGATCTGAAGTTGGGGGGATTGATGGTTCTCCTGTTTCCCCAGAAGCAACTTCCGGCTGTGGTAATTCTACTATCCAGCGTTTCCCATTACTGTTAACAAATTTGACTTGCTGAGGGTTGAAGGTGTAACCACGAGCAAGTTCTATGACAAAGCGTGTTGTTTTTTCGTCAAATTGCCCAATGCGGATAGCGCTAATTTTGCCACCAATCTGTTGGGTTTTTGAACTATCTAATTCAGTTCCTGGTAAGTCAATTACCAAGCGAGTGGGGTTAAAAATAAGTTGGGCTTGGGGTTGGACAGCACTGGATGTATTAATTTCCAGACGATTATGATTAGGATCAAACCGCCAAGATTCTAATTTCGCTGCAAACGCAGGCGAAGATAGCATGAAGACTGTTCCAAAAGTGCTAGGTATTAACCAATGTAGTTTCACAATCCTTTCTCCTGATTCGCATTCATGGGATTTGTCAATATCTCAACATATTGGCTAATCTTCACACCATCACCGCCTCAACTTTAACTTTACTCAAGTACAAGATTGTTGTGTTGGTAGTAAGACAGGGCTAATGGCGTAGAATTTTAGCATATTATCTTAGTTTTGCTATGTTGTCAGCAAATTTATTTTTCTAGCATTGGTCATGGGGTATAGTGTTAAAAGTTACTATTTATCTGGAATTTAAATACTGAATAATACCTTGGGCGATCGCATCTGCCATTTGATTTTGATAAGCTGAACTCGTGAGTTTGGCAACATCTTCTCTACCAGTTAAGAAACCCGTTTCTACTAAAATTGCCGGCATAGAGTTTTTGCGAAGAACATAAAATCTAGCTTTCCTCACGCTCCTATCTCTCACATTGAGACTTTGCAAAATTTTACTATGGACAATCCGAGCTAGTGTTAAACCACTGTCGTAATGATACGTCTCTAAACCGTTCACTTCTGGGCGATTTGCACCTGCTGAATTAGCGTGAACACTGACAAATACATCAGCTTTAGCCCGTTCTGCCATTACCACTCGTCCTGGTAGAGTTACGAAATAATCAGAGTCTCTCGTCATAATTACTTGAATACCATTTCGTTCCAAAACTTCGGCAATCCTTTTTCCAATAGGTAAAATAATATCCTTTTCCAACACTCCACCAATACCAATTGCGCCTGAATCTTTACCACCATGTCCGGGGTCAATTATAACTACTAATTTTCCTTTGGGAACTGAGCGCCGTGGCCTAATTTGTGGTTGAGGTGGATTTTGTCCAGGTATTTCCGGCTTTGGTGGTGATAAGGGTGGTAAATTCATCGGTGGTTTAATCTGACGATATCGTTGCAGTTTTAGCGTCAAAAGTTTGTCTCCCTCTGGGGAGAGTGCGCCCAAGCTAACACCTGATGCTGGTTGAATTAAAATAATTACAGTGTTTGGCGGTTGGGGTTGCAGACGCAGTTTCAGAATAGGACTATTCCTATCAAAAGTCGGGCCTTTGACTTGATTGGCTAATTTAGCATTAGGAATGGTAATGCGAAATAAACCAGAGTTTCTATCCCAACCACTGGTAGCAGATATGGCTTGATCAGCTCTAATTAGTAATTGCGTGCCATTATCAGCGAGTTCTATAGATTGAATTGTCGCCGTTGAATCGTTATTAGCTTTAGTTGGCGGAAAATTCTCATTTTCAGGGGAGCTAATAATCTGTCGGGAAGGAAGTAGGACTAAACCGCTTTTACTGGAACTTACTCCCCAGTTAGGGCTATTTTTATCTACTTTCAACGTCATGCGGACAGATGTTGGTTTTGTTTGTAATTGAGTCAATTCAATGCGGCCTACACCATGCTTATTAACTGCTAAATTTCTTTGAGTTAAATTTGGTGATAAAGTTGCATCAAGAATATCGAGAAATATAGTAGTTTGATCACGGCTTCTAATGATTCTAGTTTGAGGATTACCGCCATTAGTACGAATAAAAAAGCCATCACCAGTAATTTGGAGGTTTTCTAGCTGAATTGCTCCCCTATGACTACTCGCAATGGGTGAAAACTCAGGTTTCGGCTGGGAGTTTATGTCAACTACATTGTAATTATTGTTCGTGGTATTGTTAGTGGAAGATGATCCTGATTCATTTTCTAGTTTGGGTAATTGTACAGTCCAGCGATTAGCACTTTTACCGACAAATTTCACTTGTTTAGGATCTAGGGTATAACCAGGATTTAATTCTAAAACTATCCGTGTTGTTTGTTCGTCAAACTGACCAATGCGAATTTCCCGAATTCCCCCTCCGATTTTTTGAGTTGACTGGGAACGTCCCAATTTCACACCCCGTAAATCAATAACTAACCGAGTAGGGTTAAAAACCAATTGTGCTTCTGGCTGTACCCCACCACTTGTATTAATTTCTAGTCGGTTTAGATTGCTATCAAATCGCCAAGATTCCAAGTTTGCGGCTATTGTCGGCGACGATAGCATGAGTATAGTCCCAACAGTACCGGGTAATAACCAGTGTGATTTCACAGTTTTTTCTCCTGATTTACATTTATAGAATTATTAACTATCAAATTAGTTAATATCTCAAGATTTTGGTAAATTGTCACGCTATTTCCGTTTTTTACCTTGGGATAAATTAATAATTAATGATGAAATATGCGCTTGTCTAGATACATATAAAAAATACCCACCACTGTCAATTACTGACATAAATTGGCGGGTGATCCTCCTGAATTACTAAAAAATTCTTTAATGTATAAAAAATGTCCTGAAAAAAATGGAAATGCAAAACATTATCAAGGTTACTAAACATGGGGAAACAAAGAAAAATTTATATAGCAGGAGTCACTTAATTTTGGATTTACGTTAGCGAAGCGTACGCAGCACAGCGAGTATTTTTCTGTCCTGAAGGACGGGGGCTGTACCAAATTTTTTAATCTAAAATCTAAATCTAAAATCTAAAATTCCCGGTCAATATCATAGAGGACGGAGATTAGAAAAGAGAAGTTTCCTCTAACCCTCTAACCTCCTTAGCGATGAATGTAGAAATCACAGCAGATAAAATTTTTAACTATGTTCTGTGAGGTTTACTGGGAATTTGTGGTGATATCTACATGACTAATCATCTTTTGTCGTTAGGAGAGGCTGTGGTGTTTCTACTGCTAATGATTTTCCAGAGTTACTGTCTGAATTCGCTGCGGTGTTTGATTCTGGAAATACAAATCTTAACAGAGGAGGAGCGATAAATGTGGTAGTAATAACCATCATAATAATTGCTGCTCCTAGTGGTTTTGAGAGAACACCACTAGCTGCACCTACACCAGCAAATACTAAGCCTACTTCACCTCTGGGAATCATCCCCACACCAATGGCCAAGCGGTTAATTCCCGGTTGACCAAATACTGTCAAGCCTGTAAATACTTTACCGATGATGGCAACTGTAATCAGGAAAGTTGCCATGATTAAGCCTTCCCGATTGGTGGGAATGGCTGGATTTAAAACTCCCAAATCAGTTTTTGCGCCAACTGTGACGAAGAAAACTGGAACGAGGATATCAGCAATGGGAATAACTTGCTTTTGTAGTTCTTTGCGTTTGTCGGTTTCTTCGAGAACTAACCCGGCGGCAAAAGCCCCAAGAATTGCTTCTAAATGGATGATGGAGGCTAGGTAAGCCATCATGAAGGCGAAAATGATCGCGGGGATGACTAATTCCCCTCTGGTTTGGAGTTGATCGGCGATCGCTACAAATGATTTATTAAAGACATTACCGAAAACTATCGCCCCAATCAAAAAAGCACTGGCACTAATGATCAGATAAACGACGTTACCCACATCAACTACACCATCTTTGGCTAAACTGGCAACTACCGCCAGAACGATAATTCCCAATACGTCATCAATGACGGCTGCACCCAGAATAATCTGCCCTTCTTTAGAATTCAACCGCCCTAATTCGGAAAGCACTTTGGAGGTAATCCCAATACTCGTGGCTGTCAAAGCTGCACCGGCGAAAATTGCCGGAATCGCACTAATCCCAAAGATGGTCATTAATCCCACAGTTCCAGCCGCAAAGGGGACTACTACCCCCACCGTGGCCACTACGACGGCTTGAATACCAACGGACATGAGGTCTTTGAGGTTGGATTCTAAGCCAATTTCAAACAGAAGGATAATTACACCCAGTTCTGATAAAACTGAAATCACTTCTGACTGGGCTGCAAACACCTGGGGTGTGGCTTCTGGGGTTAACCCGGCGGTTATTTGCAAGAAGGTCATAATTAAAGAATTAGAAGCGTCTGTACCACCTTCTGGAAATATCAATAAATGGAGTACGGAGACACCGATAATTACACCACCGACAAGTTCACCTAAAACCGCTGGTAAGCCGATTTTGTTGCATAATTCACCACCAACTTTGCTGGCAAAATAAATTACTACTAAACTCAGCAGCACAGCGGCTAATACCATGGAACTGTCTGCGGTTTCTGTGGCTGTTGCCAATAAGGGAACGGTAAAGTTGATTTGCGCGAAAAGCTGCATTGGTTATGTGAATATTCTTTTCTTTATTTTTACCTTTTTCTGGGAGGAATTAACCCAAATCTCAGTATTCTTGTGGTGAGTCACCGAGTCAAACCTATCTATAATTGCAGTTGAAATGTAATTTATTTAACTATCACAAATAAAAATACTGAAAAAATCGTTAAAAAGGAGATTTGGGGGTTGACATTTGATTTAAAATTTGTTATCATAAAATTGATAAGGAAGAACTATCTTGCAATATTTAGGGTTTACTAATAGGATCAGCCATACAGCACTTCCCGGTGTTATGAGGTATATATCTAGCGGGCAAGATGCCCGCACTACAAGAGTTTCATGATTCAACTTTGTACCTCATAAGAGCGGAAACCGCTGTATAAACCTGAAACCGTCACTTTCCCGAAATGAAACGATGTAACGGCTAAACAAGAATTACTTTGATTTCATATCTGCTATAGCACCTCTAGTCATAGCGGCGATCGCTTTATCCGTCGCTTTGGGTAGGTGATAATATTTACCTCCGGCTGTTTTTGATAATTATTTGACAAAGCCAGTTAATACAAATTTAAACACGCTTGTTGCTGGGGTTGTGGGATTTAGGAGCGAATCAATTTTCTAATCCAATATTTTATCAACGGAAACCATTTTTCCCACGCAGAGGCACGGAGAGGAATTAAGAGTGTAGTCTACATATATAAGAACTTCTGTAAATGTATCTTTTTTCTGTAGTGGTATAAGGTACGTAAATTTTCCGTTGCTTTTTATGCCGATAAATTGAGATATTTGTCAAGAATATTGAGAAAATAAATGATATTTGGCTTTGAGAAAATAAAAATTACAATCACGATTATAATTATTTTAGTTATTTATCACACATCATCATGAGTCCAAAAATCAATGATTTACAGACGGGTTACGCTAAAACTCGCTTGCTGCTTGCGTTGTGGGATTTGGGAGGAAGTCAGCAGAAGGTAGCTAAGGGTAAATTGACGAAGCGGATAGATTCCAAAGGTAAGAATAAGGCTGACTATCAGGGTATTTTAGAGGATTTGGAAGCACAGGGGGCTGTTACTGTTACTAAAAAGGGTTCTGCAATTAGTTATACTCTCACGTCACAGACGGGTTTAGATGTGTTAAAGGCGGGTTTGCATAGTGAGGATAATTTGTATAAATTAGTCTCAATGTAATAAAACTTCCAAATTAAATAAACAAATTTAAGCAAATGTGCTTAATAAAATTAGAATTTGTTGTAATTAAGATTCAGTAGTACAACTTTAAGGAAAAAGACAATGAAAGAATTTGGTTTAACTCTGGAACAAACAAGAATCATGTTTAGCTATCAAGGCAATGGTTATATCAGTGGAAAGAATCAACTGAACTTTTTTTACAAGGACAAATTAATCAAGAAAATCATAGTCATTCTTCCTCTAATTTGATCACAGATTTTGAATTACTCAAACAATTAATTACAGCGATTAAGACAGATGTGGGAAATAAATTAACTCTATATATAATGTTCTTAGAGGTAGTTATTTTTAAGCCATATTATAACCTTGGTAACACAAATGATGACAAATATAAAAATCTAAAAATATCTGACGAATACAAACTTACACATAAATTAAGATTTTTTGCCAGAAGCCTAGATTTAGATTCAGATGTTGTTACACGTTTTAAGTCGAACTATAATGAGGCGATTCAAGGAATTAAAGGTGGTTTAAATCCCTGGCTAATCGGTGTCTTGGGTGCAGTTGCTTTAGCCATCACAGCAGCATTTTTCACGCCAGTAATCGCAGGTTTATTAGCACCTATACTAGCGCCTGGGTTATCTGGTGCAGCAGCGGTATCAGCTGTTTTAGCCGCTCTTGGAGGAGGTGCAATAGCAGCAGGTGGTTTGGGAATGGCGGGTGGTTTTGCAGTCATTGTTGGTGGTGGTGCGATTCTTGGTGCAGGTGCGGGTGTTGGTGTTGGTGCTTTGTTTGCTCAATCGCCAGATGCTGCTTTAACACAAGCAGCTAAGTTAGAAGTTGTAATGAAAGAAATTGTCCTCATTCAAAAAGATATTCGTTTAGCTCAAGAAATTATTAAGGAGCAAAGACAAGCTATTCGCTCTCTTGAAGATCAAAAAGATGATTTAATTCTGAATAAGGAACAAAACAGGCAAAAAATAGAAAATCTGGAAAAAGCAATTGAGTATTTAAAAAACGCATTAAAGAGAAACCAAGACTTGCTATAAATAGGAAATTTTTTATGTCTAGGATATTGAATTGGGATAATGAGTTTTTGGAAATGTCTCAAAGAGTTAGAGATATTCATTTTTCTTTTGCCACAATTAATCAGACTCAGAAACAGGAAACAGAAAAATTGACACAATTACAAAATGATGTAATTAGTCTAGCTAAAGATATTGGAGTTTCAGAAGATATTATCAGGAATATCTTAGATACTAATTTACAACCATCTAAATCACAAAGGCAACTAATTTGGGAAGATGAAATTTTCTTAAATAACAACTTTCTGATTATTGAGGATAGGGTCAAAGAAGAGGTTTTCAGAAACCCAGAATTTTTGCCTCCATTATCTAACTTAGATTATGCAATAGTTGGTATATCAGGTTTAGTTGCTACTATTCTTGATTTTTTAGTGGTCAAAATTCCCAAAGATATCAACTATCTAGGAAAATATAAACAAGAAGGAAGTAATTTTACACAATGCTTAAAAACTTTAGGTATTGATCAAGAAGGAGAATTAAATCCATTTTTAAAGTGGTGTGAAGATACTTGTAAAGTTTCTTATGACCAAAGTATTAATCCGAATATTAAAGGATTTAATCCCAAAACTCATAGGTTATTAAGTCTTGGCCATGATCCGCTATTTGGTCTGATATTTGGAACGCTAGACATTATCAATGGCAATATGACTGCTTTCGACATCAATGGGAATCTTCATATTTTGAAAACATTTGATATGTCATTGGAAGATAAAGCCTTTGCTCCTTTGATTTGGTTGGGTCATATTATATCTGATATGTCTACTAAAATGGGAGTTCCTATTCCTGGATGGGCATTTCTCCAACTTATACAATTTGGTTTTTATGGATCGGATACAAAAACCATAGCAGATATATCTAGATGGATGTATTTAAATGGTTATGATCTAAGACACTTTATTACAATGTCAGTTCCTGTAGCTGTTATAGAAATAATTGTCAGAGCTTATCACTATCTTTCATGTTTGGATAGTGCAGAACAACTTCAATACTCCTTGCATACTTCTATTGTAAATAGAGAAATGTATCAAATTCAATCTAATCTAAAACTTCATAAAATGTTGTTTTTAGCTCATGCAATATCAGCTAGTGGCAATGCGCTAAAAATTTTTACATACGCTGGTAATCCTTTAGCTATTAATTTGCCTCAATGGTTATTCTTTGCTAAGGAAAGTCTGACTATGTTGCAAGCAGTTAGAAGAGATACAACACCCGAAAAGATAGTTCGTAATCGTGATAAAATTAATGATGCTTGGGAAGAAATTAAAAATATTAATATTTAAAAAATTTTGTTGTCATTACTGAGACTTAAATTTTCAATTTACAGGTTACTTGGGAAGAATTAAAGAAGATTATTGGAAAACAAAATAATCAATAATTTCTGATAAATCCCGACTTGCTTCTGGAGAAATAATATGCTGTTTCATCCTTGTATCTCTCTGGCTTTACGCAACTTATCCCGCAATTTTTCAATCACAACTTCCCCATCAATACCTTCCCCTCTATCTAATTGTTCAATAGAAACATCAACCTTTTCCCGTGTTTCTGAAACCCAATTCTGATAACCTTTTTCCCACTGCAAAAGCAATTTCAACGCTTGACTAATTACTTCTTCAGGATTTGCATATCTACCTGTAGCAATTTGTGATTCAATAATTTGCTCTAATTCTGGTTGAATTTGAATATTCATTATTTTTCTGTTTACGAATATTTTAATTTTATCAAAAAAATCATCCCAATGTCAAAATACCATCTGGAAAATTCACCACCAAAGGCAAAAATTCCAACCACTCTGAACCCAATAAAATTTCCGTTAATTTATCTCCAACATAAACGGGAATTTCATACTCTTGATTATCCAATATTACCTTCTATCATATTCTCCCAGTTACTCCAGTTTCATTGATGCCAAATAAAAAATGTATCACATTAGGATGTTTCTCCCTTGCTTTCTTACTAGCAACTTCCTTATTTTGATCAATAAAATAATCACCACTATTGGGTTCTATGGCAATATACCAACCATAATGATCTTTTATAAACTCAGGAAGCAATTTTTGAAAAATTGTCCAACAACGTTGATAAAATTGTTCATCTTCTGCTTTCCGTCTAGCTAATTCTTCTGGTGATAAAGTCAGTTCAGGGAAAATCCTTCCTCTTCTTCTTGCTGTTTTTGGGGTTGTTTGTGTCATGGGTTTAAACTCCATTGTTACTATTTTAGTATGAGTCATAAATTAATTATCTACAAAATAAATGATCTAATTTCTTAGTGGTGTGGCCAGTGGGTAAGGGTTTAGCACTGCTAAACCCCTACATTTATGGGGATATTTTGTAGTTGTCAATCCCAAAACACCTTACTTTGCTTTCATGTCTGCGATCGCTCCCCTGGTCATAGCCGCAATAGCTTTATCGGTGGCTTTCGGTAGGTGATAATATTTACCTCCGGCTGTTTTTGACAATTCCTTTGCAAAGCCAGTAGAAACAAACTTACTCTCAGTATCAATTACCAACAATTGCATCCCTGAAGCCCGAATTCTGCCCGCAATCTCTAATAATTCGGCTTTGATATCGGGCTTTTCACCTGGTTCTATGGGTTCTCCTAAAGAACGAGCCAAAGGAATATTACCGCGACCGTCAGTAATTGCCACAATCACAACTTGACCGATATCCCCACCCATTTGGGCATTTACACCGACACGCACGGCTTGAGTTAACCCATGTGCGAGGGGTGAACCACCACCACAGGGTAATCTTTCTAAGCGATTTTTGGCTAAAGCAATGGAACGGGTAGGAGGTAACAATACTTCTGCTTGTTCTCCTCGAAAGGGGATTAAAGATACTTGGTCACGATTTTGATAGGCTTCTGTTAAAAGCTGCATCACCGCACCTTTAGCAGATTGCATCCGATTTAAAGCCATTGAACCAGAAGCATCTACAACAAATACCACTAAAGCACCGGCTTTTCTCACCAACCGCTTAGAACGGATATCTCCCTGTTCAACAATTACCTTTTTATCTGGTTGTCTGGCACGACGTGATTTTTGATACGGGGCTGCGGCTCGCAACGTGGCATCTACGGCTATTCTTCTAGCTTTACCTTTGGGAATCATCGGCTTGATGTACCGTCCCCGGTCGTCAGAGAAGATAATACTGCGACTTCCAGATTTACCTTGCCGTTGTGCCATTTGGGTAAAATAAAGCACTTCTGGGTCAAGAATTACCCCTTCTGGATCAAAGATAAATTCTTCGGGAATGTCTGGGGGTTCTTGCTGTTCTTGTTCTTCTTCTTTTTCCTCTTCCTGTTCTTCCTCTTGTTCTTCTTCGGATTCCGACTCGTCTTGATTTTCTTGTGGTGGTGGGGGAGGTGGGGGTGGTTGATCCGGCGGCGGTGTCTGCACTATTGTAGTTCTAGGTACTATCACCAATTCCACAGCGCGACGCAAATCATCAGCGGTGACGCTGTTCCGTCCTTCTAGAGCCGCAGCGGCTTTGGCTACACGCACCGCAAATAATTCTGCACGGTGTCCTTCCACACCCCCGCGAATGGCTTCATTGACGAGATAGGCAATTTGTTCTTGGGTAATGGTGACTTCTTTTAACCATTCCCGTGCCAGGATAATTTGGGTTTTGAGTGAGTCTATATCTTCGCTGTATTGCTGGAGAAATTCTGAGGGAGACTTGGAATAAGAAATTGCTTGTTCAACTGCCTGTACTCTTTGATCTATACCCAGAACTCCATCTGCTGATAGGGCGATCGCTATTCTATCAAGTAAATGCTCTCTTAACGCCCCTTCTTCTGGATTATAAGTGGCAATAAACAACGGTTTGCAAGGATGTTGAAAACTTATCCCTTCCCGTTCAATTTGGTTACGTCCGTCTGATAATACAGATAAAAGTTGGTTACTAATTTGGTCATCTAATAAATTGATTTCATCCACATACAGCACACCTCGGTTAGCTGTAGCGAGTAACCCCGGTTGAAAAATTGTATCACCTTGTTTAACCGACTGTTCCACATCCACAGAACCTAAAAGCCGATCTTCCGTAATCCCCAGAGGAATTTGTAAAAAAGGTGCAGGGATAATTTCCGTTTCTATCTCCTGTCTTTGTTCCGCTAAAAGTTTATCATCCCATTCTTCCGGGTGGTTGGGGTCACAGTTGCTAACAGAACCTTTAACAACTTCAATAGGTGGTAATAAAGCGTGAATGGCACGCGCCATCACAGATTTAGCCGTACCACGACGACCCGCAATTACCACACCCCCCAAAACGGGATCAACTGCTGTTAACAGCAAGGCTATCTTAATTGCTTCTTGACCAACTACAGCAGCCAAGGGAAAAGCAGTCATTGTCGGGGTAAGAGTAGGCAATCGCATTGTTTCCTTAATAGTTATTATAGTTTTAGCATAGCAATTCCTGGCACATTTTAGAATATATGTAATGGCAATTCCTCAAGGAGCAAGATTTATGACTACAATTGATTTCCTGATTTACAGCTTGATTTAAGTAAAATATTTCCTGTTGTTGAGATACCCAACTTCTCAAAGAAGTCGGGTATCTGGTTTTTCACAAGTGATTCCCAACTAACATATAATTATCAATAGGTTCACCAGTGCCACTGTCAAGTTAAAAATGGAGCTAGAGATATGGTACAGCAACTTACACCAGAAACTCAAACAGAAATCATCTACCCTGATAGCGATGGAAATCCAATGGCTGATAATACAGAACATTATGAATGGATAGTCAAAATTAAAGAAAATTTAGAAATATTATTTGCTTCAGAAAATGATATATTCATAGCAGGTGATTTACTTTGGTATCCTGTTGAGGGAAATGTAAAAACCCGTCAAGCACCTGATGTTATGGTGATTTTCGGTAGGACAAAAGGTAAACGAGGTTCTTATAAACAATGGGAAGAAAATAATATTGCCCCTCAAGTAGTATTTGAAATTCTATCTCCAGGAAATCGCAGTCAAGAAATGGCGAAAAAACTCCTTTTTTATCAACGTCATGGTGTAGAAGAATACTATGTTTATCATCCAGAAAAAATTGAGTTAACCGGATTTATTCTTCAAGAAGAATGGTTAGAAGACATTGAAGAAATTAATAATTGGGTAAGTCCCCGTTTAGGAATACGTTTTGAATTAACATCAAGTAATTTAGAAATTTATTATCCTGATGGAAAAAAGTTTCTCACATCTTTGGAGTTAAATCAACGGGCAGAACAAGAATATCAACGGGCAGAACAAGAACATCAAAAATATCAAGACTTGTTAGCAAAATTGCAAGCTAAAGGAATTGATATCAATACACTATAAAAATTTAGATTTGATCACGGTTAAAAAAATTAAATAGCATTAGTTTGGGTAATTGACAATTGACAATTAAAAATTATCAATTATCAATTATTAATTATTAATTAAAATCTAAGCAGCGAAATTTGCAGCGACAAAATCCCAGTTCACCAAATTATCTAAGAAATTCTTGATGAATCCAGGACGGGCATTTTTGAAATCAATGTAATATGCGTGTTCCCAAACATCAATGGTCAGCAGTGCTTTTTTACCGTGCGCGAGGGGGTTTTCGGCGTTGGGGGTTTTTATGACTTTCAGTGTACCACCATCGTCAACCAACCAAGCCCAACCACTACCAAATTGAGTTGCAGCAGCAGTGGAAAATTCTTCTTTGAATTTGTCGAAGCTACCAAAATCTTGGTCAATCTTAGCAGCTAATGCGCCTGTAGGTGCGCCGCCACCCGCTGGTTTTAAGCAATTCCAGAAGAAAGAGTGATTCCAAACTTGAGCAGCATTATTGAAGATTCCTGCTTTAGCAGAGTCACCAAAAGCAATTTGAATTACTTCTTCCAAAGACTTGTTAGCTAATTCTGTACCATCAACAAGCTTATTCAAATTATCTACATAAGCTTTATGATGCTTACCATAATGATATTCAAAGGTTTCAGCCTTCATGCCATAGGATTCTAAAGCATCCGAAGCAAAAGGTAAAGCTGGTTGTGTAAATGCCATTTGATGAAATCCTCTTTTTACTGTTTTCTAGTTGAAAGCTATTGCCAGAGCTAGGCAAATTACAGGTTTTGTCTTCAGCAGTTTTATCTACTTAATCCTGCAATACAAAACTTAACATTGTTATTCTACTACCAAAGTGAAAATTTCCACCAAGTAGTTTGTAAATAAAGCAAATAACCGGAAAACAGCGAGTTTAATCACCCATCAAGGCTAATATCTATCTCAAGGTAGATGAATCAATCTGCAAATAGTTTAGGATGTAGTTCAAAGCACTAAAATTTAAGAATGGTAACAATGGTGAGTTAGTCGGCACTCACCACCATTTTCAAGTCAAAAAGTCCCGGACTACCAATGGGATAGCCGCTGATTGTAATGGCTAATAATTTGCGCTGCAACTTCAGAAGCAGTTAAACCATCGGTTTGGAGTTCAATGGCATCAGCCGCTTTTTGTAAAGGGGAAACTTTACGAGTGCTATCTTTCAAGTCTCTTTCCGCAATGTCCTGTTCTAGTTGTTGTAAACTAACTTCGGGTTGATTTTGCTTTTGAAAGTCTTGCAGACGACGACGCGCTCTTTCACCCACAGAGGCAGTTAAGAAGATTTTAATTTCCGCATCTGGGAAAACGTGAGTGCCAATGTCTCGGCCTTCAGCGACTAAACCCCCACGTTGTCCCCAACTTTGCTGTTGTTGAACCAATGCCTGACGCACTGCACTTTGGGCAGCGATCGCCGATACTTGAGAAGTGACTTCAACAGTGCGAATTTTTTGAGTGACATCAATATCATTAATCTGGACTTTGACGGGAGATTGTAGACTTTGGCTAGGAGTCAGTTCAATTTTACACCGAGTCGCTAATTCAGCCACAGCACAATCATCATCAATGGCAATCCCCTGTTCCAGCACTAACCAAGTAATGGCCCTGTACATAGCACCCGTATCTAGATATACCAAACCCAATTGGTGTGCCACTTGACGAGCGACTGTAGATTTACCAGCACCAGCCGGACCATCAATAGCAATGATTGGTTGGCGTAGCCCGTCGTTGACATCGCGCAGAATCGTATTGTCAATCAAGCGTGTAGAACCAAGACGAGCAGCGATCGCCAACATTCCTTCATCCTCAACTTTTTCTAAAAACATCAACGTAGTCGGTTCAACTAATTCAATATATTCCAAGCTGATAGTGCTAACTTTTGCGATTTCTTGCCGCGCTAATGCTATTAGTTCACTGCTGTGACGAACGCCAGCCCGAAACGCCGCTTCAGCTTGCCGTAAACCTTTAAATAACACCCTTGCTTGCTCTTTTTCTGTAGCCGTCAAATATTGATTACGAGAACTTAAAGCCAAGCCGGACACTTCCCGCACTGTGGGACAAGCAACAATTTCTACTGGCAAATTTAAATCGGCTACTAACCGTTTAATAATTGCTAGTTGTTGACCATCTTTTTGTCCGAAGTAAGCTCGGTCAGGTTGTACCAAGTTTAAAAGCTTAGTGACAATCGTTGCCACACCAGTAAAATGACCTGGCCGAAAATTACCACACAAGCTAGATATCATATCAGATGGAGGGATCACTTGTGTCACCTGAGTTTCTGCTATATTCTTCCCAGGCACGCCGATTTCTTCCGGAGTCGGGGCAAAAATTACATCAACGCCCCCTTGTTCACAAAATTGTCGGTCTTGTTCTAGAGTGCGGGGATAGCGTTGATAGTCCTCATTCGGGCCAAATTGCAGGGGATTGACAAAAATACTGACAATCACCGTCGAATTTTCCTGTCTAGCCCGTTTAATTAAGCTTAAATGACCTTGATGTAAACCCCCCATAGTGGGGACTAAACCAACTGCTGTGGGATACCAACTGGTTTGTTCATCAAGTCCGAGATCCTCTGGTGGCCGGAGATGGCTTTGCCAGCGGCATTGATTTAAATAGCAGCGTAAGGCTGCAACTGTAGTCAGCACACGCACAAAATACCCCTAGTTCCAATAATCCTTTCCCCCGTTAGTGTATATCTGATAGCGCAGCGTGGCGCAAGCGATAATTGGGGGATAAGATGAATGAACCAGGGGAATTTAATAGTGAAGAGCGAAAAGAGGACAAGAGAGTCGGAACTAGGAAGCGAGTTATCTTCCTAAAACCTCAAGATTGACTGGGGCTACGCCACTGCCAATCATGCCTAATAGGCGAGCAGCACCAGCGGAAAGGTCAATAATTCGACCACGGATGTATGGCCCTCTGTCATTGATTCGCACGACGACAGAGCGACCATTGCGGGTGTTAGTGACACGGATTTTTGTCCCCAAAGGTAAACTGCGGTGAGCAGCAGTTAAGGCTTCGGGATTATATCTTTCACCACTAGCTGTTTGACTGCCAGAGCCATCATAACCGTACCAAGAAGCCATGCCTTGAAAATTGAGATTGACATTTCCGAAGGCAATCTGTTGCGGTAGCTTTGGTGTGGAAACTGATTTCCTAGCAGGTAAGTTGGCAATTTCATTAATGGGAGATGCGTTGCCTATGAGTCTCCGCAGTCTATTAGTTGCTTGTAAGGCATCTTGCGCCAGAGTTTGGGTGCTATCTGCTAGTCGCGTTCCTTGATTGACTTCTACCAGTTCTTGACCGTCAATTGTAATGGTGTAGCGATCGCGGAGTGTTCCGGAGGAATCTCCTGACGGTTTTTGACCTAAGAAGCGTGGCTTGTGGGCTTTATTATTAGTTACGGGGTTATCCGCTGTTTTCCAACTGACAGTAATTTTGCTTGCGTCTACATTGTTCTCGATGAGTTCATTAATTCTAGCTGCTATGACACTAGCTTTCTGAACTGGATCATTGTCAATGGAGCTAACTTGTTTACTGACATTGATTGTATTACCAGTATTGCTAAAACTGGTAAATTTGGCTGAGTTGGTAGCAACATGAGGGTAAGAATTTGAATCCTCATCATTGCCAATTACTCCAACTTTTGTTTTGTTGTTAGTAACTGGGGTAGAACCCAGAAAAGTCAGAACAGGAATGTCCCGAACATAAAGAGTTGCTGCTTGTAAACCTCGAACACTGTGAGGATGAATTCTCGTAATCACAGGAGTTGAGGTGGGGTTTTCTGTTGAGGATTGGTATTCTCCTACTTTGACGGCATCACTGACAGATGATGCTTGGTTAGTTGGAAAAATTCCCTCACTGGTTTGAGTCCGACCAACTGAGGGTAGACCTAGCACAGATAGAAATACAGCAACAGTAGTCCACAAATGTCTTTGATTCATGCGTCCGATTTTTAAAGCGACTGTAGAACTTAAGTTTTCTTTAATTGGGGTTTTCACTTGTGATAGTGACTCCCTTTGGAAACTCGAACTCGTTCCGCTTTCACTTTGTGTTTTGTAACTGGAATAGACTAGCATGAATTTTTGGGCTTGGGGATCAGGGTTTTAGCGTAAGTCTGAACTAACTGACAAAATTTGCAGTCAGGTTTGACCTTGAAAACCTTGTTCAATTGCGGATTTTGGCTATGTAACGTTTTTTTGAAGATTTCTATATTTTCTTATGAAAAGTTTATGTTGAGCGATCGCTCTATTCCAGGGTTAGTACCTAACTTGCCTTGTGAATATTTATAAATTACTTAGTATTAAAAAATTATGGGGTTAATTAATATTTAGATCCAATTTGACTTTCAATATTTTTATGATCTGCAACATAATTTGTGCAGATGAATTTTATATACCACGTCTATTTTGAGAGCCATAGTTATTGAAAGTAGTGGGAGCATCTTGCTCCCTGGTGATGAGTAGCGAGCAAGATGCTCGCATTACTCCAGGTTTCAAATTGGACAGGGTTTATAAGGATTTGTGAAAAAAATGCTTTCGATAAATACATAGTTTTTTATCTACATTTTAAATAAGTAAATACTACTATTTTCTTGGTATTTACAGTAGCAGAAGTTACTTGTGTCGCAAGGTAATAGAAGTGATTTATATCTAGTAAGTATTTATTCTTATCCCAAGTTCAATAATTAATGAGACAATAAAAAAGGGTAATAAGCGCATATACATGGATATTGTAAGTATACAAAAATACATACTTGCTTGTTTCCCACAGTATTAAATCAGTAATCAATTTTATATCAAGCTATCAACCTTATGTCTAATCCAGAAAATTCAGAAATGTTACCACCAACACTTTTAGACATTCTCAAAGAATTACATTCCCAGTATAAATCCCTGAAAGATGGTGTAGTAGCCAACTATATTCCCGAACTCGCTAAAGTAAATCCCGACTTATTTAGTATTTGTATTGTTACCACAGATGGTCAAATTTACGAAGTTGGGGATTTTGAACAACTGTTTACTATCCAGTCAATTTCCAAGGTCTTTGTCTATGGACAAGCATTAGCGGATCATGGCAGAGATTATATTTTAACTAGAGTTGGGGTAGAACCGACGGGAGACGCATTTAACGCCATTGTTCTTGATGAACAGTCTAAACGCCCTTACAATCCCATGGTAAATGCCGGAGCTATAGCCACTACCAGTTTAATTAAAGGCAATGGAGCAACAGAAAGATTAAACAGATTATTGGAAATGTATCGGCGTTATATTGGTAGAGATATATTTGTAGATATTTCTGTATTTACATCAGAACGTAGTACCGGACATCGCAACCGAGCTAATGCCCATTTAATGTTAAATTTTGGCATGATTGACCAAAATATTGAAGAATCACTAGATTTATATTTCCAGCAATGTTCTGCAATGGTTAATTGTCGAGATTTGGCAGTTATGGCTGCTACTCTCGCTAATAAAGGAATTAACCCAATTACAAAAGAACAAGCAGTAGATACTCGTTACATCAAAGATATATTAAGTGTTATGTACACCTGCGGTATGTATAACTTTGCCGGGGAATGGGCTTATAAAGTGGGGATTCCGGCAAAAAGCGGGGTTTCTGGGGGAATTATCGCCGTTGTTCCCGGACAAATGGGAATTGGTGTCTTTTCACCGCTGTTAGATACACGGGGTAATAGTGTGCGCGGTGTGAAAGTGTGTGAAGAACTATCACAACGGTTGGGGTTACATCTGTTTGATTGTGTGAAGTGTTAATATATACTGAATTAAGTTCATTACATTATCAAGTGTCATGGCTGAAGAAAAGACCTATTTAGAACTTTCCCAAGGTGATAGCGGCTCTCATAAATTTTATGAGGTTGTTATTAATAATACTGAATTAACTATCCGTTATGGTCGGATTGGGGATACAGGACAAACCCAAAGCAAAACTTACCCCACTCCAGAAAAAGCACAAGCAGAAGCGCAGAAAAAAATTAACGAAAAGCTAAAAAAAGGCTATGAACAAGCGGTGATGGGAGTGCGACAAAAACGCTCCATTACCCGTCGTCAAGTTAATAGCACTACTTCGACAGCAAAACAATCGCCAATTATTTGGAAATTTAACTCCAATTCTGCGGCTTTTGGGATTTTTATAGACGCTGAACGTTGTTGGCTAGGAAACCAAGCTGGACAAGTATTTGCACTGAATAATGAAGGGAAGGTTATCAATCAATTTAAACTTTCTGAAGGGGTCAAATGTTTAGTGGCTGATGATATCTGGATTTATGCGGGTTGTGATGATGGGAATGTCTACGACTTAACAGGGAAGTTACCACGAGTCGCTTACCAAATTGATGAAAATGTGGATATTTTCTGGTTAGATATACATGATGGTTTGCTGGGAGTATCTGACGCTAAAGGTGGTCTAACTACGATTGGGCATGATGATGAATTGCAATGGACACGTTTGAGTCAAGGTTCTGCTGGTTGGATGGTTCGTTGTGATCAGAATGGTGTTTATCACGGACATAGCGCAGGTGTAACCATGTATGATCACAAAGAAGGAAGAATGCTTTGGCATCAAAAAACTGCTGGTTCTGTCTTATTTGGTTGGCAAGAAGCATCTGTAGTTTATGCTGGTACTAGCGATCAAAAGGTTTATTCCTTTAGTAAAAAAGGTGAACCCGGTGCAGTTTATAAATGTGATGCTGCTGTGTACTCCTGTGCTACAGCTTTAGATGGTAAATATGTTTTTGCGGGTGATAATAGTTCTTCAATTTACTGTTTTAATCAAAGAGGAGAACGGTTATGGAAGCTAGGAACGGGTTGCGGTTCGGCTTTATCTATGCAATTTTTTGATAACCGCATATATATAGTGACAACTGATGGTTCTTTAGCTTGTATTGATGCCAGTGCAGCAGCAATTAGTGCGGCTCAAATGGGAACTATTCCCGAAGCTACTATTATTAAAGCACCAAAAGGAGAGGGGGCTGTACCTTCTACTGTTTTGGAGACTACCACAGATACAAGTGCGGGTGTGATTGTGGAATGTTTCCGTCAGGGGAGTAAATTAAGAATTCGGGTTGTTTCTCCTAATTATCACTCTGACTGGAAAGTGCAGTTTCCCAGAGATATTCGGGAAGAAGGACAGCGTTATTGGGTTCAAGAAGTGCGAGAGTCTGCTAATGGAGGCTTTTACCGTGTCTATGGTGATATTAAAAAGTTAGCGGAATAGACGTTTCATCTAAAGAACCCCACCCCCAACCCCCTCCAATATCAAAAATTTATCCTTTTCTTCCCCCCGTTGCGGGGGGATTGAGGGGGGTGCGAGGAGGGGGCTATGATGTCACTGATTCATTTCTTTATATCGCTATAGGAGTCCTATATTCGAGAAAATGCAGATTTCAATTGAGTTATTGTGATTTTACAACTTCTGCAATAATTCCTGAGTTAATTGCATAAAGGCTTTAGAACCGGCTGTATTCGGACTTAGTAAAGAAACTGGCATAAAACTATCAACAGCTTTGGCAACATTAACATCAACTGGTATTTGGGCTTTACAGATTTTATCTACTCCAAAATCTTCAACAACTCGGTGCATTACCTGTTTATAATATCTGCCATTCAGGAGATTTGCACTGGACATACTAAAGACGATTCCCAACATTTTAATATCTATTTTGGCTTCGTGTTCGTGACTGTCTTTTAATTGAGCAATGCGTCTTTCTAAAAGTTGAATTCCGACTACAGACAACGGTTCTGGTCTAGCTGGAAGAATGTAGAAATCACTAGTAGCTAAAGCACTGCGAGTCATGAGATTATAACCAGGAGCGCAATCTAAAAGAATAAAATCATATTCATCTCGCACGGGTTTTAAAATATCTCTAATTAAGACTCTTTCAAAGCGGTTCCAGATGGTTTCAAAATCCTGTTCTCCTAATGCCATTGATTGATTATGCAGCATTTCGGAAACCACAAATTCATCATATAAGTCAATATCTCCTGGTAATATATCTAATCCAGGCAGATTACAAACTTGAGATTGAATGATGTCATGAATGGTCAGTTTTGCCTCTGGTTCAGGGTTGATAATTTGATCTAGCAAATATCTAAATGTCTTTCGTTGTTTGCGACGTTTGGCAAAGTCTACTGGTGACATTAAACTCAGTGTGGCACTAATTTGACTATCTAAATCTAAAACAAGTACCTTTTTACCGTGATTTTTGGCTAAACAAGTGGCTATATTGACGGTGAGGGTGGTTTTACCGACTCCACCTTTCATGTTTGCAGTTGCAATTACATATCCCATTTTAATTCCCCTACTGACGCTTTTCCATTGAGGTAGCGTACATATTATCTAATAGATTTTAACTTTGATTAATTTAGCCTTTTGGAGGATGTCGAAAAGTTTTTTTACTTATAGAGTATTGCACCAATGGACAAAAGCCACAAAATCAATTGCCAACAACAAGCATAAACCTATTGAAATTGGCTGAATCCAAAAATACTGCGATCATATTCTGCTGGCTTTTATAAGTATATTTACTATATATATCTTGCTTGCATAAATGATATGTATTGATTAATTCTAATAACGTTCATACTTATTACTATGTCATAATTATGCAAGTGAAATATTTTCATAGATGCGTACTACTTGATGAGAGGTAAAAAACATTGCTTTTTAACCCGGAATTGTGCCGTAATGAAAGTGAAGTTGAGAGCAAACTTATAGTTCAATATTTGCTACCACGGCTAGGGTATACCCAGGATACGTGGCATCAAGAAGTTGCTATGGGTAGCATTCGCTTGGATTTTTTAGCATTTGCAGCACAGTCTATTCCCTTTGTGTTGGATACTGACTCACCCATGAGTGTAGTAATGGAGGCAAAAAGTCCCAAGCAAAATTTAAATCATCACGTTCTCAGACTTAGGCATTATTTAACGAGTTTGAATGTGCGCTATGGTTTATTAACTAATGGTAAAGAAATCAGAATTTATCAAAAGTTACGAGATGATGTTAAGTTGGTTTTTCAATGTGATGGTAATGATGTTGAAACAAAGATAGAGGAAATTGGGGGGTTAATTGGTAGGGAGAGTTTGAAAAATAGGCAGGTTAAGGAAAAGTTATCAGTTCAACTAATGGATTTAGAAAGGAATAGGGAGAATTCTATGAAGACAATTGCAATTTATCATCATAAGGGTGGAGTTGGTAAAACAACTGTTGCTGTTAACTTAGCGGCAGCCTTGAGTAATCAAGGGAAAAAGGTTCTCTTGATTGATATTGATGCTCAAGCTAATACCACCTTTGCTACAGGATTAATAAAATTTGAATTTGAGGATGATGATGATTTAAAAGATCGCAATGTTTTTCATTTGCTAATTGCAGGTGAAGAAAAATCATTTTCTATACCTGATATTGTTCGTAAATCAAATGGGTTTAATTCAACAGAAATAGATGTTATTCCTTCCCACATTACTTTAATTGAACGTCAACCACGTTTAGCTGTATCTTCTGCAAGCATAACTAGACTAGCTAAAAAATTAGCATTGGTTCAGGATAGTTATGATATTACTATAATTGATACTCCTCCTTCATTAGATTTATATGCTACAGCTTCTTTGACTGCTGCTGATTACCTAATTATTCCTTCAGATTTGAAGCCATTTTCTAACCAAGGTTTGTTAAGTGTGAAAAACTTCATCAAAAGAGAAATTAATGAAAATAGGGAAAATATGGGAAAACCACCTATTCAGATTATGGGTGTTCTGCCATCAAAAATCTCTAGTAATAATCAATATCTAAAACATTCATTCCCACGTCATAGAGATTTAATTCCAGAACGCTATGAACTACCATTAATGGATAACATGATTACAGAAAGAGCAGCATTGTCACATTGTATTAACAAAAATTTAATTGTAGGAAATCTAGAAATACCAGATCCCAAATCAATTTTTGATTTTGCTAAATATGAATCATCGGCCAGTGTATCAGCTTTTGAATTTGAGTCTTTAGCTTTAGAAGTAGTTAGAAAAATGGAGATATAATCATGACTAAATTTTTAATTGTAGAAATTGAAGGTGTAACTTCAAGCGTTCCTCGTTCTAATTTTGAAGAAGCTGATTTAGATATTCTTGCTGATTCAATACTAGAATCTGGAGGGATATTAAAACCATTGGTACTCAAAAAAATTGGTTTTGAAAAATATGAAGTAATTGATGGACATTTTGAATATTATGCTGCTGTTAGAGCTAGAGAAAAAAATCCTAATAGGGGAGAAATTGTTAATGCCTTTATTATCCCTGCTGAAAAAGAAGATGCAGTGTTAAATCAAGTTGCATTTATTCAAAAAGTTGATACTCCCGATAACCAATTTAAACCACCCAATAGAGAAACTGAAATTGGTAAATTACTTGATCAAAATAAACAAATTTATGCCAAAATAAACCAGATCATTGCTAATCCTCCTGCAAATACAGAAACAGTGGATTCTGAACAAAGATTCAAGTCAATTGAAAATAAACTAGAACATATTTTATCCGTTCTTGAAAAACTGATACCACCACCACCTCCATCAAAATTGAATTTACTTACAGCAACAGATGAACAAGTGATGAATGCTTTGAGTAAAGTTGGAGCAAATACCAATCAAATCAAAGCTGCATTAAAAGCAATTGAATACTGGCAGAATTCAGGTAAAATTTTAACTTGGGAAAATCTTCACAAATCAACTAAATCTGGAGAAAATAAGATTACAAATTTTGCGAATGCGACTTACCAAAAACTAAAAAATGTGGCAGAAATACCTACAGAATAGTTGATTTTTTTGCGTCTTTGCGCGAAACCTTTCCTCCGCAATTGACGCAAAATCATATTATCTTACCTAAAAATTTTTGGATCTTTCGGTTAGTTTTCAAAAGAATACTCGGTGGTTTTAGTTGTTTTGGTCTGAGTTCTGGTTGTTTAAGAAAACGATAGTATAAAAACTCATCTTTATAACGAATATTGACATCTTCTCCTTGGGATAAACGGGCAAATTCCTGAGAAGAATAGCTCATGTAGTGAAGGCGATGAATTGGTTTCAAGCCTTCTTGATTGTAAAGGACATTATTAATATTCACAAAGGGGTCAGCATTGGCACAATTGCCAGTTCTGTCTTGACTATTGGGACTGAGTGTAAAGTTAAATAGTGAGCGATTGCACCGCAAGGTCATGTAATTAAATAAAAAAGCATCATCCCACCAACCATGTTCATTAATCCATTCAACTTCATTTTGAGCAATTAACTGCTGTTTCATAACCTCCATTTCTTCAGCAGTAAACAATCCGCGTTTAGAACCAAAAAAACTAGAACAGTGAAGTTGAGGACGAATATTGGCTTCTGTATACAGTCCAGATTTTTCTATAACTGAAATATTTAATGCAGTTACAGAAGAAGGCTTAATATGTTCCCAATCGTCAAAAACAAAATCATAAGTTTCTAGTTTTTCTATAACATCTGTAACTACCTTCATTACTAGACTGTCTCCGTCATAAAAAACAAATTTATCGAAAATACCATCAAAAGCAGCAAACTTGCGCTGTAAATGACCTTTGTACCACCCAGGACGCGGTGTTTTCCTCTGCATTTCTCTAGGATGTGCCGCCCAAACTTGATGAGCAAATTCTTCCCAACGTTGAATAGAATCATAATTATCATAAAGAGTTACATTCTGACGAGAATTAACTTCTTGCCTAACCATATCTAGGCGATCATCATAAGGAATAATGCAAACAGGAATATCTGTGCCAATATTCACCTCAATACTGTTGAGTAATGCAACTAGCTGATCATAAACAACATCATTGGCAAGAGTGTAAATACCAAAAGATTCCATTTCACAAATCCTTTCTGCGAGTAAGATGACATCAAGCCGAAACATAAAGTCATTGTAGTATATTATGTTATTGCTTGACTCAGTAACATACCAAACTTCACTGTCCTGTTTATGAAAATCCTCATGCTTTCTTCCACATTTCCCTACCCACCCACCAGAGGAGGAACGGAAATCAGGACTTTTTATTTACTCAAGTACCTGCGTCAACGTCATCATATTACCCTAGTAACACAGCGTGATACTTATGTTACAGATACGGAAATTGCCAAATTACGTGATTATGCTGATGATTTGGTAATTTTCCCGCGTCCTCTTCCTAGTCGTAACTTCTCAGGAATCCTCCAAAAAATCCAGCGATTTAGTACATTTTTAATCCAAGGAACTTCCCCCAATGTCCTGAACCGCTATTCAGTAGAAATGCAGCAATGGATTGATAAATTTGTCGAATCGGGTAAATGTGATGTCATTACCTGTGAACATAGCGTCAACGAAATTTATATCCGTCCCCATTTCCAAAACCAAGTAAAAACCATAGTTGATATTCATAGTTCCGTTTATGCAACTTGTCAAAATCAATTAGCCACAGGCACAGCCGAAAACAAACTCCGAGATAGTTTATATTTACCCCTTTTACGTCGCTATGAACAAGGATATTGTCCTAAATTTTCTGACATTGTTGTCACCACAGAAGAAGATAAACTGCAATTTCAACAATTTAGCAATAAACAAGAAATTCCCGTCATTCCTAATGGTGTAGATTTAGATTTATTTCCCATGCGTAATCATGATCCAGGAGGATACAGACTGATTTTTATTGGCGCAATGGATTATATAGCTAACATAGATGCAGCGCGATTTTTTAGCAAAGAGATATTACCGGAAATTCAAAAAAAATATCCCAATACTGTTTTTTATATTGTCGGTTCTCGTCCTATTCCCGAAGTTTTAGAACTGCAAAATCAACCAGGTGTTAACGTAACTGGTAGAGTCCCTTCAATGGTAGAATATCTGCATAAATCTACAGTTTGCGTTATCCCTATGCGAACAGGATTTGGGATTAAAAATAAAACCCTAGAAGCCATGGCCGCAGGTGTCCCAGTAGTAGGAAGTGATCGTGGTTTAGAAGGACTAGCCGTAGACGGTAAAACAACGCCATTACGCGCACTTCGGGCAAATCAACCCGCAGAATATGTCAATGCAATTTCTCAACTATTTGAAAACCCAGAACTACGACTTCAACTTTCTCTTCATGCTAGACAACTGATAGAAAGTGAATTTACCTGGGAAATTGCCGGTCAACGTTATGAAAAAGTTTGTTTAGGAAAATAGCATTTTCCTCCTTTTACAACTTACAAATTATTAACTTATCAAAAATAAAATCATGAATAACTACATCCACTGTCCGCGAACTTATTTACTTCAAAAACCAGCAAATAATGATCAAACTCAAGAACAGGGATTATGTGATTTTTGCTGGAATGAATATAGCTTTTGTTGGTCAGAATACTGTTTAAATGAATGGTATGAACTGCAAGTAAAAAATGACAACCTAAAAAGTAAACATCATACCAAAGACAAAAAGTAATAACAGCAAAAGACGTTCCAGGGAACGTCTCTACATTATTTATTGTTGAATTTTGAATTATTAGATATTTCAGCCCACTCATCTTCAGACAGAGGTATTACCTCTATTTCCATAGCAAAACAATCACAAGCTGCGGCTATTAAAGCATTAATTATGATTTCTTGATTAAGACTTTGGGAAAACTGTACAGAAGTAAAAGACTCCTGATTAAATACTTTTGCAAACAAATCTGCATCTGGATTTAACCGCATAGAACCATGTTGGAGAACCGCGTCACCTTTCCGCAATTGGGCGCTACCAATCAGTTTAGAACCATCTACTAAAACTAAATCTGCACCTGTGGCCGTGCCAAAACAATTAGGATTGTGAATATAACCGCGTCCAGCCTGGCCATAGTACAACTCGACACCAAGCGATCGCCATCCTTGAATCAAAAACTCACAAATCTTTGCATACACATCTAAACGATTTCTCCCCAGTCCAGATGTCACCACAGCGTAAGTTAAATCACCTTGGTGTAAAACCGCCCTCCCCCCAGTAGGACGGCGGACTAAATCCAATTTTTCACCTTTCCAAGTTAAATTTTCCCAAAATTCGGGATATTGACGTTGATGATAACCGAGGGAAATTGCCGGGGGCGACCAAGTATAAAAACGTAAAGTTGCTGGATGTTTTCCCGACTCATGCTGTGCTAATAACCAGCGGTCAACAGCCATCTGCACATGACCAGAAGCTGCTAAAATTGGAATAAGTCGCCACACCTGCTGATCAGGCATTAAATATCAAATCCCCAAGCTAAAATTATTGAAACCTAAACTGCACCAAACTCAGATTGCAGAAGTTCATCATTATCATCAGCTATAGTCGCAACGATAGTAATAATCCGGGAAACTTCCCCTGGAGATAATTCTGCTAGAGTGCGTGTAGAAATCACCACCACTTGATTGTCAATAATCCCAAAACGGGCTTCAAAGGTACTGACACAATTTAACTCTAACAGATATCGCGTCAATTTAGCTTCATCTTTAGCCGGTAACTTCAGTACCGCAGACCAAACCGTGATCGTATCTTCGTCAGTAGTTCCCGTTAACTGTACAAATACTTCTACACTTCCATACTGAAATTTCCACAGATATCCACCCTCAGCCCCATGACTAACCATGGCACTGTCATCTTGTGCTAAGGTATCAATCACATTTTCAATTACTTCGACGTGATTTGGTGCTGTGGTTTCTTGAATAAGTTCATCCAGCAACTCATCTGGAGATTGGGTTTCTAGGTAGCTTGCCATACAGATTTTTTGCTAAGAATATAGTCACTGGCTTTAATCTACTATGATGCTACCAAAAATGCCAGAATCTATGCTGCCTTTTGCTCCTATCATCAGTATGGGTAGCAACATCACCGAAAAGTATTGACGAAGATCACAGCCATGTTCATATCTATTGCATAGCCAAAAGTTATTACCGCATAGATAAAATTTAGTCAAGTTCTTAACTATTTTTTCCCGGTTTCAGGCATTTACATCCAGAACCATTAGATGTAACTTACGTTTATCCCCATTGAGCCGAGAATCTCTACCCAGGTCACGTTTCTACCAGAGTTCTAGAAACCGCATATTTAATTTATGGAGATGTCTATTGGATATCAACATCAAGTAAAGATTGTCAAACTTACTCTGTCCCATCCACAAAACAGCAGCAAAAGCCTATTTAATCAACAATACATCTTTAAATTCCCTTTGTCGGTTACATAAACTACCAATTTAGCTGAAAAGGTTCATCAAAAATAGTTTATTTGGTGCAGACCAAAAATTACTCGACGTTCTAGTGTTATAAGATGTAAAAATGATTTAACAGGAACAATTTGTTTATTTACACTATCAAGAGATACCGAACGATCAGTCAGTTAAATCGTCCGGTCTTTTGTCTCCAAAGATTAATCAAAACTCAAGTTGACAGATTAGGGTGGCATCTGCTAAAAGTTTTTAGAATCTCACCAGGAAAAAAACCAAAAAAATTTCTGAGATTTTTCCGGATTAGCAAAAAAATCTGCGATTATTGTTACACTGATTTTAATAAGCACTATGAATATCAAACTTGATCACAGCACCCCATGTCATTTAACTTCCTTCTTTGCCTTACTCATGAAAGAAGGCATTTCCCCCAATCAAATCGTCCTGGGTATTGTTCAGTTAGCTACCCAGACTCATGAATTAGATGGGATGATGGCATCAGCAGACTGTTTACGGTTGCTACTGGTACTAATGCCAGCAGAAACCTGTGCTAAAGGCGTTTCCGAATACATTTCATCTTTAGCGGCAGAAGGTCTTACCACTTTAATGTTATTAGATGCTCTCAGCCTAGCTTGCTACATTTGTGGACAATCCGATGAAGCTAATTTAGTTCACTTGACTTACAAACGATTACAAGCAGATGCAATTATCTCTCAAATGCTTCGTGACTAAGAATTAAATTATTAACTTTTCATACTTTTTTTCACAACTCAACCATTTTCAAGTTAATTTGTACCCGTACAGTTGAACATTGTACTGAATATATTCGCTTGTTCATTAGGCAATCGGTCAATTAAAATACTGTATATTTTCTTTGCGCTTCTGATCCAGTTTCTGTTAAGATGTCACCAGTGGCTATGACTTGAATGTCACAATGTTTCCTTGAATTTGACAGCACCGCATCTATCGTTTGTCACCAGGTTTAGAAGTGTGTATTGCTGGGGAACTCCCTACATCAATAACTTCTCAACGTTCTCCTTCACCCTGTTGATATTCCATTAAAGCTGTAAACTAAAATGGTTGTCTGCCAAATTGCCAAAATATGAGATCATGACCGGAACATTTCTGGAATTCCATATTTTGCACATGAAGCGAGCATTTGGTTTAAAGGAGTCACCGAGTCAGGAGATAATCTAGAACCTGAAAAAGTATTTAGAGACTTCCAATTTAAAAAATATCCCAAAATTTCTTGTAGTGCGGGCATCTTGCCCGCTAATAATACCAGGACGGGCAAGATGCCATTGGATAGCGAACGCGATTGCGTCCCGGAGGGAACTAGCGCTGCTGCAAGCAGTTCATCTTTTTTGTGGAGTTCTCTTAAGGCAAAAGAATGTAGGGACGTTGCATGGAACGTCTCTGCAATTGTGTTTTATGAAATATTTGCTATCAGAAAATTTTTGACATTAAAAAGCGCCTGGGAGTGTTGCCGTGTTTCCACCCCAGACGCTTTTTAAACTTGCTCCTCACACACAAATATAATTTATCACTCTTTTAATTAAATGGCAAGTACCTGAGACAACAATTTTGGAAATTGTTTGAAAGAGGGAACAGGGGACTGGGGACTGGGGACTGGGGATAAAGTTTTTACCAATTACCAATTACCAATTACCCATTACCCATTACCCATTACCTAATGTAAAAAGTGCCTGACACCAGTTATAACCATGAGTAAACCGAGTTCATTAGCGGCTTTGATAGAGTCTTTATCTTTGAGACTTCCTCCTGGTTGGACAATGGCAGTAATTCCGGCTGCTGCTGCGGCTCTGACGGTATCATCGAAAGGGAAGAAGCCGTCACTAGCTAGGAATGCTCCTTGGGCTTTTTCTCCAGCTTGTTCGAGAGCGATTTTTGTCGAACCAACGCGGTTCATTTGTCCAGCCCCTACGCCTAGTGTAGTGCGATCGCTCGCAATTACGATAGCATTGGATTTAACGTGTTTGCAAACTTTCCAAGCAAACAGCAACTCAGCTAACTCGCTGGGTGTGGGTTGACGTTCCGTGACAACTTGCCATTGAGTGGGATCAGCAATGATATCATCAGCAGATTGGACTAAAAACCCACCTGCGATCGCTTTCACAGTTTCTTTTGGTCCTGTCAGCAAATCTGGTAAAATCAAAACTCGGACATTGCCTTTTTTAGTTAAAATTTCTTTAGCTTCTTCGTCACAACCAGGAGCAACCACGCACTCTAAAAATGTCTTAGTTAATTCCGTCGCGGTGGCTGCATCAATAGGACTATTTAAAGCCACAATTCCCCCAAAAGCCGAGGTAGAATCAGCATTAAAGGCTTTTCGATAAGCGTCGAAAATGTTTGCTGCTTCCGCAGTTCCACAGGGATTAGTATGTTTGATAATTGTCGCTGCGGGACTATCTGTAAATTCAGCAATTATCCGCCGTGCAGCTTCCAAATCTACCAAATTATTATAACTGAGTTCCTTACCTTGCAGTTTGGTGGCCGCAGCCCAACCAGTGGCTTCACTTCCTGTTTGATACCAGGCTGCGGGTTGGTGGGGATTTTCCCCATAACGCAAAGATTGGAGTTGTGTACCAGAAATAGTAAATTCTTCTGTTTGTGTCCCAGCTAAATAGGCTGCTATAGCATTATCATAACTAGCAGTATGCAAAAATCCCTTTAAAGCGCATTTTTGGCGAAACTCTAAAGAAGCTTCTCCATTTTGGCGTAATTCTTGCAAATACTCACCATATTGGGCAGGATCACATAATACCGTCAAATGGGCGTAATTTTTCGATGAAGCCCTTAACATTGCCGGGCCACCAATATCAATTTGTTCCACTGCGTCAGCTAGGGTAACTCCTGGTTTAGCAATAGTTTCCGCAAAAGGATAAAGATTCACAACTACCAAATCAATTGGTCGAATTTGATTATCTGCCAAATCCGTGATATCTTGTTCCACATCTCGCCGTGCTAAAATGCCGCCATGAATAAGAGGATGAAGAGTTTTCACCCGACCGCCTAAAATTTCCGGTGAACCTGTATAATCAGAAACCTTAGTAACTGGTATTCCTGCATCTTTCAGGGTTTTGGCTGTTCCCCCACTGCTGATGATATCAAAGCCAAATTCCTCAACTAAGCTCCGGGCTAAATCAATTACACCAGTTTTATTAGATACACTCAGCAGGGCTAAACGCGCCATAATTCCCCAGATTCCTTTGAACTAAATTGCTTTCTAGATGAACATTCTACCGAAAGGGTGGTCAGAATCATAATTAGCTGGGGGAATATTGGCAAAATATGAAAATGCGTAGGTTGGGTTGACAAAGGAAACCCAACAAAATCTCAAAATGTTGGGTAACGCTATCGCTCCACCCAACCTACA
Source organism: uncultured cyanobacterium (assembly GCA_903848645.1). Taxonomy (GTDB): domain Bacteria; phylum Cyanobacteriota; class Cyanobacteriia; order Cyanobacteriales; family Nostocaceae; genus Dolichospermum. The sequence continues at coordinate 100,764 of CAINGU010000083.1, read as the reverse complement.
ATTATCTTTAATTCTTAACTCAATTACCCATGACTCCAACATTAGATTTTATTAGGGTTTCTCCACCAAAAAACCAAACACCAGACGCTTTAATCGTCACTCTACATGGTTGGGGTGCAAATGCCCAAGATGTGGCATCTTTAATCCCTCATGTCAATTTACCTGATTACGAATTTTTACTCCCCAATGCCCCCTATCCTTATCCTCATGGTGATACAGGTAGGGCATGGTATGACCTACGAGCAGAGAATATGTATGATGGATTGATAGAAAGTAAACAACTACTCATAGACTGGTTGCAATCTTTAGAAAGTAATACAGGTGTTCCCTTATCCCGCACAATTTTGAGCGGATTTTCTCAAGGTGGGGCGATGACTTTAGATGTAGGATTAAGCTTACCTTTGGCTGGTTTAGTGGTCATGAGTGGCTATTTACATCCTAGTGTAGCAACGCTGAATAAAGGCAATTTTCCGCCGACATTAATCATGCACGGGACACAGGATGAAGTTGTACCACTAAAAGCGGCGATTAAGTCGAGAGATGTGGCACAATCTCTAGGAGTAGCCGTGGAATATCATGAATTTGCCATGGGACATGAAATTAATTTCCAAATGTTAGAAGTGCTACGAACTTTTGTTGTCAACACAATTGGTTAGCTTTAGTTACAGAATTTTTACAAATTCCGGTAAAAATCACAAGAATTTTTACAAATTTAATGCTCATTAATGAGTAAGATAGAACAGGTGGAAGCAACTCCACCCTAAGCTGAATATAAGCGCTGCAAAAGGGAGGGGCAAGCATTATGAAAACTCTAAGCATTTCCAAAACAGAAATTTCTGCTATGACGGCGACAGAGGTAAAAGATTTGGCTACACGTCTGGAATTAGATAATTATAGTAATGCTTTTGAGGGTTTAAATGATTGGCATCTACTGCGGGCAATTGCTTTTCAGCGTCCAGAGTTAGTTGAAGCTTATATCCACCTCTTAGATTTAGAAGCTTACGACGAAGCCTAAGAATTTTAGATTTTGGATTTGGGATTTTAGATTGGGTGGAACGGGCTAAAATCAAAGGTAATCGGAATTTTGCCCCAAAATGCCATCATCTACAAATCTCAAATCTAAACGGGTTCTTATCTGTGTAGGCGGTGGTATCGCCGCCTATAAAGTCTGTGAATTGGTGTCTACACTATTCAAATCTGGGCTAGAAGTACGAGTTATTCTCACTAAATCTGCCCAAGAATTTATTACTCCTTTAACTTTATCTACTTTATCTCGTCATCGAGCTTGTACAGATGATGATTTTTGGCAGCCAATTTATGCTCGTCCGCTACATATTGAGTTAGGTGAATGGGCTGATTTAATTGTGATTGCGCCTTTAACTGCTAATACTTTGGCTAAGTTAGCTTATGGAATGGCGGATAATTTGCTAACAAATACTATTCTCGCTTCTACCTGCCCTGTGTTGTTAGCACCAGCAATGAATACAGATATGTGGGAACAGGTGGCGGTACAAAGAAATTGGCGGCAGTTATTGACAGATAGTAGATTTTATGGTATGAAAACCGCTTCTGGTTTGTTGGCGTGCGATCGCATTGGTGCTGGTAGAATGGCAGAAGCCGCCGAAATATTTGTTTATATTCAATCTTTATTACACACCCAAGGAATCAGAGATTTAGCCGGAAAACAGGTTTTAATCAGTGCTGGGGGAACGCGAGAATATTTAGATCCGGTGCGATTTATTGGCAATCCCTCAACTGGTAAAATGGGTTTAGCATTGGCACAGGCAGCACTGCACAGAGGTGCAAAGGTAATATTAGTCCATTGTCCTGCCAGTTGGGAAGTACCTTTGGGAGTAGAAGCAATTGCGGTAGTTAGTGCAGAGGAAATGCAGCAGACGATGTTCAAGCATTTAGCCAATGCAGATATCATTATCATGTCAGCCGCAGTTGCAGACGTAAAGCCTAGAGATTATAGTAGCGAAAAATTGCCCAAGCGATCGCTTCCTGAAAATCTTCCTCTAGCAGCAGTACCGGATATAGTTGCTGAAATCGGAAATCGTAAACAACCCCATCAATATTTAATTGGTTTTGCAGCACAAACTGGGGATATTATTACCCCAGCAAAAGAGAAATTGCAAAGAAAGAAATTAGATGCAATTGTAGCGAATCCTATTGATAAAGTTGATAGTGGTTTTGAGAGTGATAATAATCAAGCGGTGTTTTTAGATAAGTCAGGAAGAGAGTTAGAAATTCCGGCTTGTTCTAAGTTGGAAATGGCGCATTATTTGTTTGATTTTGTTGTTTAATGGAATGAAATTATATTGTACTTTCGTTAGCATTCTGGAAATCGGCAAATAATTCATCTTCACTAATACCTCTTGTTTCCAGCAATTGTTGGATTTTTTGGACTGCTGCTTGTAAAGCCATTAAATCTTGTTTTTGAGGAGTAGGTTGTGTTGGTATGTAGTAACCTATTGGCACTCCATGAGAAGTAATTGCGATTGGTTCAGATGTTTGTTGTGTGTACTTATGTAAATTAGCCCGAAATTCTTTGATGCCTACAGATTGGATGTCCATAATAGTGAATTGACAAATTGTGTACACTTAAGTACACTATAATATAAACTTTGAGTTATTGATAATAATCAAGCGGTGTTTTTAGATAGGTTAGGAAGAGAGGTAGAAATTCCGGCTTGTTCTAAGTTGGAAATGGCGCATTATTTGTTTGATTTTGTTGTTTAATAGAATAAAATTAGGTATTATTACATTTGTTTTTTGACAAACAACCTTTTGAGGAGTTTTTTATGATTGGCTGGATTAAAGAGAAATGGGTAAAAAATTTGCTATTTGTTTGTGTGTTCATTACACTTTTCAGTTGTATTGCCTTTTTTCCACAAATATCTCAATCACAGCAGACAAATTTAGCATATTCAAATATCTCATCCTCTAAAGTATCCCAACAACAACCAACAACTGGAAGTCTCTCTTTAAAGCCATCTCTAACAATGTCTTCTACATTAGACGATGGTTCGATTTTATCATCTGCTCAACTCATTCCATTAGCGATTACATCAGAAGAAATCATGCTTCGAGAACAGCAAGTTAAAATTGCCAAACGAATAGAAGAATTTAGACGAAGTATGGCTTCCGACCCTATGTATAATGGTGGTCTAGAGTATGTACTTCAAGCAACTTACAACCGTTTAAATAGTGAAATTCAATTGCTTCAAGCCAAAGAACTGCTTAAATTGAAACAGCAGAAAAGAGATACTGTAAGCCAAACGACTACTTCTTCTAACATACCTCTAATATACAAGGTTGGGTTGACACAATAAAACTCCAAATTAATCTATTTCTTCCTTTGCGACTTTGCTCCTTTGCGTCTTTGCGCGAAACACTAAATTTAACAAACCAGGGATAAGCAATGAAAAAAATATCTCTAAAATGGCAACGTCAAACTAAAAAACTAGGATTTTTAGCAGCTATGATGGCCGTGAGTATGGTCGCTTTCATTATGCTATCATTCCCCTTAAATGCCCAAATTCCTAAATCAACAGAATTACGGGGAGTATGGCTAACAAATATTGATAGTGATGTTTTATTTGAGAGTAATAGACTAAAACAAAGTTTACGAACATTACAACAACTCAACTTTAACACCGTTTATCCCGCCGTCTGGAATTGGGGATATACACTATATCCTAGCAAAGTCGCAGCCAAAGTCATTGGTAAAGCAGTTGACCCCACCCCCGGACTCCAAAAGCGAGATATGCTCAAAGAAGTAATATCTGAGGGACATAAACAAAATTTAACAGTAATTCCCTGGTTTGAATTTGGCTTTATGGCACCTGCTGATTCCCTTTTAGCTAAAAATCGTCCTACTTGGTTGACAAACCGCAGAGATGGCACAAAAATAGTTAAAGAAGGCATACATAACCGAGTTTGGTTAAATCCCTTTCGTCCCGAAGTGCAACAATTTATCCAAGATTTGATAGTAGAAATAGTTAAAAATTACGATATTGATGGGATTCAATTTGATGACCATTTCGGCTTACCATCAGAACTAGGATATGATGCCTACACCACAGCATTATACAAGAAAGAACACCAAGGAAAACTTCCCCCCGCAGACTTCAAAGATCCAGAATGGGTAAGTTGGAGAGCGAACAAAATTACCGACTTTATGAAGCGGGTATTTACAGCAATTAAAGCTAATAAAAAAGATTGTATCGTTTCCGTTGCGCCTAATCCCCAGCGTTTTTCCTATGAATACTTTCTTGCAGATTGGCAGAAATGGGAAAGAATGGGAATCATTGAAGACCTAGTTTTACAAATTTATCGCAATGATTTAAACGTCTTTATCAGCGAATTAGAATATCCAGAAGTCAAACAAGCCCAAACTCATATTCCCGTCAGCATTGGGATTTTAAGTGGTTTGAAAAATCGCACAGTTCCAATGGAACAAATTAAAACCCAAATAGAAAAAGTGCGAGAGAGAAAATTTGACGGTGTTTCCTTCTTCTTCTACGAAACCCTCTGGAACATGAGTCAAGAAAAACCCCAACAACGCCAACAAACATGGCAGAAAATATTCCCCACACCAACAAACTACCCCAACCTATTAGCAAATTGGAAACCGTAAATAATTGGTAAAGAAAATCTGGCGTTGCAGAATTAAAGGATGAAAGTGAAAAATTTAAACTCGTAAACTTTGCGCCTTTGCTCCTTTGCGTCTTTGCGCGAAACATAATTCTATGCAACGCCAAAATTCCTAACTACCGATACCCAAACGCCCAGCTAAAGCCGGAGTTAAAGGTAAAAGAGTAGCAATCATTAAAAACAAAGCCAAAAGACATAAAGCCGCCCTAGCATCATCTGGTTCACTGATTTCATTTAAACTAGGGCGTTCTAAATCCCGTTGTAAAAACAAAATCACAATTGCCCAATACATCGCTAAAGGATTACCTAATGATACGATAGCCAGTAAAACTATCGTTGCAAAAGTGGTTCTCCCTGCGGTTTTGCGACCATAAATTGCTTGCACAATCCGCCCCCCGTCTAATTGTCCAGCGGGCATTAAATTCAATGCAGTGATAACTAATCCTAACCAACCAACAATTACCAAAGGATGAATATTCACCAGCGGAGATTGTAAAGCCGAACCGAGGACAACCCGTGCCAAGCTACCGACTAAAATTGAACCTTGGAAAAACTGATTGGGTAATTGAAATAAACTCCCTGGGTGGGAAAGTAGCAACCCTATTACCAGTAATAATAAAGAAGTAATCCCACCAAAAGCCGGGCCAGCCAAAGCAATATCAAATAAAGCATTACGGCTAGGGACAAGGGACTCAAATCTAGTAATTGCCCCAAAAGAACCAATTTGCACCGCTGGTAAAAAGAACGGCCAACTTAATTTGACTTGGTGACGACGCGCTAATAACCAATGTCCGATTTCGTGAGATATCAAAATTACCAATAAACCCAAAGCAATAGGTAAAGCTTCTGCAAAGCGTTCGGGGTTACTGAATAAATCGAAATTCTGTAATATACCCCCCACTTCTAAGCTGGTAGCGATGGTTGCTATCAATAAAATCACCGCAAAAGCTTTTTGTGCTAATTGGGTGCGCTGGGGGTCTGTGCGGCTAGGGAGAACAATCATCACAGGTTTACTGTCAGTATCTTCTACCAAAAACAGCCGATATTTATCATCTAACCGTTCTTGTAAAGTTTTCGTCAGTCGGTTGTGAACGGCTTCAGGTTCTCCCCGCAAGTTGCCTTTAAAAACTACTCCTTCTTGGTAGGGAATAGTTTCGGTGGCAAAAAATGTGTCAATACCGAAAATGCCTCTAATTAGGCTTAAATCTGCTTCAGGTATGGGGGTTGGTGCTAATTGCAGTTCTGGGACTACAACTGAACTGTCTTTATCACCTTCGCTTGCAGTTTGGGCAGCGAGTCTATCTGTTGCCCGTTGTTTGAGAATAGCATCTTGTCCCGCGTCCCGTAATTTTCTGCCCAGGAAAATATACAATCCAGCGGAAGCTACTACTAAGAACAAGATACCAACGATGTTGATATAAATCCCAGCAGCAAATAATCCAAAGAACAAAAGCCAGGGAGTCATTAAGACTACGGATTGTAACCAGGCTAAGATACCTAGTTTACCAAAAGGTCTGGCGCGATAAAAGCCCCAGCCTAAAATGCCGGACGCTATCAGCACAATGGCTGCAATTATAGGAGTTTCCGATGAAGTCAACATCTCTAAACCTTTGCTATTGAGACCGAAGCTAGTACCGCAGTGCGGAATTAAAACTTAAAAATTAAAACTTAAAAAAGCAGATTACACAAGCTTTTGTCAAATTTTTAATGGTTGGTTGACTTACGCCGTTGTGTACTAGAACAAGTCTGTTTTTCTATATATTTTACCATTTTTGAGGATAAAATCAATAAATAAGTTGATTTGTTTTCTGCTCGAATTGCGCTATGTTGTGGTGACACTACACGCAGTTATCAAGCTTTCAGTAATATTCTTTTGCTAAATAATTGACAAATTGCAATTTTTATGATTTGAAAATTTGCCACAAAAGGAGAGTGTTAAAGTTCTGATGCTGTATTGGGGGCAATAATTTCTCCAGTCCCCAGTTTTAATATCATATCCTGATCGGTAATCAGTTCTTTGAGTTCTTTAACTTGCAAATTCATTTTTTCACAAGCTTGACGTAATTCTTGAGCAAATGTATTAATATCATCCCCATAACCACACTGACACGCAGCGGTTTCTATTCCCTGGTTAGCATTTGCTCTAGCACAATCTACTAATTCTGTATCATGTAATGGTTGTGGAGATGCCATAAGTGGATTTTTTAATATTTATCTATTCCCATTTTGTGATTGTATTAGTTATTAAATATTTATTCATCTCTCTTTAGTCTGAAGTTTTTAGTAATTAAGATCGCAATCGTTTGTGTAGCGGACTGTAATCTTTTTTAACTAACCGCAGAGGCATAGAGGTAACGGAGGTAGAGAAAGAAGAGATAGAGATTTTTATATTTAACAAAACGATACATTTACAATCTTTATTTGCACTCTCTCTTGGGGTATATATTAGGTAGGAAAGTAGTATGGGAAGTAATATCAGGTTGGGGATATGGTGACATTAAAGATTGATGAGTTACAGGAAATTGATAAGTTTCGTAATTTACAATTAACATTACGTGATCGCTGGAAAACTAGCGAGTTATTCGATAATAGCGAAGCGGATATTTTAATTATTCCTTCTTTGAGTATAGATCAGCGAGAGTTGCTTAAGGTGGAAGGATGTGAGCATTATGAGGAAAGGTTACTTTTTTCGTTAATGCGGTTACGAAATCCCCGCACTAGGTTAATTTATGTAACTTCAATGCCACTTCATCCTAGCATTATTGACTATTATCTGCAATTACTTCCGGGGATTCCTTTTTCTCATGCTCGTCATCGGTTATTATTACTTTCTACTTATGATGCTTCTTTAAAACCTCTGAGTCAAAAAATATTAGAACGTCCTCGGTTATTAGAAAGAATTCACAAGGCTTTACGATTAGATAAAGCTTTTATGGTCTGTTATAATTCCACTTTTTGGGAAGCAGAATTATCTTTAAAGTTGGGTGTACCTTTATATGCGGCTGCACCAGATTTACAAATTTGGGGAACAAAAAGTGGCAGTAGACAAATTTTCCAAGAAAGTGCTGTACCCCTTCCAGACGGTAGCGAGTTAGTTAGGAGTTCGGAAGATTTAGCAAATGCTGCTGCTGATTTGTGGGAACGTCAACCGACATTACAAAGAATGGTAATTAAGTTGAATGAAGGGTTTTCAGGAGAGGGAAATGCACTATTAGATTTAAGAGAAATAATGGATTTTGCACCGGGAAAAGCTGATCATATTCACAGGGTAGCAGCTATTAGCGATCTCTTTCTCTATTTACGTTTTCAATCTATACAAGAAACCTGGGCAAATTTCTCTGGACGCATTCCCGAATTAGGGGCAATTGTTGAAGGTTTTATCGAAGGAGAAATTAAACATTCTCCCAGTGTTCAAGGCAGAATTACACCGACGGGAGAAGTGGAAATCCTTTCTACCCATGACCAAATTTTAGGAGGTCCAGACGGACAAATTTATATAGGTTGTCGTTTTCCTGCGGATAAAAATTACCGCTGTGAATTACAGGAATTAGGTTTAAGAGTTGGCAAAAAATTAGCAGAAAAAGGGGCTTTGGAAAGATTTGCAGTGGATTTTGTCACTGTTGATAAAGGTGATGGTAAATGGGATATTCAAGCCATTGAAATTAACCTTCGCAAAGGGGGAACAACTCACCCATTTATGACTTTAAAATTATTAACCAATGGTCGTTATGATTTATCCACTGGTTTATTTTATAGTCAGCAAGGTAGACCAAAATATTATATTGCCACAGACAATTTACAAAAACCTAGTTATCAGGGATTATTACCTAATGACTTAATGGATATTATTGCTCACCATAGATTACATTTTGACAGTGGCACGGAAACAGGTACAGTTTTTCATCTCATGGGTTGCCTTTCCCAGTTTGGTAAATTGGGACTAACAAGTATTGGTGATTCTCCCCAAGAAGCGGAAGATATTTATAACAAAGTTATTGAGGTTCTTGATCAAGAAACTAGCGGTGATCATAGTAATCATGCTATCTTTTCTGATTATAATTTTCCTATGACTGGGGATGGATATAGTTGTTAACGGAAAGATGAAATTATGACCTCAGATCATCTGCAAATTATCTTATCCTCTTGTTAATTTAATGGTTCGCTTGTATCTATAATAAAGCATCCAGAGGCTGATAACTTTCCACAGCAGAGGTTAAAAATAAAAGTTTTGTGCTTTATTCACAGGAATATCTAGAACTAAAGTGAAATAGACGCTAAAATCGATCCAGCCTTTGTATTTTCGTGGTTTTGACCCAGATAACTCAGAGTGCGGTTAACTGCATAAATCCCCATTGTCAACGTCCCTATCCTCAACCCTGGGGAAACAAATTCTGTAACAGTTGTGGCGCACCGCTGCATCTGTTAGACCGCTATTTCTCTCTTAAACCTCTTGGTGCGGGAGGATTTGCCCAAATTTACACAATTTGGGATGAAAAGACACAGACAGAAAAAGTGCTGAAGGTGCTGGTAGAAACTTCACCCAAGGCACTGGAATTGTTCATTCAAGAAGCGGAAGTTCTAAGTAGTTTCCGTAATTCTGGCGTGCCTAAAGTTGATAATGACGGTTATTTTCAAGTCAATTTGGTTAACCCAAAACCGCATCAATTACCATGTTTGGTGATGGAAAAAATCAATGGCTACACTTTAGAGGAAGTATTGAATAATTCTCCTCAAGGTTGTTCCGAAGATTTGGTAATAAGTTGGTTTATTCAAGCTGTACAGATTTTACAGGAATTACATAAACGCCAAATTATTCACCGAGATATAAAACCTTCTAATTTAATGTTGCGGACTTCCACACCAGTATCTCCTGCGAAAAGTGATCAATTGGTACTAATTGATTTTGGCGGTGCTAAACAATTTAGTGGTTCAGTTTTGCGGTCACATCCCACCTCTACACGCTTATACTCCTCCGGCTATAGTCCCCAGGAACAAATTCGTGGCGGTAATGTGGGACCTGCCGCAGATTTTTATGCTTTGGGACGGACAATGATTCAATTACTTACGGGTAAGTATCCATCAGATTTGGAAGATGGTTTAACTGGAAAACTACAATGGCGTAATTACAAACAGATTAAACCGGATTTAGCAGATTTGCTCGATGAAATGGTACAGGATGATGTAAAATTGCGTCCAGCCCATGCAGCTATTATTCACAAAAGATTACTAAATATTGCTTCCCCGTCTTCACAAGAAGGCTTATTTAGCCGCATGGGTAAATCTGTAGTAAAATCAGTAGCTGATTTTACTCAATCTATAGGTAATACCACTTTATTTATAATTCAGGGAATATGGGAATTATTATTAGCTTGTTTGGCGACTATTTGGGTAATGATTCTGACTAGCATCTGCGCGGGAATCGGGACTATGATTGGTTTTTTCCTGGCTTACCATACCAGTTTAGGCGATCGCTGGTTGGAATTACTAGCCTATCAATTACCAACTTTAGTCGAAAAGCAACCTGATATGGCCGCAGAAACTATAGTTTATGGTTTTGCAGGTTCAGGAACAGCTTGGGGATTAACCTTATCCGGCTGTTTTGGGCAAAAGCGGCGGTTTCTCATGGCAGCTTTCCTGGGTTTTCTGGGTTATGCTTTAGGCTGGATAGCTTGTCAATTCATCACTACTCAGAATCCTGCTGAAAGCTTGGGAATATGGATTTTGATATCACTTCCCCTCTTAAGTCTAGGTTTAGGTCTTCGCACTCATCAAATAGCTTATGCTGTAATCGCAGGTTTAGGTAGTGCTAACCTGATAGCTATTTTCGTGCGGTTAGGATTGGAACTACATTTATTCCATTTTTCCAGTCAACCTAACGCCCTTAATATATTTTCACCCATAGGTTTCTTTAGTCTGGTGAGTATCTTAATCAGTTTTTGCTTAAGTATAAGCTATTACCTAATTGTCCCTTGCTTGCGCTGGTTAGGTTGGCGATAAAAAATTATAACAGGAGGTAGGGGCGCAGGGCCTGCGCCCAGTCAGAAGTTTCATGATCTATTCCCTGTTCCCTAAAACACAGATACCCCCGGTTCTTTTAGTTGTGAACCAGGGGCATCTCATAATTGGTAGACTATAAATCTTTCGGTATACTGAAGTTGAGACTAATATACACTCTTTATTCCCATCTGCATAGTTCTGTAATAACAATTTATATAAGTTTTGTATATTTTTAATTATTTCTTTATATTTAAGGTTAGCCAAAGTAGCAAATTTCCCAACTTGTCTTGTTACACTAGCAGCATTTTAGCTATAAGCAGTTCTCTATGATGGAATACAGGGTTAATGAATTAAAATTATTGCCATGCTAAACCGAATCAAAGACTTAACAACAAATATAGTACCCCGCTTAGTCGAAATTCGCCGCCATATTCATGCACATCCAGAATTAAGCGGAGAAGAATATCAAACCGCTGCTTTTATTGCAGGTGTATTATCTGCCAATGGCTTGCACGTAGAAGAAGGAATAGGCAAAACAGGTGTTATCGGTGAATTGCAAGGAACTCAACCTAGTGATAGGATATTGGCAATTCGCACTGACATGGATGCTTTGCCCATACAAGAACGCACAAGTTTAGAATATGCTTCTCGGATTGAAGGAGTCATGCACGCTTGCGGCCATGATATTCATACTACAGTAGGTTTGGGAACAGCGATGGTACTTTCCCAAATCGCCTCAGAATTGGGTGGAAAGGTGAGATTTTTATTTCAACCAGCCGAAGAAATTGCCCAAGGTGCAAACTGGATGGTAAAAGATGGAGTTATGAATAATGTTGCGGCTATTTTAGGGTTGCACGTTTTTCCTTCCATTCCCGCTGGTTCAGTTGGTATTCGCTATGGTGCGCTAACAGCAGCCGCAGACAGTTTAGAAATTATTATTATTGGTGAATCTGGACATGGTGCGCGTCCCCATGAAGCTATAGATGCTATTTGGATTGCTGCACAAGTAATTACATCATTACAGCAAGCGATTAGTCGTACACAAAACCCTTTGCGTCCCGTAGTATTGAGTATTGGACAAATTAATGGCGGGAGAGCGCCAAATGTAATTGCTGATAAAGTCCAACTATTAGGAACAGTGCGATCGCTTCATCCAGAAACCCGTGATAAACTACCACAATGGATTGAAAATATAGTTGCTAATGTTTGTAATTCTTATAATGCCAAATATCAAGTTAATTATCGTCAAGGTGTACCCAGTGTTCAAAACGATAATGCCTTAACACAATTATTACAATCATCAGCAGAAGAAGCGTGGAGTAATGAACGTGTACAAATTTTACCAGAACCATCATTAGGTGCAGAAGATTTTTCTGTTTATTTAGAACACGCCCCTGGTTCAATGTTTCGTTTAGGTGTAGGCTATGAAGATAGAATAATTAATCATCCCTTGCATCATCCGCAATTTGAAGTTGATGAATCTGCTATTATAACTGGTGTAGTCACATTAGCCTATGCAGCTTACAAATATTGGCTAAATTCAGAACGATGATTTGCGTGATTAATGAATCACAAAAATCACAGTTCAGATTCTTTAAATAAAATCCAGAAAATTACACTGTCAATCATGCCACCAATCGAAACTATAGATTCCAACTCATCAGAACAAAGCACTAATAATTGGTATTTGGTAACTGTCCGTTCTAAAAAACGAGAAGTATTTTTGAAATATCTGAATTTAGCTATTAGCCAAAATCAACTACAAGACTTGGTACTAGAGATAAAAAGTCCTCAAGATGCAGTTTATCAAGATATCGTTTTATTGAATATCAGTAATTTCAAAACTGCTTATATACAACTTAAGAAAATCGAATGTTTCCAAAATATCGAACGGAAACCTTTAGCATTAGGACAAGTAAATAGAATGCTGGGTATTGGGTAAAATTTATAGCAGAGAATAGGGAATAGGGCAAGTAGAAATTTTGTAAAAAAATCTTTTTTAGCCTCTTTTCTCTGTGTTCTCTGTGGTTAGAAAAAATCCCAAAAATAGATAATGCAAAAAAGAGTAAAAGTTAAACCAAATTCCAAACAGCAAAAGATTGAAGAATTAGCAGATGGTAGTTTAACTGTACATCTCAAATCACCGCCAGTAGACGGTAAAGCCAACGAAGAATTAATTAAACTATTAGCAAAGAAATTTGATGTTCCTAAATCCTCTATCAGAATTAAATCTGGGACAACATCTCGACAAAAGGTAATTGAAATTGATGAAAGTTAGAATAATCACCAATTACCAATTAATGATATTCTATCTGCAAACATTTACCCAGTAATACCTAACTATGACTCAAAACTACCGCATTACCTTACTCCCTGGCGATGGTATTGGTCCCGAAATTATGGCCGTAGCGGTGGACGTGCTAAAAATCGTCGGTAAACGCTTTGATTTTTCCTTAGAATTTTCCACAGCTTTAATCGGTGGTGCTGCTATTGACGAAACCGGCGAACCTTTACCCGCACTCACCCTAGATATGTGCCGCAATAGCGATTCTGTCTTACTCGCTGCTATTGGTGGTTACAAATGGGACTCTCTCCCCTCAAATTTACGCCCAGAAGCGGGTTTATTAGGATTGCGGGCGGGATTAGAACTATTTGCTAATTTACGTCCTGCAAAAATTATTCCCCAGTTAATTGACGCTTCCACTTTAAAACGGGAAGTTGTGGAAGGTGTAGATATCATGGTAGTGCGTGAACTCACCGGCGGGATTTATTTTGGTAAACCCAAGGGCATTTTTGTGACGGAAACCGGAGAAAAACGCGGTGTAAATACGATGGTTTATAGCGAGTCAGAAATTGAACGCATTGGCCGCGTAGCTTTTGAAACAGCGCAAAAACGTGGTGGTAAACTCTGTTCTGTGGATAAAGCCAATGTCTTGGAAGTATCTCAACTTTGGCGGGAAAGAATTACACAACTTTCTTCAGAATACACTGATGTTGAATTATCTCACTTGTATGTAGATAATGCCGCCATGCAATTAGTTCGCGCTCCCAAACAATTTGATACAATTGTTACAGGAAATTTATTTGGTGATATTCTCTCTGATGCGGCGGCAATGTTAACTGGTAGTATAGGAATGTTACCTTCCGCCAGTTTGGGTGCTGATGGTCCCGGTGTTTATGAACCAGTTCACGGTTCAGCCCCGGATATTGCAGGACTTGATAAAGCCAACCCCTTAGCACAGGTTTTAAGTGCAGCAATGATGTTGCGTTATGCTTTAAACCAACCAGAAGCAGCAGACTTAATTGAAAATAGCGTCTTACAAGTTTTAGAACAAGGTTATCGCACAGGAGATATTATGTCCCCAGGAATGAAACTTGTCGGCTGTCGGGCTATGGGTGAGGCACTAATGGAAATTCTCGAATTAAAATCACATTAAAGTATAAATCTGGAAATTTTAGCATTTATTGTTAAAACTTTCAGATAAACTAAGAACAAATCTATAAACCACATAAAAGCCAATTGTGTACGCTTTACAACAAGAACAGGCAAATTTTACCCACTCCAAAAAGCATCCTTCTTTGATTGATCCTACTGTAATTAGAGCAGCTAGTCATATCTACTATACCTACTGTGAAGTCCATCCAGAAATAGTAGGAAAAGCCACAGGAGTAGCAATCAGTCGGGTAACTCATAGGGGTAAAGTGATTTTTACTCAGTACCCAGTGCTGTTACCCCAGGAATGTTTTGTACCGTTGAATCAAATTGAGTCCTATATGTATTAGTCAACTTGACAACTGACAAATAACAATATGGACATTTTGATGAATATCCCAGTTAGTATCATTGTTTTTGCTTTGGGAGCATCTCTGGGTAGTTTTATTAATGTTGTGGTTTATCGGCTACCGGCTGGCTTATCAGTGCTGTGGCCACCTTCTCGTTGTCCTAAGTGCTTAAATAGGTTGAAGGCTTATGATAATGTCCCGGTTTTCGGTTGGTTGTGGTTAAAAGGGCGGTGTCGTTATTGCCAAACTAAGATTTCTGTCCGTTATCCATTAGTAGAGACATTGACGGGGATAATATTTTTAATAGTATTTTGGGTTTTTCAATTTTCAATTTTCACCCTCGGATATTGGGTTTTTTGTAGTTGGTTATTAGCTCTATCTTTCATAGATTTAGATACAATGACCTTACCCAACTCCTTGACTAAATCGGGATTAATTCTAGGGATAGTCTTTCAAATGGCTGTTGGTTGGTTATCAGAACCGACTATGATGGGATTATCAAAACGCTTAATAACAGGAATAGCTGGTGCAGTTCTGGGTTTATGGCTGTTTGATGCGATCGCCCTTTTAGGTTCTATGGCTTTTGGCAAAACAGTCATGGGTGCAGGTGACGCTAAATTAGCCGCTATGATGGGAGCATGGTTAGGATGGCGTTATTTACTACTAGCGGGTTTTATTTCCTGCGTCTTGGGAGTATTCATCGGTGGTGGCGCAATTATCCTCTCTCGTCACCAAATGGGACAAAAAATGCCTTTTGGGCCTTTTCTAGCTTTAGGTGCGGTAATTACTGTGTTTAGCGGTGAAACCATTTTGTCCCAATATATGAGATTATTTTTGCCTGGATCTTAATATCATTTTTTAAATCTTTTTTTGTTTCATGCTTATGGTTTTATCCACTTAAACCTGTATCGCACCTGACTGTAGCTGTGATTACCCCATTGAGATTTGAGATATTGGTAATATGTCTAAACTATGATTCTTGTGATTTTTATGATTTTTATGATTAACTAATCATCCACATAAAAAGCAGTCACATAAATCAAATCAATCACACAAATCATAGTTAAGACATTTAATCATCTAAATCATAGTTCTGATTTTCACCTCACACCTAATTACATAAGATAAAAATGGCAAACAACGAAGAATCACGCGGTTTAAAGTCTCTATTTGATTGGTTCGCAAATCGGCGTAAATCAGGAAGTCCCAATTCAGAACGCCAAGAACGGGAAATTGCTGATGGTTTATGGCATAAATGCCCTAAATGTAGTGTTCTTAGCTACACCAAAGACTTAAGAGCTAATCAAATGGTTTGCGGTGATTGTGGTCATCATAATCGCGTTGATAGTGATGAACGAATTCGTCAATTAATTGATGCTAATACCTGGAATCCATTGGATGAGCATTTACGACCCACTGATCCTTTACAATTCCGCGATCGCAAACCCTATAGTGATAGATTAAAAGAAACACAAGAAAAACTAGGACTTGTAGATGCTGTTAAAACTGGGTTAGGACAAATTAACACCTTACCCATAGCTTTAGGAGTCATGGATTTCCGGTTTATGGGTGGAAGCATGGGTTCTGTTGTCGGGGAAAAACTCACCCGCATGATTGAACAAGCTACCCAACGGCGTTATCCTGTCGTCATTATTTGCACATCTGGTGGTGCGAGAATGCAGGAAGGAATGCTGTCTTTAATGCAAATGGCCAAAATTTCCGCCGCCCTCCAACGTCACCGAGATTCTAAACTATTATATATTCCTGTTTTAACTAACCCAACTACCGGAGGTGTTACCGCTAGTTTCGCCATGTTGGGTGATATCATCATTGCTGAACCCAAAGCAACTATTGGTTTTGCAGGTAGACGGGTAATTGAACAAACTCTCAGAGAAAAACTCCCTGAAGATTTTCAAACCGCTGAGGACTTACTTAAACACGGATTTGTTGATGATATCGTCTCCCGGACGCAATTAAAAACTACTTTGACACAACTAATTGCTTTACATCAACCTCTCCCCACAACTACACCAAATATGGTTTTGTGGGAAAGTATGAAATTAAGTTCTACTGCTGTTGAGTAGAAAATCTGGGCGCAATTATTGAGAAGGGCGCAATTATTGAGAAGGGCGCAATCATTGAGAAGGGCGCAATCATTGAGAAGGGCGCAATCATTGAGAAGGGCGCAATCATTGAGAAGGGCGCAATTATTGAGAAGGGCGCAATTATTGAGAAGGGCGCAATTATTGAGAAGGGCGCAGGCCCTGCGCCCCTACGTTCCTGGTTCTTGGACGAAAATTAGGGGAATTAGCCCTAATAGTCGGCACAGGCTAGAGAGGGCAAATAAGCTTAATAAACCGCCAAATTCCTGATTTTGGGCAATAAAACCGCCGATTGTTGTTCCTAAAGCTCCACTTACGCCCCCGACAGCCGCAACAATGGCAAAATAGATAGATTTATTTCTCATGGGGGCAATTCCTAAATACATATTAGTGCTACATAAATCAACTCCTGCCCAGGTGATACCAGTAAAAATATGTAAAAGCGGCAACCATAACCAAAAATCAAGTTGATGATGACCAATTCCTAACCATAATAATGGTGTAATTGCGACTAAAATACCAACGCAGATGAGAATGGAACGATTACCGATTCTATCGGCTAATTTACCCCATAGAATCAGCACTAACAGATTTGCCCCGGTCTGAAGACTACTATAAATAGTTACTAAAGTCACATCTAAATCTAAAGTATCTAATAAATAGAAGTTGAAAAAAGGTGCGCTCAAATGCACGGCAAACATCCAGATACTGAAATAAAGTAGAAATAGTAGAAATTTAGAGTTATGCCAAACAATAGTAGTCCAATTAATTTCTTCTTGGCAAATATCTTGAGGAGGATTTTCATAAACATTCAAACTATGCTGATTTTGTAATTGCGGATTTACGTCTGCTTGAAAATATTGACAACACAAACTAATAATTCCACAAATAGTTCCTAAAGATAGAACTAATCCATAACCTTGGATAGTTCCACCATGCCAATTTGATATTACTAATCCCGCTAAAGGAATACATATTAAATTCGTCAGATTACAAGCACTATTACGGATACCAAAATATCTACCTCGTAACCTGCGAGGAACAATAATTGCTAACCAACTTAGCCAAGATGCACTTCCTAATCCTCCCAGAAGATGACTAAAAAGAACAATTGACAGTGTTAATACTACCAATTGTTGAGAATCTAGTAAACTGGAATTGTTAGCAAAAATGCCAATAACTAGAATTAACCACAATAACCGAGAAGTTCCAAAGGTTAATAGAGAATATTGAAATCTACTGGTAGTCTGTTCGGAAATGTAAGCACCCACAGGTTGAATAAAATTTACCAGCATGGGAATTGAGGATAACATTCCAAATATCACTGGAGTAGCATCCAACTCGACTAACAAATTACTGACTAAAATTCCCCCCGTACTCAGACCAAAAATAGATGCAAAAACAGCATCTACGGTAGAAGCTTGTAAACTGGTACGAATATCGTTTTTAGCAAATTGCTGAGGAAAATGTTTAGTTAGTGAAGAGTCAAGATTGGAAGTTTGAATATCCAGTGGTTCAACTGTGTCAACCGGAAGGGAATTCATAGATTATGATGTCTACGGATGACAAATTATAGAGTGGATCTAATCACTGATAAATTCTTATTTTTTGTTCTTGTTTTTTTTATATCAGTTTTCAGACTCACAGTCTATGAAACACCTAAGAAAATGTCATCAGTATTTTATAATCATGAGATTAATCAAGTTTCTGCAATTAATAATGGAGAAAAATATCCAATTCTCCCCCATTTCTCCCTATGAAAATAATTGTTTATATTTATACTGATCCATTGCTAGATACTGTTCCCAACCAAGGTGATTGGGGTTGGGAAGTAGATAAAATTTATGAAGATTTGGGGAAACGGACCCAATTACAACAATTATTAACTGACTGTCAAACAGAAACAGTAAATTATCTATTGGTGCGTCGCTTAGAAGAATTAGGTGATAGTTTAACACAAGTGAGCGATCGCCTCAATCAACTGGAAACAATGGGAGTTATGGTAATTGCGACACAACAATCATACACCTCCAACTCTAGTCAAATCCCCGCCGAACTTTGGGAATTATTGCCAGAAATTCAACGTCAACAACGCAGCCGTCGGATTCGTCAAGGACACGCTCGCAATCGCCTAGAAGCCTCACCACCACCGGGAAAATCCCCCTATGGCTACCGCAGAGGACAGGGTAAATATATTATTGATCGGACTACCTCACCTGTGGTTAAAGATTTTTTTGACCACTTTTTACTCTATGGCTCTCTACGTGCTTCTGTCCGTTACTTAGGTAAAAGATACGGTAAAAATATTTCTGTAACTACTGGGAGACGGTGGCTAACTAATCCAGTTTATCGTGGTGATACCGCTTATCAAAATAGTGAAATTATCTCCAATACTCATGGAGCAATTATATCCAGAGAAGAAGCAGCGCAAGTTGATAGATTATTGCGACGCAATAGCCGCTTACCATCGCGGACGGCTAGTGCGCCCCGTTCTTTAGCTGGTTTAGTCATTTGTCATCAATGTCAGTCACAGATGATTGTCACCCGTGTTACCCAAAATAATCAGGATAAAGAGTATCTATATTTACGCGCCATCAACTGTCCTCAACAGCCTAAATGTCGTGCTATTTCTTACCAAGTAGTTTTGGAAAAAACCATTGACAGTGTTTGTCGAGATTTACCTTTAGCTGTCGCAGGAATGAATTTTCCCCAATTAGATGCAATTAAAAATAGTTTAGGGGAGAGGATATCTCGTCAGCAAGAAATCCTCCAACAATTACCCACTTTCATAGAAACGGGAATTTTAGATCCAGAAACTGCAAAATTAAGAGCTTATAAACTCCGCACAGAAATTTCTGAACTTCAAGCTAAGTTAGCAATTCTTCCTCCTGTGAATTTACGTTCTGTAGCTCAAGCTGTTTCCATTCCTCAATTTTGGTTAGATTTATCAGAAATAGAAAGAAGATTTTACTTCCGCGAATTTATCCAACAAATTCAAATTATTCGCCAAAATAGAGAATGGTATTTACAAATAATTTTTATTTTCTAAATCACCAGATCCCCGACTTCTCTAAGAAGTCGCGGATCTAGTCAATAGATTTTGGGTTAATTCCGCCCACAAGGGGCAGGGCTTGTACCGAAAATTCCCAATCCAAGATCTAAAATCCAAAATCTAAAATTTTTCGGTCATTAGTGAAATAAATTTTTATGGGGAAAGCTAACTTTTTTAGGTGAGTATTCAGAACAATTTATGGCTTCTTCTGTGAGAACAGTATCAGGCTTGACAGCACATTTTAAATAATGGTTATTCGCAAAAAATTGACATTTCTTGCACGGAACTTTTTGTAAAACTTTGCTGTTCACGCATATTTTATCATTAGCATTTGTACGGATTTTATGAAAAAGGAGGAGAAAAATAGCCCAAACAAAAATAAATCCCAGAGGAGCTAAAGATATCGCTAAATCTGGTATTTGGATATTGTGATATTCCACTTGTACTTTTTCTTGTTTAATTGCACTTTGAGCAATGACAAAGTTGGTATTGTAAGCTCTAAGTGTATTTTCCAATACCTGCTCTATATACATCTTATTTCCCTTAATTATCTATAATGGTTCTTAATTGACGAAAGTGACAGAACCAAGTCCTCAACCCCTCACGATAAAATCTGTTTTTATGACGACTAATGTTGTATTTTGAAACTTTTGATTTAAGTCCTAGATATGTCTGGGTAAAGCTCAATATGGCTTTCAATTATAGGTTTAGCAAAAGACAAGCTTAGTTATCTCTGTCAATAGTTTTGATTTTTATTATCTCAATATATACCGAAAGTATTAGTTGTATATCTGAATGCTATTGTATTGATTAAAAATACGTAAGGTAAGCAATGCTCACCCTACTAGTAATTGGTAATATGGCGATCCTATTTGAGTTGTGAACAGGATTTTTTGCAAGATTTCCGTATTTGATTGATGCTAAAGACTAGTCCTAAAACAAATAAACTAGTAGTAGGATTAGGCTCAGGTATGGATTTAACCTTACCCTTACCCTTGAGCGCAATTCCATCATTACCGCAGTCTAAGAACAAATTGGCAACGTAATCACCATTGGCAATTAAATTTTTATCAAAGCTAAACCCAAAAGTTTGAGTTCCTAGAGCATTAAAATGTCCAAAATCTAATCCCGCTGTACTTAAATTAAGCTCACTGAGAATAGATATATCACCTATTCTCGTACCTGACTTAATGGCGTTAAGTATAAGTGTATTATAAGTGGTTGGATGGTGAGCTATAGAAGTTGGATAGTAGTATTCGTATACAGATTGTTTAGTAGCAAAGTCTGTGCCTTGAGTATTAGTTTTACCCCATCCATGATCGTAATACTCTTTTAAACTACTGTAGCCATTATGGGATGTGGTAGTGCTTTTGGCTTTGACTGCTGTATAAACACCACTGGTAATACTTGTATTGTTATTATTAACAAATCTAACCGCAAAAAGTTGCTGATCATTACTAGCAGTTTGGAAATTCTGACCAGTAAAATTAAAGAATAAGTCGCTCCAACCAATATTGATATTTTCATCTTTTATGCCTGTTAAAGGCATATTACCAGTAATACCGACATAAACTTGATTCCCAAACTCTTTGATAGCCATGCCTTTGATTTCATATTCAGATCCACCATAAGCATCGCTAAAGGAGTCAATCCCATAGTTCCAATCTTGATAAATTTGTCCGGCATTTGCTTGTTGTCCAGCTAATGACAGGAGACTAAGGGTAACTGCTGTAGTGCAAAGGAAAGTTTTTAAGGTAGTCATTTTTTTAAAGCCAAAAAAAGTAGCTTTGATGACAACAATATAGGTTAATTTATCTAATTTCTATCTCAGTAAATAGATAAAGTATTGTGTACTTCCTGTGAGCAGTTAATTTATCAAAGATGATATTTTTTCATATTATACTTGCTGCTTTTCTAGCTAGTTGGTACTTTTTCCTCTACGGGACGAATAATGGCTGGTGGTGCGAGTTCTGGTTGAAAGATGCCCTGGAATGCTTGTGCTAAGGTTTGTGCCATAATGATGCGGTTTTCATAGGCTACAACGACTCTAACTAACGTGGGTAAACTATTCTGTGTGGCTTCTAAATAAATTGGTTCAACGTAGAGTAAGGATTGTTCAATAGGAATTACTAAAAGATTACCTTGAATGACTCTAGAACCTTGACGATTCCACAGAGAAATTTGTTGAGAAATAACTGGATCTTGATTAATTCTGGCTTCAATTTGTTCTTGTCCATAAATTAAGCGTTCTTTGGGAAAGTTATATAATAGTAATTTGCCATAATTTTCGCCGTCAGAACGTGCTGCTAACCAAGCAATTAAATTTGTGCGTTGTTTGGGTGTGTAGGGAAGTAAGAGGATAAATTCTTCAAAAGGGACATTGGGGAGACTGGTAATTAAATAGTAAGGTTCAACTTTACGGCTTTCGTTTCCATAGATTTCATTAGGAATTTGCCATTGATCTTCGCGGTTATAAAATACTTGAGGATCTGTCATGTGGTAGATCATTAAGCGTTCCGATTGAATTTTGAAATAATCTACTGGATAGCGAAGATGACTGTGGAGATTGGGGGGTAAATCCCCAATGGGTTGGAACATTTGCGGAAATATTTTTGACCATGCGGTAATGATGGGATCTAAGGGATCGGCAATGTAAAATCTGACTGTGCCATTGTAAGCATCAATGACAACTTTGACGGAGTTACGAATATAGTTAATACCATCTTTACCTGTATCAGAATAGGGATAGCGATCGCTGGTTGTGTAAGCATCAACTATCCAATAAAGATAATTTTCTTTGCCTGGAAATTGTTGATTTTGATTGTCTATATGGGCATCAGCCGCAACTAAATAAGGATCACTATCGAACTTTAAAAACGGGGCAATGGTGCGAATACGTTGGTTAATATTTCGACGAAATAATACTTTTGTTTCTGGCAGAAAATCCCGTGTAAATAGCATTCTCCAGTCTTTTAAATATATGGAAAATAACCATTTTTTCCAAGGAGATTTGATATTAATGCCACCTAATCCATCATAAGTATTATAAATATTATCACTGCCACTGGGATAATCTAATTCTTTAACTTTTGTCCCAGTCATGACGTGAGTATTAGTAATTTCCCCATAATAAATGCGGGGGTTTCCAATGGGAATAGTTTCCCGAATATCTGAACTAGAAGTATTTAAGACGCTACCATTTTGGCTAATATCTTTGACAAAATATTCTGGTAATCCACCAGCAGCAACGGTATTAACTGGACTCATGGTAAAGCCATAACCATGAGTATAAATCATATTTTGGTTTACCCATGTTTGTGCTTGGGGAGGAACATCTTGATAATTTAATTCTCTGGCTGCAATTAGTACCTGTTGTTTTTCTTCATTATCATTATTTTTGATTAAATATCTATCAATATCAGCATCAGGGAATTTATAATAAGGGCGAATTTGTTGTAATTGACGGTTAGTTTTTAATAATGGTTCTTGATC
This sequence comes from uncultured cyanobacterium, assembly GCA_903848645.1. Taxonomy (GTDB): domain Bacteria; phylum Cyanobacteriota; class Cyanobacteriia; order Cyanobacteriales; family Nostocaceae; genus Dolichospermum. Next base: position 77,679 of record CAINGU010000083.1, on the reverse strand, counting down.
CCAAAGCCGAATATTCCGAATTGTCAAATCATTAGCTTTGATATCTGCTTCTGTGAGTTTTCCTATGGGGTTAAATATTTGCGAATCAATGACATCTAAATTAAAGGCTTGACGAGTGAGGGCAATATTTCGTTGAATATAAGGTTCTTCTCTTTGTAATTCATTTGGTTCAACAATTAAATTTTGTACTGCTATGGGAAGAATAAAATTACCTATAATTATAAAACTTATAAAAGTGGCTAAACTAAATCTAATCCAACGATAATTTGATAATTTTCGCTGCCAAAATGCAGTTAGCCATAATAAATAAAAGGCGATAATTACTGATAAAATACATAAAAATGTATCTGCTGGTAATTGTGCTTTAACATCTGTATAACTAGCACCATAACTAACTCCATTATCAGAATAAAGAAGTTGATAACGACTGAGCCAATAACTTAAAGCAGCTACTAACATTAAACAGCCAGTTAAGCCGGATAAATGACGCATTTGTGAGGAAGAAAAGCCTGGAAATATACCTTGACTGAGACTATTTGCTGATAACAAATAGGTGAGAATAACACTAATTAATCCATATAAACATAATCCTATTAACCAAAATAATAAAAGTTCCCACACAGGAAGTAAGAAAATATAAAAACTGATATCTTTGCCAAATAGTGGTTCAGAATGATGAAAGGAAATACTGTGAAAAGATAAGATAATTTTCGACCAATATTGAGACAGTATCCACCCAAAACCAAGACTAAAAATTACAGCAATTGCCCTGAGAAGAAATTTGCTATAAATTAATAGAGAAATAAACAATCCCCCAATTATTCCTAAATACCAAGTTTGAGAAATAATCTTTTTGACTAACTGTAAAATTATCTTTGTGCGAAATAGCAATGGTACGGATAAATTGGAATGATTAACTTTCTCTGTTGAATAGGAGAGGGCAATTTCTCCATAGTGTGCTAACATTAAACATACTAATAAACTTAGTCCTAAGATGAGTGGTAAAAGCCATTGTAATTTAATTTTACTGGTATACTTATGCCATTTATGAGTTTGATCACTTCTGTGATGCTGGGGACTAAGAAAAGTGGTTAATACTCGACTCACTTTTATTTCTCTTTCTGAAATATAATTAATAGAATCAGGATATTTCAGCTTTTGAGCTAAAGCCAGATTTCCCAAAAGATAAATAGCACTTAAACTCACAATAACTAGCCATAAACTCCCCTGAGTTAATAATTTCCATGAAAATACTTCTATGTAACCGACTTCCTGAAACCAAAAAAATTCTGCACCTAAATGAGCAGCTATATCTAAAAATAGCGTTAGTACCAGCAATAATATGAATATTCGTAAACACCGCTGCCAAAACATAATTTTTATGCTTGTTAATATCACTTTGAGATTATACTAATTTTATGAAATAGGGAATAGCTAATCAGGAGGAATTATGAATTACTCACTATCTAACTAAACCCAGTAAATCGTCATTGACTGGAAGATAGTTTTGGCTGAAAATTACTATATGTATCATTTTGGTATAAGATAAATCTAGATGCTGATTTTCTTAGCACTTAGACTGTATCTAGTTAATTTTGTAAATGATTTATTAAAAATCAGTAATTATGCTTACCAGTGTTGATCGGTTATTGTTTGTGCGACAAGTCCCCATTTTTAAAGAACTGCGGGATGATTTTATTGTTAGACTCGCTTCTGTCATGAATGAGTTATCCTATCCAGCTAATTATACAATCTTTCAACAAGGACAAGAGGGACGATCTCTTTATATACTAGTATCAGGTCGCGTTAAAGTCCATATTGGTGATACTAAGTTAGCAGAAGTTGACAAGGGAAATTACTTTGGTGAAATGGCAGTATTTGATACTCAACCTCGTTCCGCTGCTATCACTACTTTAGAATCTTGTGAATGTTTGGAACTTACCCAAGAACAACTTTATGATGCTATTGAAGAAACTCCAGAAATCGCGGTGAATATTATTCGTGAATTATCTCGTTTAATTAGAAAACTGAATGAAAATATTAGTTAGTTGTTAGTTGTCAGTTGATTTTTTTAGACATTCTTGGATAAACCTTTGAGGAATTTCGCTACTTTCTCCCCAATGTTGATGAATATAGGAAGCGTGGACATTAGGTAAATACCAACCTTCAAAACCTGTATTTTCATCACAATCATAACGATAGGTATTAAATAATGGTTGGGGAGAATTAGTAATTAAATGAGAACGATGAAATTCATGGCCAAAAATACTTGTATTGCTATCAACTAAAAAAGTATTTTCTAAAACTATTGCACGACGATATCCTAAAGTTAATCTTTTATCCATTTGTGCATGAGTCGGTAATATTCCTACCATTGGCCAAGAGTTACCGTCAAAGTCAATAATTTGCTCACATAAATACATTAATCCCCCACATTCAGCAATTGTGGGTATTCCTTCTAGAATTGAGTTTTTGACTGCTTGAATTAGGCTAATATTTGCAGATAATTGTGGTGCAAATACTTCAGGAAACCCACCCCCAAAATACATTCCTTGGATACCTTTTGGTAATTGAGCATCATTTAATGGACTCCAAAATACTAATTCTGCTCCTAATTGTTCTAATAAATCTAAGTTATCTTGATAGTAAAAATTAAAGGCTTGATCTCGCGCTACGGCAATTTTTACTGAAGAATTGGGAATTGGTAATTGGGAATGGGAAATTGGGGAAGATGGTGATTTTAAAAGTGGGAGGAGTTGATCCCAATCAAAGTAAATATCACCTATATCGGCTAACCTATTAACTATTTGATCTAATTCTGCTAATTCTGCTGTGGGAATTAAGCCCAGATGACGGTCAGGAATGGTAATATTATCTTGTCGTCGTAAGACACCGAGAATAGGTAATTGTAAAGGGGCAAGGGAAGCTTTTAATAATGACAAATGGCGATCACTTCCAACTCGATTTAAGACTAAACCAGCAACTTTAATTCTACTATCTAAAGAACAATAACCGTGAGCAATTGCAGCTACTGAACCCGATAACCGACTACAATCTATCACTAATATAATTGGTATATCTAATAATCTAGCAACGTGGGCTGTACTCGCAAAGTCGGTTTTGTCATTTGTGTTTGACAATTGGCCAATACCATCAAATAAACCCATTACCCCCTCAACTAAAGTATATTCAGACTGGGGAGAATGATGGTTAAAACATTTCTGCACATAACTTTCTGAAGTTAGCACAGTATCTAAATTTCGACAGGGAAGACCAGTAACATATTGATGAAACATCGGATCAATATAATCAGGTCCCACCTTAAAAGATTGCACTTTCACACCACGACGACGTAAAGATGCTAATAGGGTAAGTGTAACTGTTGTTTTCCCGACTCCACTCCGTTCTCCAGCAATAATTATAGACATAGATTAGTAAATAAAAATAATTGTACCTGGCGACTAGAAGTCGCGGCTACATAGACAAAACCCACCTTCGTGGGTTAAAGATTCTTGATTTTTCATGAGTCCACGCAGGTGGACTTTGTTTGTGTAGTAGCGACTTCTAGTCACCGATAGTTGGGCTAAATATTCTCTTATGCTTCCCGTTGTCTTTCCTCGATTTCCGTAGGAGAAATCATACTATTGATTTTTTCAACATCTGTCATCATTATAATAATGCCTTGGACTTTTTCATTCATTAGGGGACTACAGGCAATATAACACTGGATTTTTTTACCACGACGATTAGTGGCATTAAGAAGTATTTCCTGGAATTTCTTCTTACCAGATATAATATCACGAATGGGATTTCGCAATTGTTCTACAGGTAAACCGATATCCAAACTAAACCAAGATTTATGAACTACTTCGTCACTGCGTAAACCCCACATATCTTCAACGGTATGATTCCAAATTAAAATATTAAAACTATTATCTAAGACTACCATTCCCATTTGCAGACAGCCTAAAATAGAAGAAAGAAAAATATTACTTTGGTCAAGTTCAGATGTGCGATCGCTTAATTCATGATTAATTGTTTGTAACTCTTCATTAGCAGATTGCAGTTCTTCGTTCATTGTCTCCATTTCTTGATTTGTTGATTGCAATTCTTCATTTGTTGTTTCTAATTCTTCATTTGTTGATTGCAATTCTTCATTTGTTGTTTCTAATTCTTCATTGGTAGATTGTAATTCTTCATTGGTTGTTTCTAACTCCTGTCGAGAGCGTTGTAATGCTGTCTGAAGTTTCAGATAACGGGTGACATCATTAAAAGAAATTGTCACACCGAGAATAGTTTGATCAGGATCTTGTAAAGGAATAACCCGCACATCTAAATATTGAATTTCTGAATTAGGTTGATAACGTTCAACATTTGTGAGTGTTATCGGATGGCGTTCATTATACACCTGTTCAATTAGCGATCGCAATTCTACAGGTCTATAGGATAATTCTAAATCCTGAAAGGGGCGGTTTAAATCTCTAATTGTTAAACCAAATAAACTCCGAGCTTGTTCATTAATCATGATTAAGGTCCCCTGATTATCAATCACAACCTGGGCGCTAGATGCTGTATCAAAAGCCAACTCTCTAATCCGCACTTCTTCCGCAGAAAAATTATTAACTGTTTCTTTATTTTGTAAATCTGTCATAATTAGTTGCCGATTGCGGCTGTTTCCTGAACATACTTTTGCAAATACACGATCTTTTAAGTATATAGGTATAAATAAATTAGAGTGCATAACTAACATCTCTGCTTTCCCTAAAACCAGATAGCCATGATTATTAAGAGCAAAATGAAAACGATTGATAATCTTTCCTTGGGTTTCCGAATTAAAATACATTAAGGTATTGCGACAAACCAATAAATCTAACCGAGAAATTGGTGCATCTTGAAGTAAATCATGACGACCAAAAATCACACAACGACGCAAATCTTGGCGAAAAACATAATTTTTATTGACTACATCAAAATATTTATCGCGTAGTTCTAAGGGGACTTCATTAATATTTTTGGGTGAATAACTAGCGTGACGAGCTTGGGTCAGGGCTTCTTCATCTATATCTGTCGCGTAGATTTTTACCCGACGACGAAACTCTTCTATTCCCAATATTTCTGCTATCAATATTGATAAAGTATAAGCCTCTTGTCCAGAAGCACAACCAGCACTCCAGACCCGAATCATTTCATCTTTTTGTTTATTTTTGATGATATTAGGGATAACTTCTTTGGCTAAATATTCCCAAGCTGAACTATCTCTAAAAAAAGCAGTCACGTTAATTAAAATAGTATTAAATAAATCCTTAAACTCATCTGGATGAACTTCTAAATAATCCTGATAATTTGCAAAAGTATCTATATTTAAAGTCTCCATCTCTTTAATCACACGACGCATTAAGGTTGAACGTTTGTAACCTGTGAAATCAAAGCCTCGGTTGATTCGCAAATATTGCAGGAGATTTTCAAAATCAATGTCTTTATGTGGAGCATTCATAGAATCAATCAGGATTTTGCTAATAAATAAACTACGTTATAGAGATACAGAATCCCTAGATCCCCGATTTCTCAAAGAAGTCGGGGATCTATGTTCTTATAGTCAAATTTTCATAATAACCTAAATTAGTAATATATTATTACGAACTACCATGGGGCATGACTAAAGTTATCAAAGCTGAAGAAATTTCTGCCAACGGAAGGATAAAATCTACATTCCCAGTATTAATGGCTGCGGAAGGCATTCCCGAAAATTCAGCACTTTTATCATCTTGAACAATTACCGTCCCACCCATTTTTTTAATAGCTTCTACGCCCATTGCCCCATCAGCGCCAGTTCCTGTTAGCACAACAGCGATCGCTCTTTCTTTATAACTTCCAGCCACAGATTCAAACAATAAATCAGCCGAAGGACGGAGAAAATGCACCATTTCCGACTGAGATAAAGAAGCTGTACCATCACTATTTACCAATAAATGATTATTAGGAGGAGCAATATAAACAGTCCCTGGAATGAGTTCATCTCCTGCCTTTGCCTGTGTTACTTTCAGTGGAGTCCGACGACTGAGAATTTCTGCCATGAGGGATGGATGACGAGGATCTAAATGTTGAACAACAACAATTGCAGCCCTGAAATTTGCGGGTAAATTTCCCAGCACCTCAATTAGTGCCGTTAACCCCCCGGCAGAAGCAGCTAAAGCCACAATATCAAAGTTAGGCAGATTTGACATATTTACCTTGAAGATCATAGTTTCCCCCATCCTCAAGATATCAAAATTTTCAATTCATTCCCTGTACCTGTAGACACATAGAGCAAAAGGTAGGGGCGCAGGGCCTGCGCCCTAGAAAGAGTCAGAAGTAAAACCTGCGCCCTAGAAAGAGTCAGGAGTAAAACCCGCAAAAATAACAAAGCTAATTTTCTGCTTCCAAAGATTTTTTTGCTGCTAATAATTGCTGTTTAGATTCATCACTAATTTGCGGATATTGCAAATTTAATTCCTGTAATTTTGTGCAAATAATATCTGCCACCACCAACCGTGTAAACCATTTGCGATCAGCAGGAACAATATACCAGGGAGCAAATTCTGTACTTGTATGGTTAAAAACTTGCTCATAAGCATCCATGTAATCATCCCAAAAAGCCCTTTCTCGGATATCACTAGCAGAAAATTTCCAATGTTTTTCTGGTGAATCAATCCGTGCTAAAAACCGCTTTCTTTGCACCGATTTTGAGACATTCAGAAAAAACTTGAGGACAATCACCCCATTATTGACCAAGTATTTTTCAAAATTATTAATTTCCTCAAATCGCTGTTTCCATATCTGATTATCTTGAGGAAAATGGGGCAATTGTTGTTTTTTGAGAATTCCTGGATGGACACGAACTATGAGTAATTCTTCATAATATGAACGATTAAAGATACCAATTCTGCCCCTTTCTGGAAGAGACTTCATCGAACGCCATAAATAATCATGATCTAACTCTTCCTCACTAGGAGATTTAAAACTAAATACCTGACATCCTTGGGGATTCACCCCCGACATCACGTGTTTAATGGTGCTATCCTTACCAGCAGCATCCATGGCTTGAAAAATAATTAACAAAGAATAACTATTTTGAGCATAGAGAACATCTTGATATTTAGCTAATTGTAAAATACCCGTTTTTAATTTTTTAACCGCATCAGTTTTTGGGTGGAACTCACATTTATAACCTGGGTTATAGTCCTTTATCAAAGAAATTTGATCACCTGGTTTAACAATATAAGGATCATGATTCATTTAAAAATAGCACTCCTATGAATTATCCCTGGCGATTATAAATCGCGGCTACACAGACAAAACCTGCCTTCGCAGGTTAAACTTCTGTGACTGTTAGTCCACGCAGGTGGACTTTGTTTGTGTAGTAGCGATTTATAATCGCCGTCTTTCTAATCACCGTCTAGCTCTAAAAAACAGAAGATTGCAATTTTGTTAACTTTGCTAAAACTTCCGTACTGTGAATACTAGGATTAACACCAACAAAAGTTGCTCGTAAAATCCCTTGAGGATCAATAATAAAACTATGGCGCATAGAGACAACACCTATCCAAGAACCATAAGCTTTACTAACATCACCTTTAATATCAGCTAACAAAGGAAATTTTAACCCTTCTGAATCACAAAATTCTGCATGAGAATCAATATCATCAGCACTGATACCAATAATTTCAGTATTTTTCTGAATGTATTTAGGTAAATCTTGCTGAAAACGTCTGGCTTCAATAGTACACCCAGAGGTAAAATCTTTGGGGTAAAAATAAAGAACTACCCATTTACCCCGAAAATCAGCCAAGGAAACCTTACCATTACCCGTATTAGTTGGTAAAGTAAATTCAGGTGCAGGTTGATTAATTGTGGGTAATTTACCACCTAAAGCTTGAGCATGGGGGGTAAAATTTAACCAACTGATAACAGCCAAACAAGTGGCAAATAAAATGTTAATAAAAGTGCGACGGGAAATCATAGTCTGAACAAAAAAATAACTTAATATAAGTTTACATTCTTGTTGTCCGCTATTTTCAATCTGACTGAGGTTCGGATGGTTTTTCGATACTTTCAATGTATTGGCTATCTATGAGAAAAGAACCTCTAGTAAAACGTACACCCCAATAACCACCGGGGCGACGGTCAAGAACTATACCTTCTTCCCCAATATGAATAACATCAGCAGGACGTAACATAGGCATTGGTTCAGCGGTTTTCAGGTATGGTGGTAATGCTACCACGCGAACTTTACTACCAATTGGGAATTCTAAGGACATTTTACAACAGGTTGTAATTTTGAATAAAGGCAAATATCAATTTTATTTTACTCCTAAATGCTAAATTATGCTTTAATTACAATGGCTTTTTTGTATGAAATTTGAGAATTATGAAAACTAGATTTTTAAATTATTCCCTGGTGCTATTGGTATTATGTGGCGGATATCCAATTACTCAAACTGTATCAGCTAACCAACCTGCAAAAGTAGCTCAATCTATATGGAAGTTATTTTCTGCTCCTGATGGTAGTTTTCGGATTTTAATGCCGGGTAAACCAGAGGCAGCTAAACAAACAGTAAATGGCAAATCTGGAAACATCGAATTAAATATGTTTACAGTTGAACGTCAACAAGAGGAAGTTAAATATGCGGTGGGCTATGTTGATTATTCATCTGAATATATTGAATTATTAAATCGCAATAATCTGGTGGAAAAAGCTTTAGACAATGGCCGCGATAGTGTGGTAAAAAAAGCCAAAGGAACTTTAATTAGTGAACAAAAGATTACTTTAGGTAGTTATTCTGGCAGGGAAATTAACTATAGTAAACCTGGGGAAAAAATTGTCAGACAACGAATATATTTAGTTGATAAACGGTTATATCAAGTAAGTGTGGAAACTACCAAAAAAAGACAGAAGTTTTTAACTAAGAGTATGGAAGGATTTTTAAGTTCTTTTAATGTATCTTCAAGGTAAATACGATGTTGGTCTCATAAGGATGTTGGGCGCGGATGTTGGGCGCAGGCCCTGCGCCCCTACGAACTCTTCTTAAATATTGATGCTGTTGGGAATGCGAGAAGGTAAAAGATAGGGATATTCAACACCGCTATCTGTAAAGCGTTGTTGGTTACGTCCCTTGATTGTACTTTCAATTAATGATAAATCATTTTGGAATTGAGCAAGGATTTGGCGATCGCTTTTTTGAGCAAATTGAATTAAATCAGAACTTCCTAAAGTTCCCCAATTAATTCCACCCAAAGCCGAAGTTAATTGCATTTGCAGTAAATCTTTATCAATTGGTGGCAAAAATTCCTCTAAACTTGCTGGTGTTTCTGGGCGGCTATAATTAGCAAAAGGTGCATTGGGAACATAAGTCAAATAATCAAACTGACTAAAATTCATCGCTGCGTGTTGGGGACCACAGGTAAAAATGGTAATAGTGGCAATATCTATTAATTGTTGCAAACTACCAATTTTAGTAAAACCAGGAATTCGTTGATAAGCAGGTAATTCTTGAGGTGCAATTCCTGACTCTGCAACTAATTCTTTCGGTAGCCATGCTGGTACTTGGGGAAAATCTGATTTGGGGCGAGTATTTAACGGTGCGGCTAATTCTTCAGCCCAAGCTTGCAAATAAGGATCTTGTTGTACAGCTTTGTCGTCTGGATAGTAACGTTGTAAAAAACGAGTCACATATTTAGCGATCGCTTCCCATAATAACAAAGCATCGTCACGATAGGGAAAATCTGGTAAAAACTTAGGTTCAATTCCCCGCAATTCAATATCATTCAACAAAGAATAATACCAAAAAGACTTTTCTCGATAAGCTTTACTCATCAACATTTTAGAAGTTTGTAAAGTTGGAGCAATCAGATGATCAATTGCTGATAATATACTATTTTCTCGGTTATTAATCGCAATTAAAAACTGAAAATGAGGGGAAAGTAATTGATTAACAGGATGATTATATGGTAACTGTCTCGGAGTAGCAATAGCTAAAGCTTCCATTGCTAAATGAGTATAAGTTCCATGAGCAATTAATTGATGATGAGTAGCATCCGCAGTTTGCACATATAACTTTGCTCGCATCCAATCATCAGCCGCACCTCCGCTAATTGCTGGAGTAATAACCCTCCCTTTTTCAACTTCAATTAATATCGGTTCTAATCCCTTATCAGTGCGATAAAATAAAGCTGTGGGGCTACCAACATATTTACCCGGTTGTAAATCAGTAACTTGTAAATCTTTCAGTAATGGATAATCAGCAACAAATAAACGGTTTTCACCAGCGGCTTTAATTAAATCAATATTGCCATTATTTGCTAATTTATAAAGCTGAGTTGCCAAAGATTGAATTAAACCTTGATCTGTGGCTTGTACTCGTCTTAATACCGTGGGGTTAGCACCAGCTAATCTTTGTCGAGCAAATTCATGATCACTCAATCCTCCATCTCGTTTATGAATTACACTCATCACGGGAGGATTAGTCCCATCAACCTTAGTGAAAGCCGCAAAAAATAACTTTCTTTGTTCTTCATTCTGTTGACGAACAGGCAGATTTTTATCTAATTTAGCAATTGCTATTTTTGCCGCACAAAACCTTTTTAGTAACTTCTTTCTTTCCTGAATATAACTACTATTAAACTGTTCATTTGGTGGTAAATCAAAATTAAACCATCCCGACTGAAACACTTCACAATCTACTAACAAAGTCGCTATATTTAGCCAATCTTCCTCCAACTTACTAACTTTCTTTTCTAACTCCGTTAACAACAAACTCCAAGGAGCAGATAATTTCCCTTGTGCTAACAAATTGTGAGATAATCTAGTCAAAATATAGCGTATTGTCCCATCTTCTCCCGTATAGGGAAATAAACGCGCAGCCCCTTTCTGCTCCAAACCGCTGGGATGATAGCGATAATAACCTCGTTGTTCACTTAAAGATGGCTGTTTTGTCATAATAGGTAAAATGAGTTAGGGTATAGATAAATCATCTGCGGTATAAAACCACATCTGATTGTAGACTACTAATACCAATTCTATGTTACGTGATTTTAAAAATCGAACTGAATTAGTCGCATATCTAAGAGAACAGTTTCCCCAAGCAGCAGCCCAAGATGATCAGATTAGCGATATTCTAGGAGGAAGAAAAGCAGCACAGCAAGCACTACAGAAAATTGACCCTATATCTTACGCAAAAACACGCAACTTCTTAACTGGTGACGTTACTAAATTATCACCTTACATCCGTCATGGTGTCTTGAGTTTGCGGGAAATTCGAGAATACATACTGGAACGAGTTGAAAATCCAGATGATGCTAATAAACTCATTAACGAGTTAGCTTGGCGCGACTACTGGCAAAGATTATATGTCAAACTAGGAAATGGGATTTGGCAAAATCAGGAAGAATCCAAAACCGGTTATAAATCCACTGACTACGCAGCCCAACTACCCGAAGATATCACAACGGGAACGACAGGGTTAGTTTGCATTGACAGCTTTAGTCAGGAATTGCAAGCCACAGGCTATCTCCACAACCATATCAGAATGTGGTTAGCAGCTTATATTATCCATTGGCGACGGATTCAATGGCAAGCCGGTGCAAAATGGTTTCTACAACATTTACTTGACGGTGATCCAGCAAGTAACAATATGTCCTGGCAATGGGTAGCGAGTACATTTAGTCACAAACCCTATTTTTTCAACCGCGAGAATTTAGAACGTTATAGCAAAGGTGTTTATTGTCGTCAATGTCCCCATTTTGGTAAATGTGATTTTGAGGGAAGTTATGAACAAATAGAACAGCGACTTTTCCCCAAAGCCGAGTTTAGCAAACAACCCAATAGCCAAAGTTGGCAAAAAGGCAATAAACGCAAATAAGCACTTTCTTTTCACCTCTTCCTTTTCACCTCTTTGTTAATAAATGTAAAGAACACATTCCATCTCCAAAATGAAATGATATATTGAATCCATAGGACACCAAGTCGATAAGAAACCGACTAAAAGAAAGGGCAAGTGATATTGTGTCCCCCGTCATCAGCCCAACAAATTACAGCATTATTGGTAATGAAGTGGCAAATAGCCAGTTGTGAATGGCGAAGCCAAATCCCAGAGCGGAAAGACGTAGAGATGCTGTGTTTGCGTTTTAGAAAGTCAACCCTTAGTAACTTAAATTCACTTACTTAGTTTAATCATTTGAAACCTGCAAATTCACTAGAACCCGGTCAACCTTGATCGGGTTTTTAGATGTTTATACTTTGTTTTGAGGGAAAAATGTTAATATAAGGACTTACATACTCAAATTATATAATTTAATCTCGCATTTATTAAATGGATGAACAGGGAGAAGTTCAACTCACACCTGGTGGACTGAAAAAACTTGGCAATCTTGTTAATATTAAAGATGACTTCATTGCTGATGCTATTCGTGAACGTGGTGGAGGACAAGGACAGGTTAGTCAATTACGCAGCGATTATCAAAATATCAGGGTGGGAGAGTTAGCTAATTTAGCTGCTAAGGGGGATACAGACGCGGAAACTGCTATTAAAATTCTTAAACAAGCAAGGAAAAAGCGTGATAAATATGGTAATCAATGAATTTCCTATTGGACAAACTCTACTAGGAGTATCAACTAAGGAAGATCAAGAATTTGAAGGTGATGAACTTTGTCTTGATCAAGTTAAACTTTATTTTGAAGATACAGAACGTAAGATTACATGGATAACTCTATCTCCTCTTGTTGATACTGATGAAATTGACGTAAAAATAGAAAAGAATACCAAAAAACTTACCAGAAAAAATCCCCATTTTTATCCTGATAGTAGTATTGGTAATAATCAATTAGCGACTTCATTAGTTCGGGGTACAAAATTGATGGCGGTCTGGATATGTGAGAATAGTCAGGACTATAAAGATCGGGTAATTTTGGATTTTGGATCTATATATCCTAGTATTTCATTTATAGCGGAAGGTTCTGTGATCAAAGCATTTATTAACAATAATCAGCAAATATTGAATGATAAAAAAACAGAAGAAGCACGAAGAGAAGCAGAAAGAAAATCTCACTTCCAAATGATGACAGAAGTAATTTTAGGTCAGATTAAAAATAATCCTGAATACATCAAATCTTTAACTCCTGCATTCATCGAACTTTGTACAGGTATTCCCGAAAATGAAATACAACCAGAACTAATTTTAAGGATTCAAGATAATCCCGAATTAATTAGGTCTTTAAGTCCTGAAACAATCAAATCTTTTACAGGGATACCCAAAGATGAAAATAGTTTTCAAGGTGCAAAAGTTGAACCAGTTATCAAAAACCAGCAATCATCTCAACTTATGACTAAAACTGTTAGCAATGCAGTTATTTCAGTTGAAGAAAGCTCCCAAACATTAGCAAATCGCGTGAAAGAATTAGAAGAGAGAATTTTAAATCAAGAATCAAAAATTCTAGGAATAGAAGCTTTAACATCTAAAATGAAGCTTGCAGACAATGGTAATATATTAACAATGATGCAGCTTGCAGAAACTGGATTTCAGGAGTGGAACGACCCAGAAGAAGATATTTATAATGATGAAGCCTAAATCTTTAGAAATCTGGTTAGTTCGTTTCCATTTTAGCGATTTAACGGCTACAAAATTAAGACCAGCCCTTATTTTGTCAGTGCATCGAGAAGAATTTATTATATTGGGTATTTTTTCCAAAATTCCCACTGATGATTTAAGTGAAAATTGGGTATTAATGTCAGAGACACATACTGACTTTACAAAAACAGGACTGAAGAAAACATCATTGATTAGGGCTGATAAAATTGCTACTGTCCATAATTTAGTTTTTCACAAAAGATTAGGAATTTTACCATCTGATCTATTTAATCAGGTAGAAGTGGCATTAAAAAAATCCCTTAACATTACTTAAAAATAAAATAAAAGTTAATAATCACCCTTTAGCAAAGCATAAGGCACAATAAAGACAAGTATCATTTATTTAATTATGAGTTATTGTCTTAACCCCCATTGTTCCAAACCAGAAAACCCTAATGATATTAAGTTTTGTCAAACTTGTGGGACAAAATTATTTCTAAAAGAACGCTACCGCGCTATTAAACCCATTGGACAAGGTGGTTTTGGCAGAACTTTTCTCGCTGTAGACGAGGATAAACCCTCAAAGCCACCCTGTGTAATTAAGCAATTTTTCCCCCAAGCCCAAGGGACAAATACGGTACAAAAGGCAATAGAGTTATTTAACCAAGAGGCTGTACAGTTAGATGAATTGGGACAACACCCCCAAATCCCTGCCCTTTTGGCATATTGTAATCAAGATGACAGACAGTATTTAGTTCAGGAATTTATTGATGGACTGAATTTATACCAAGAACTAGGACAAAATGGGGCTTTCAATGAAACGCAGATTCGGCAATTACTGAATGATTTATTGCCAGTGCTGCAATTTTGTCATAGTAGACAAGTCATACATCGAGATATTAAACCAGAAAATATAATTCGTCGCCATAGCGATCGCAAATTAGTAATAGTTGATTTTGGGGCAGCCAAATCCGCCGCAGGAACAGCCCTAAACCGCACGGGAACAAGGATAGGTAGTCCCGAATATGTTGCCCCGGAACAAATGCGAGGAAAGGCACTTTTTGCCAGTGATATCTATAGTTTAGGGGTAACTTGTATTAATCTGTTAACAGAGCGATCGCCTTTTGATTCCTATGATACTCATAATGCAGCTTGGATATGGGGTCAATATCTGAAAACTCCTGTTAGTCAAGAATTGAGTCGAATTATTGACAAAATGGTAGAAACTATTCCCAGTCATCGCTACCAAACTGTTAATGAAGTGATCAAAGATTTAAATTTTCAACAATCATCTTCACCTCTCACAATCATAACTCCACCAAGTTCTCAACCTCCGGCTGTAGTTAAAACTTCCAGTCAAATGGAGAAGGAATTACAGGAAATGAAAACTCAATTTACAGGTGGTAAACCTCAACCACAAAATGTTAGTTCTCAATCACAATCTCCTAGCAATAATCCCATAGATAAAGAATTAGAAGAAATGAAAGCTAAATTTCTTGGTAATAGCTAAACAAATCTCTCGTTCCCTGGTTTCTCTCTCTCTCGTTCCCAGGTTCTACCTGGGAATGCAGTTTAGAAGGCTCTGCCTTCTGCTAGTATGAAAATAACTGTAAGATGGAAGGTATAACCTCTGCGAAGGCATTCCCAGTCAGAGACTGGGAACGAGATCAACGAGATAATAAATTGATTTGCTAAAAATCACTTAATTTTTCTTGATTGTATTGGTATTTTGAGCAGCTTTTTTACCTAATAATTCCACAGCTTTGGCAAATTGAGGATCTTCAAGAGTCGCTAATTTATCCCGTCCACCTAACCATAACTCTTGGCGTTGGGCATCAGTCAATTCTACCTTCACATCTGGATCAATACCATGTTTATTAATATCTTTCCCGCTAGGAGTATGATATTTAGCAATAGTTACAGCCAAACCAGCCCCAGATTTTAAAGGTTGCACAGATTGGACTAAACCTTTACCAAAAGTTTGATTTCCTACCAATGTCGCCCGTTTATTATCTTGTAATGCACCAGAAAGAATTTCACTAGCACTAGCCGAACCTTTATCTACTAATATCATCAAAGGTTTATTAGTTAAAGCTGAACCATTGGCTATTTGTTTATCTTGTGTACCTTGACGGTCAATAGTAGAGACGATTGTTCCTGTATTGATCCACATCTGAGCTATTTCTACACTAGCGTATAGCAGCCCTCCAGGATTACCGCGCAAATCTAAAACATATCCAGAAACCTGTTTAGCTTCTAATTTCTGAATAGCATTTTTCATTTCCTTACTAGCATTGGCGCTGAATTGATTCAGACGAATATAGCCAAGATTCCCCGCTGGGGTTTTCTTTTCCGAAAAACGAACAGGATGAATTTCAATTCGCGCCCGCTGGATGTTAAATTGTTTTTTCTCACCATTTCTGAGAATAGTTAGTTTTACCTTGCTGCCTGATTCTCCCCGAATTAAAGCTACTGCATCATTAGTATCCATACCTTTGGTGCTTTTGCCATCAATCTCAAGAATGATATCTTTAGCTAAAATCCCGGCTTTAAATGCTGGTGTATCTTCAATGGGAGCAATAACAACCAGTTGTTTAGTTTTTTCTTCCTGACTGATGGTAATACCAATACCTGTAAGTTCACCAGAGGTATCAACTTGCATATTTTTGAATTCCTCTGGATCCATAAATCGGGTGTAAGGATCTTGTAGCTTTTTCAGCATTTCCCGAATGGACTTATAAGCGGCTTTATCATCAGTGTAGGACTTGCTTAAATATTCCTTGCGAACAGCTTGCCAATCTACCTGATTAAAAGTTCCATCTACATATCGGTAGAAAATAATCTGCCAAACTTCATCTATCAAATCCTTGTGACTATCTTTAAATGAAGCTTTACCAATTGAGTGAATGCCCAGACCAGTAATAGCGATTGTAGAAAGCGTTACTACCGTAGCACTTAAAACCAATTTACTTTTTGTAATTACCATAATGACGGCTGTGTCAAAGGAAAAAATATATATCAAGTATGCCCAATCTAGCACAGGGATTGGTAATGGGTAATAGGTAATGGGTAATTGGGAAGAATTTCTCCCACAGCCTCCCCATTTCCCTCTCAGTCCTATTTCCTGTCTTCAGTTCCTATTTTACGGTTCTACCCAACGTCCGTCGGCTTTAATCAAATTAATTAACTCCTCTACACCTTGAGTTTCTGGGACTTTTTTAATTTCTTCCCGTCCACGATATAAAGAAATATAACCGGGGGTTTTACCAACATAACCATAGTCAGCATCAGCCATTTCTCCGGGTCCATTCACAATACAACCCATAACAGCGATATCTAACCCTGTTAAATGTTTAGTGGCTTCTCTAACTACGTGCAAAACTTCCTCTAGATTAAATAAAGTCCGTCCACAAGAAGGACAGGCGACATATTCAACCATTGTTTTCCGCAAACCTAAAGCTTGCAGAATGCTGTAACAAACGGGAATTTCCTTTTCTGGTGCTTCTGTCAAAGACACGCGGATTGTATCACCAATCCCGTCAGCTAGTAATGTGGCAATACCGGCGGTAGATTTAATTCTGCCATATTCACCATCACCAGCTTCTGTCACGCCCAGATGTAAAGGATAATCCATCCCCAAATCATCCATGCGTTTAGCCATGAGCCGATATGCAGCCACCATAACAGGAACTCGTGAGGCTTTCATGGAAATTACCACATTGTGAAAATCCAAAGATTCACAAATGCGGATAAATTCTATGGCAGATTCCACCATGCCTTCAGGGGTGTCACCATAGGTAAATAGCATTCTTTCGGCTAAAGAACCATGATTTACGCCAATTCGCATAGATTTACCTTGATCACGCAAGGAAATTACCAACGGGGCTAGGGTTTCGCGGATTTTTTCGCCAATTTCATCAAATTCAGCCTTTGTATATTCGGTACGGCTGGTATTGGGTTTTTCAAATACATACAAACCTGGATTAATTCGCACTTTTTCGATATGTTTGGCGACTTCCAAGGCGATTTTCATGCCATTGTGATGGACATCGGCGACAATTGGCACATCACGGTAAGTTTGAATTAATTTTTGTTTAATTTCCGCCAATGCTTTAGCGTGTCCAAGGCTGGGGACAGTAACGCGCACAATTTCGCAGCCTATTTCATGAAGACGACGAATACCCGCGACAGAACCATCAATATCCAGGGTATCCTCATTAATCATTGACTGAACCACCACTGGGTATCCACCCCCAATGGTGACATCTCCCACTTTGACAGCGCGGGTTTTGCGGCGTTTGATAGTGGTATCAAAGGCAGGTTGACTAGATGTAGTGTTGGCAGTTTCCAGAGTCGGTAGAGTTTGCATAATCTAAACAGATAGATTTTCTGTGGCTAAAATATCAGATTGTCAGGAGTTCTGCTTCTCAGATTGCCACAATTGAGAGTGTTTTGGGTGATAAATTGGAAAGTAGATAGGAATCATAAAAGACTGTTATCAACTCTTAACCTGTTATAAACCCATTTAAGCTCGATTTTCCTAAGTGTATAATCATGACACTTTAATCCGCAAAAAACCGACTAAATTTTTGAGAAACGATTGACTAATAGCTGGCTCTTGAGTTTTATTAGGTACTGCTTGTATAAAATTGGGGACAGGAGTAATTTTAGGATCACTGGATGGGACAGAAGCAGCAACCAGAAAATTTTCTTCTGCTAAACCGATTAAAATCAGTCGAAAGGCAATTTGCTGGACATTTTCTACACTTATTTTCAGTTCAGTAGCGATGGACTGCAAACAAGCCTGGGAGTTAGCAAATTTCCATACTTGCAATTCTTGGTGATTGAGCAGTATCTGTGGCTGTTTATCCATTAAACTAGATAATCCTGAATTGGGATCAGGAAGCTGATCTTCAAAGACTTTCCAGTTTTTGAGCGATCGCAAGCAGATTAATATTACCTCGATTCCAGGCATACTCAAACCAGTCATTTCTCCTAATGGTAAAAATGGTATCGGCTCAAATTTAAAGCTACCATCCGTAATTTGAAATAAGGCGGATATTGGCCGCAATACTTGGCTATTAAATAGCAATTTTAGTTGTTCTCCTTGTAAGAGTCCCTGGGATTTCAGACATAACCCCATTGGTGAGTCAATGAAACATGGAGAAATGTGAGTTACCTGAGATATTTCACTGTGACTTATCCAACCACGTTTAGTAATCATTAAGATCAAACCTTGTTGATCTGAACGTTCAGATGCCGCAATCACACGACCTTTATGTAGCCAAATATAGTAGGATTTCTGGCTACTTTTTTCGATTGTTTCATGTATAAATTCAATAGAAAGTAATCCTGTTTTCTTACCTTGATCTAAAAATTGCAGCAGTTCTGGCAAGGAAAAATTTGCTAAATTACCAGTTGTAGACATGATTAAGCTCCTGAGTAGAATAATTTAAATATTTGGTTATACCGTCATGACAGATTGTTTTTAGGAAAGTAGATTTGAATTTTAGGCTTAGGGTAAAACATGAAAATTTGAGCTTTTTAATTACAGTAAAAAAGCTGAATTTTATAGGATGTAATTTGTCTGTCAAAATTTCAGGATAATGAAAATGTAAATCCGACGAAAAGTAACTGTAACACCAGTGGTTTAAAGTTTGAGGGATTCACATATAAATTCAGTCAATTAAGAGGATGAAATTTGTCAATGGATTCAGAAATAGTTCGGTGGTAAAACAATTTATAGTAGGGACTAGGGAACAGGCTTGAAATTCCTTGACTGTTGGAGTTTTATGATAACTATATGCTTTCATTCAACTCACAAACACTATATTAGGTTGGAACTTGTGTAATAGTATAAATACTTAAGCATTTATGTGATTATTACTTTTTGTTACTTAAGGTTAGTATCCTGAAATAAAACAAAAAAAGATACAGTATATATACTAAACTACTGATTTTTGTTTATACTAACATCAAAGCAAGTATATCGCTTATATTCATGATCTGTGGTAGTAATCACAGTAGCAGGAACAGGACAGGTATAATTATGTATCTAAGGAATATTGTAAACACTGAACAGTAAAGTCTAAATTAGTTGAGATAGCAACCGCTCAGGTGATTAGCATCCACAGCAGGGTTTTACTCCTGACCGGGAATTTTAGATTTTAGATTTTAGATTAAAAAAATTTGGTACAAGCCCCGTCCTTCTCCGACGGAAAAATTGTCAATCCAAAATCCCAAATTTTCGAGCTTCCACACTTGTTTGGTGGAGTCAATCCAAAATCCAAAATACTCGCTGCGCTGCGTACGCTTCGCTAACGTAAATCCAAAATCGGTTGACGGGCGTGACTCGTGCTATACTGCTGCAAATTATGTGTGCCAGACTGTTATGGAAAATCAACATGGCTACGCCACGGAGGCTATCAGATTTTTATTAAAGCTACTGTTATTTTCGGGTTTGCTATCGGTATTAATTAAGTATGGTAGTCCCTTTGTATGGATTCCAGCAACGGAGACAAATGTGCTAATTATGGTTTTGTTACCAACTGTGATTATGGCAACTGTTCTACTATGGCGAGTACCAAGACAAAAACAAAATTAACAGAAAAAATATAGGCAGTGGTGCTAAAACCAGTTAACCTAACTGCATTATCATAGAATTTGCATCTTAGCAAGCTTTGGGAGTTTCGCTTGTGAATCTTGGTCAATGGATAGGTTTAATTGCCTTAGTTATATCTTTATATATATTGTGGCAACTTCGTGACGTTTTGTTATTGATTTTTGCTGCTGTTGTGTTAGCAACGACTTTAAACCGTCTAGCCCGACGCTTCCAAAGATTAGGCATAAAACGGGGATTAGCAGTTTTATTAGCTGTGGGGATTTTCTTTGCGGGTGTTGTTTGTTTTTTCTGGTTTGTTGTCCCACCTTTTGTCCAGCAATTTCATGAACTTACCTATAGAGTTCCCCAAGGATTTAAAAGTTTTAATAGTTGGATTGATGAACAAAGAAATAATATTCCTCCACAATTATTACCCTACATACCGGATCTGAATAGTTTAATTGCACAAGCACAACCGTTATTTAATCGCCTATTAGGTAACTCTTTTGCCTTTGTTTCTGGATCATTAGAAGTTGTTCTCAAAATTTTATTAGTCCTGGTTTTAACAGGAATGTTTTTAGTTAATCCTGATGCTTATCAAAAAGTATTTGTTCGCATATTTCCCTCCTTTTATCGGCGACGGGTACGGGGAATTTTACGACAATGTGAAGTTTCTCTAGAGGGGTGGATTATCGGTGCAGGAATTGGTGTTTTGGTAGTAGGACTAATGAGTTTTGTGGGCTTATCAATTTTAGGTGTGAAGGCTGCACTGGCTTTGGGTGTGTTAGCGGGATTTATGAATTTAATTCCTAATTTGGGTCCGACTATGAGTGTAGTTCCAGCCATGGCGATCGCTCTGTTAGATTCCCCTTGGAAATCCATTGCTGTCTTAATTCTCTATTTTTTTATTCAACAAGCTGAGAGCAATTTCATTACACCTGTAGTCATGGCGCATCAAGTATCTTTACTACCAGCAGTTACTTTAATTTCTCAGTTATTTTTTGTGACATTTTTGGGATTTTTAGGATTATTTTTAGCACTTCCTCTTACCGTTGTTGTAAAAATTTGGCTGCAAGAAGTGTTGATTAAAGATGTATTAGATCAATGGCATAATCACGAAGAAGATAATCCAGAATTAGTGATAGTTGAAGAATATCCTGCTCTCAATAATGCTGATATTAGAGAAATTCCTCTGAATAACGAAGAATAAAATTGTAAGAATTCAGGAGTCAGGAAGAGGTAAAGCGGAGGCAGAAAGAAATAATTATCTTCTGTCCTTTTGCTTCTTGCCTCTTGCCTTTTACCAATTTAGACAGTGGTAATGTCTTTTTCTTTTTCTGCTAACAAGTGGTCAATTTTTTCTGTGTGCTTGTTAGTCATTTTTTGAAGTTTGTCTTGTTGATCCCGTGATTCATCTTCGGAGATTTCAGCGCTTTTTTCCTGTTTGCGAATGGCATCAATAGCTTCTCGGCGGATATTGCGAATTGCTACACGACCTTCTTCTGCATACTTGGACGCTACTTTGACAAATTCTTTACGGCGATCGCTGGTTAAGGGCGGAATATTCAACCGAATCACAGTACCGTCGTTACTGGGAGTTAAGCCCACATCAGACAGAGAGATAGCTTTTTCAATGATATTTAAGCTGCCCCTATCGTAGGGTTGAATCAGGATGGTTGTCGCATCTGGTGTGCTAATATTTGCCAGTTGTTTTAAAGGTGTTGGTGAACCGTAATAATCCACTAGCACCTTGTCCAATAAACTCCCACTGGCACGGCCAGTGCGAATTGTATTAAAAGCTCGTTGAGTGGACTCAACGGTTTTTTGCATCGTACTCTCAGCTTCAGCTAATTTCACAAGAACCTCCCACAAGAGTGCCAATAGATTCTCCCATGACTGCCCGGTGGATATTACCTCGCACCGTGAGGTCAAATACTAAAATGGGGAGATTATTTTCTTTACATAAGGCAATTGCGGTACTATCCATGACTCGCAAATCTTTAGCCAAAACGTGGGCGTAAGTAAGAGTAGTAAAACGCTTGGCATCAGGATAAAGTTTGGGGTCAGCATCGTAAATGCCGTCTACTTTCGTGGCTTTAAAAATCACTTCTGCTTCAATTTCTGCGGCTCTTAAGGCCGCAGTGGTATCTGTGGTAAAGAAGGGATTACCTGAACCAGCACCAAAAATTACCACCCGTCCTTTTTCTAAATGACGGATGGCACGACGGCGAATATATGGTTCTGCTAGTTCTTGCATAGCAATGGCGGTCTGCACCCTGGTTTGGATTCCCATCCGTTCTAGGGAATCTTGCAGGGTCATAGCGTTCATTACTGTGGCAATCATCCCGATATAGTCAGCGGTTGCCCGATCCATGCCTGCCGATGCTGCTTTAACACCTCGAAAAATGTTACCACCGCCAACAACGACGGCTATTTGCACACCAGTGGCTATCACCTCTCCTATTTCCTTGGCTATTTCCTCGACCACTTCCGGGTCAATGCCATAGCCCAGGTTGCCCATTAAGGCCTCACCGCTCAGTTTAAGTAAAACCCGTCGGTAATTCGTTCCCATGAAGTTCCGCTTTATCAAAAAAGTTGCAATTGCCTCCAATTTAAGATAGCAGTAGAGTGACTATCTGTGTCTAGTTAGGTTGTCTGCCATCTGAATACAGTACCAATTTGTTCGGTTTCTGTTGGCTGTATTTCTTGCCCTTGAAATAAACAAGCGATCGCATTTCTTAAATAATCTCCTCCCTGGGCTGATGCTGCTTGAGGGTGATTATCTATTTGTCCTTTATAGCGGACAATGCCATGATGATCTATTAAAAAAGCTGTCGGTGTAGCAATGACACCAAAGCTGCGGGTGACATCTTGTGTTGAGTCCCATATATAGGGAAAATTTAGCTGATGACGATCAGCAAAAATTTTCATCTGTTCAAGATTGTCTCTACTATTATCTTCGCTACTACTACCATTTAAACCAATGAGTGTGAAACCTCTATCAGCAAATTCCGCTTGAATATTTTTCAGCCTGTCAATGTACATTTCTGTGTAAGTACATTGGCTACATAAAGAAACAACACAAACTGAGCGAAACTTTTCTAGATAGCGACTTAAATGGTGTACTTCTTTGTCAATTCCGGGCAATTCAAAATCTGGGGCATAACTCCCAATTGGAGTATTACTTATTTCTATTATATTCATTGTATGTAAACTGCTATAAACATACTAATTTAACGAGATATTTTAGACAATACCTCTAAAGCGGTTTGAATTTTCCTTGTAACTTTTAGTTACATGAAAACTATGGAAATATTCTTAAACCAGTATAGCTATGATCATTACTTTATTCAATTTAGCCTCTGGAAAAATTTACATACAGCAGAATTCAGGAGTCAGGGGGCAGGGGGATTACCTTCCAGCTAAAGCAGCAACTACAGATACTAATTGATCCAGTTCTATGGGTTTGCCAATATGGATTTGAAATCCTGCGGCTTTAGCGGCTGCTTCCTCGGCTTCTCCAGTATAGGCAGTTAGCGCAGCAGCGGGAATTTGTCCACCGGCTTCGGGACTTAGCTGCCGGATCTGACGAATCAGCATATAACCATCTTCTTCTGGCAGACCAATATCAGATACAAGTACGTCGTAGCCACCAGGATTATCCCTGAATTTTGATAAAGCCTCTCTGACAGATACAGCCTCTGTCACTTCAGCGCCACATTCCTCCAAGACTATTCGGAATAATTCGCGGATGTCTAGTTCATCATCTACAATCAGCACTTGCACACCGTCTAAGGATGGGTAGGAAGTATCGGGGGTAGGGGTAGGGGTAGCAGGGGGGGTAGGGGTAGCAACGGGTTCTATGGCTATATCGGGGGCTTTCAGGTTAGTTTGCAGAGGTAGCCTAACGGTAAAAGTTGAGCCTTGACCTTCACCTGGACTGGTGACTGAGATTGTCCCACCGTGAAGTTCTACCAAATGACGCACTATGGTCAGCCCTAGTCCTAAACCAGAATTTGACTTGGTTTTACTGCCATCAGATTGACGGAAGCGGTCAAATACATAAGGGAGAAAGTCAGGACTAATACCTCGTCCCGTGTCCTGAACTTGAATTTCAGCTTGAACATCACTGTAATCTAAACTAATATCAATTCTGCCTTCTGGGGGAGTAAATTTAATCGAGTTAGAAAGTAAATTCCAAATTATTTGTTGTAAGCGAATTGGATCTCCCAGTACAGTTTTGGCATTAGGATCTAGTCTTGATTGAATTTGAATATTTTTTGCCTCTGCGGACAAATGCACCACGTCTATAGCTGCTAAAATCACAGGAATCAGGTTCACTGGTTGGGCATCCAAACGCATACTACCACTGCTAATTCGGGAAACATCCAATAAATCCATAATTAACAGATTTTGAGCTTGGGCAGCCCGTTCAATAGCTTCTAATGCGTGTTCAGTCTTAGCTTCATCAAGCTTCTTATGGCGCAACAGGCCTGACCACCCTAGCAGGGAATTGAGGGGGTTTCGCAACTCGTGAGAGAGAATGGATAAAAACTCATCTTTGGCAAAGTTAGCTGTTTCTGCGGCAGTCCGGGCTGATTGTTCTTGTTCTAGGAGTTGAATCCGTTCTGCTTCAAATTGCTTCGATTGAGTAATATCCTCAATTACTAGGAGAATCAGTGGTTGATCGCCTATTTGCGGCATTTGTCGGGCATTGAGACGCATAACTTTGATGCCGATTTGCTCAAAATTATGCTCAACTTCCACATCTTGAAACTGGGTTTGGTGGGTGATAACATCTTCTAAGAGCGATCGCAATTGAGAAATATCCCACTGTCCATTACCGATTTCATAAATCAGGCGATTTTCTGTTTCTACTTGCATCACCCTAAATGTGTCGTAGAAAAACCGATTAGCTGTAACCACGCGTAAATCTGTATCTAGCACCACTAAAGATTGGCGGACAGTATCCACAATCGCTTCTGAATAATGACGGGCTGCTCTGAGTTGATCTGTACTATGTTTGAGTTCATCAATATCTACCAAAACTACTACAGCACCATCAATTTTGTTATCTATCGTCCGATAGGGTCTAATGCGTAAATCATACCAATGACCATCCTGGTCTTGCACTTCCTGAGTTTTAAAATTTAGACTACTAATTACTTCTAAAATTTGTGTTTCTAAATCTGGTATATTTAACTTATGTTTAATATCACTTAATGGTCTTCCCACATCGGAAGGAATCAAATTAAATATTAACCCCGCTACCGGAGTAAAGCGGCGAATCTGTAAATTACTACCTAACATCAGGATAGAAATATTAATACTAGTCAGGAGATTTTGTAAATCATTACTCACCTGATTAGATTCAAGATTCCGCCGTTGTAGTTCATCATTAATAGTATTTAATTCTTCATTAGTAGCCTGAATTTCTTCCTTGGCTGTTTGTAATTCCTCATTGGTACTTTGCAACTCTTCATTACTAGAAAGTATTTCTTCATTCGCTGCTTTCAAATCTTGATTAGAAGCTTGCTGTTCTTCAATAATTGATTGCAGATACTCTTTATTAGTTTTTAATTCCTGTCGGAGATCAGCAATTTCTTTGGCATAATTGTTGTTTTGCTCTTGCACAGATTCAATATCACTATTTAATGCTTGCACAGAAGTAACTGCTGGCGATGATTCCATAAACAAAACTAAAAGCAAATCTTCTGTCTGTTGATTAGGCATTTGAAAAGGAATTATTTCAATATTCACCAGCCTAACTAGCTCATTTCTGATAATTTTTATCCCTTCTTTTTTAACTGCCACCCGTTGCCGTTTAGCTTGATGAATAGATGTACGTAAATCTAACCGTAATTCTTCCTTAGCCATTTTCAGCAAATTAAAACTGGGTTTGCCTGGTGCTGGTTCTAAATAGAGACTTGTCTGGCCTCGGAATTGTAAAATTTCTAAATTCTTATCAATCACCACACCCACAGGGGAAAATTGATTTAACACAATCCTGTCAGCTTGTTTCTGTATTTCTATATCATTCCACGAAATATTAGGTACTGATGGTTGCGGTTTGCGACTTTCCACCGGCTGTTGACTGGGGATGATTTCAATCGGTAATATGATAGATGTGATTTTTCGATTATATATTTTGTACTTTTTATCCACCACAGCAAATAAATCAGCAAATTCCCCCACTGTTTCTGATGTACCTAACATCAAAAAGCCTGTAGGTTTAAGACCATAATGGAAGATTGGCACAATTTTCTTCTGGACAGGAGAACCTAAATAAATCATGACATTCCGGCAAGTAATTAGATCCAATCGAGAAAAAGGCGGATCATTAATCAGATTTTGTTTGGCAAAAACACACAGTTCTCGGATTAACTTGCTAATTTGGTAGCCATTATCTAGAGGCACAAAGAAACGTTGCAATCGTTCGGGAGAAATATCTGCCACTTGGTTGGGTTTGTAAATGCCAATTCTCGCTTTTTCTATAGCTACCTCATTCACATCTGTCGCAAAAATCTGAATGGGGATATTCATGCCTTGATTCGTTAAAAATTCTATTAAGGAGATGGCGATAGAGTAGGCTTCTTCACCAGTTGAACATCCTGCTATCCATACACGGATAGGATCATCAGTTTTACGCTGCTTAGTAAGAATGGGAAATACTTTAGTTTTTAAAGCTTCAAATGCTTCTGGATCTCGGAAAAAACTGGTGACAGTAATTAATACATCTTGATATAATGCGTTAACTTCAACCGGATGAGTTTGGAGAAAATAAATATAATCTTCTAGATTATCTAATCTATATAACATCATCCGGCGCTGAATTCGCCGTTTCAAAGTAGTATGCTTGTAATAGGTAAAATCAACACCAGTAGCAGCCCGGAGAATCTGGAAAAGATGTAATAAAGGATCTGTTGCTTCGATGGCGACTTCAGTTACTGCAACTGGTTCTGATTCTTTAATATAGGGATGACAACTAATGTTTCCTAGTTTCTCAGCAATTTGTTGGGGGGTGAGGATAAAGTCTACATGACCAGAAGCAACAGCAGTATTTGGCATGGTACTAACCATTCCCGCTTCTTCAGCTTGGGCAAAGGTAATACCACCTGCACCTTTGATACTTTCTAAACCCCTTGTACCATCTTCATTACCCCCCGACAGCACCACACCAATGGCTTTACTACTTAAATCATCTGCTAAAGACAACAAGAAACTATCAATAGTCAGTGCTAAACCGCGAGTTTTCTGACGGGGGTTGAGTTGCAGCACCCCCTTATGTATAGTCATGGTGACATTAGGTGGAATCACATAAATATGATTCGGTCGTACTTTTATCCCTTCCTGTGCCTCAGTTACAGGCATTTGGGTTGTGCGGGAAAGAATATCGGGCAACATACTTTTTTGGTTCGGACTTAAATGCTGTATCAGCACAAATCCCATACCAGTATCTATTGGTAAATGATTCAATAGTTGAGTAAATGCCTCCAAACCACCAGCAGAAGCACCAATGCCGACAATGGGAAATAATTCTTTTTCTGTTCCCTGTTGTTGGGGAGATGCTGGTGGAGTAGCATTATTAGGAGATTTCTTGGTAGACCGCCGAGTATTCATAACTATGCACCCGATTAAAGTCCGGGGTCTGGATATTTTGAATGATGGAAATTTTACCTTCCTAGATTTACTTTAGCGGAATCAGGATTTCATGATATACGTATGAAACAAATATTTTTGAGAAAATATAAAATAGGTAGTGAGACAAAATTAAATTCACTCGTTGAGAGAGGGAACTGCTCATTGGTGTCAAATATGGCTTACGTCACGCTACCTATAGGCTACAAATAGCTTATTTGTTTAGCTTCCAAACCCGCCCGGAAATGATAGTGTAGCGTGGCGTAAGCCATATTTCCGGGCTAATAGGTAAAGTCAACTGAAGTTTACTAAAGAATTTAAAAATTTTTATGGTTACTTAGTCATCTTTAGATGACTAAAGAACCTGAAAATTGTTTAGTTGACACCAATGAGGGCGGGGAAACCCCGCCCCTACATTTTTTTAAAATCATTTATCATGATAATATTTACCATGCAATCTGATACAAAGACATTTACCTCTACACAAATCTGGATTTGGCAAGGTTTTCCTATTTGTTACCAAACTCAAGGCAATACCGGACCGGCTGTAATTTTAATACATGGTTTTGGTGCATCCTGGGGACACTGGCGCAAAAATATCCCAGCGTTAGCAGAAAGTTGCCGGGTATATGCGATTGACTTAATTGGTTTTGGCGGTTCAGCTAAACCCAAACCAGGAGAAAAAATTACTTATACGCTGGAAACTTGGGGACAACAAGTAGCAGATTTTTGTCAGGAAGTGGTAGGTGAACCTGCATTTTTAATCGGAAATTCTATTGGTTGTATTGTGGCAATGCAAGCGGCGGTAATTAACCCAGATATGGCTTTAGGAACGGCTTTATTAAATTGTTCTTTGCGGTTATTACATGATCGTAAACGAGTTAATTTGCCTTGGCTGAAGCGATTTGGTGCGCCAATTCTGCAAAACTTTTTGGCGATTAAAGCAATAGGTGATTTCTTTTTTAGCCAATTAGCGAAACCAAAAACTGTGAAAAAGATTCTTTTACAGGCTTATGCTAACGGGGAAGCGGTGACAGATGAGTTAGTTGATATCTTGATGACACCGGCGAAAGATCCTGGGGCTGCGGCTGTATTCTTGGCTTTTACAGCTTACTCCAGTGGTCCTTTACCGGAAGACTTATTACCTATATTATCCTGTCCAGTGATTATTTTATGGGGAACGGCTGACCCTTGGGAACCTATTAATTTAGGTAGAGAGTTAGCCAATTTTCCCCAAGTGCAAAACTTTATTCCTTTAGAAGGTGTGGGACATTGTCCTCAAGATGAATCTCCTGATTTAGTAAATCCGATTTTACTTGATTGGATTGGTGAGTTACTAAGCAAAAGGTAGTAGGGAAGAGATAGGAGGGAAGATGAACTTCATTTTTGATAGTTATCGACCATACCAACTGCCATATTTCTTCTTCTTACGATTTTTGCCAAATTTTTTAGGTTTATAACCGCCACCATATCCATCATCTCTATCATCTCTATCATCTTTATAACCTCGGTATCCGCCAGCTAGAAGTTGCTGTTCTTCTATGGATAATTCCACAAGTAAATTAGATGGGATATTTTGATTTGACATAAATAATTGTTGACCTCAATTGTTTTATTGGGTGTCATACACCCATGCTTACTTTATAAAGGTTTTTTCTATCAATTTAATGATTCTATAGTTAGAAACTAATAGTTATAATTTCTATCTTTTGATTTACAGCATCTTCATTCTCCGCAAAATAAAATATAAAATCTTTATTTGATAATGCTTTGAATGATTGATGATTGTAAAAAATCAATTCCAGATGTAATCCTCAACCCCCGCTATTCATCCCCACCATATCAATACATTGAGGGCGGGGACTTTCGCGTGTTGTTAAACTAGGCTAGGTTAATTTATCACCAGCGACGGCGGTGTCCCCAGTGACCGCCACCGCTCCAGGGACGACCCCAGCCACCGCCCCAGTGACCGCCACCGCTCCAGGGACGACCCCAGCCACCACCCCAGTGACCGCCAGAGATAAGTTGCTGGTTTTCAGTTGATAACTCTTCCAGAAAATCTGATTCAAGGTTTTTGATTTGAACAACCATAATTGTTAGCCTCCATTGGTTAATAGCTATTGTTAACCTACTATCTTTTTATAAGCTTGATTTTAATAAATATAATGATTCTATGGTTGTAAATATTAATTTATAATTTCTATCTTTTGACGTAGTTAAACTCATAGCTTCATTTATTTTTAACTAGATATATACTATTACAACCATAGGTGATTTACAATTTTAAAGCGTCCCATTAAAAAGGAAAGAGGAGAAAGTTATGGCACTAATTTTAGCAGGTTTCTGTTTTATTTCTCAACGGTAGATATCAATATCTACAGATTCAGAGACTAAGATAGTGCTGATGCTTGATATCAAGCAATTTGTCTGAAAATTTCTCCTCATTCTATAACCACAAGGTTGAAAAACTAAGACTATCAAAGATAGACCAGGTTATAGCAGTTATCGCTCGGATGCAATACAATTGAGGGCGGGGTTTCCCCGCCCCTATAGGTTTTCCAATTTAATCACTGTATTGCATTCAAGTGCATACCGCTATATAGAATGTACCTATTGAGGAAGATATTAATCATCGCCATTATCGGGATACTTTTCATACCTATCAGAGGGTCTATATCGATCATCTTTTTGGTAATTTCCACAACATTTTTGTTTTTTCGGTTTACAGCATGGGGGAGACTGGTAACATCCTCCAGATAAAAGTTGTTGTTCTTCTGTGGATAGTTCTACAAGCAAGTTAGATTGATTATTTTGAAATGACATAATGATGTACCTCACTTTATTGGGATGACATGATTGTTAGCCTATATTTATGAATAGGTGAATAACCCCTACACTTCTTTTATAAAGATTTTTTATCAAAAATAAATGATTCCATAGTTATAGATTTATAAAATTTATCATTGTTCTTAGGTTATATATATTTAGATAAAATTCTTTCTTTTGACTCATATTTAATTTATCTGCTCATCTAATTCCTGATAATAGAAGATTATATTATATATTTAGATGTTAAAAATATTTCTTCTTAATAAGATATTAGAAAATGTAGAGAAAAAATAAATTTGTCTCTACAAAAAAATGGTTACGTTTAGGCATCATTATTTTATGAAAATAAATTATTGAAAAGGTTGGGTAATAAATTACTTAATTTGTCTCCACTGGAGGTAATTGTTATTAAACCAAATGTGAAAGAAAATGCCATGGTAAGTTGGGAAAATTTATATTTAGTGGTTTGTGAAGTAGAATCACCTGAAGCTAGAGTTAAATCGCTTTTCCCTTCGGTTTCGATATCAGTTTTTTGCAAGAATAACTTACTTTCACTTAATATATGTAATACATCTAATACAGGAGATGTTTGACCACCAACTAGAGATTCTTGTTCTCGTTCAGAAAGATATCTAAATAATTGATAATCATTAAATTGAGTATTTTTAGGCATATTATTTTACTCCTTGCACAAGTAACTAAGTTAGGTTAATTGATAGCACAATAAAAACTTTGACAATGTTGATTTATACAGCCAAAAATTGTAAATGCTCTCCAGATTTTGATAAAAATGTCTCAGGAGTTCCTTGAATTTGAACCTGACCTTTTTCGATGAGAACAATCCAATTAGCGCGATGGATAACGCTAGGACGATGGGTAATTAAAATCGTGGTTTTACCTGCGCGATATTCTAAAAGACGATCTAGAACATGAGCTTCACTCATGGGATCTAATCCGGCTGTAGCTTCATCTAAAATCAGTATAGGTGGATTTGTGAGAATGCCGCGAGCGATCGCTAATCGTTGTCTTTGTCCACCGGAAAGATTTGCACCAAACTCTCCTAATACGGTTTGATATTTATTAGGTAATTGACTGATAAAACCATCAGCATCAGCAATATCACAAGCTTGAACTACTTCTTCAAAAGAAATAGAAGGTATTCCTAAACGGAAGTTTTCCAAAATTGAACGACTCCAAAAATGAGGTTCTTGGGGAACATAAACTACTTGTTGTCGGTAACAGTCTAAAGCAATATCTTGGATATTCAAAAAACCGATGCGGATATTTCCAGAATCTGGGACATATAACCCGGCTAATAATTTAGCTAAAGTGCTTTTACCACAACCAGATTTACCAATTAAAGCAATTACTTTTCCGCCAGGAATATGAATAGAAAAATCATCTAACAAGTCTACTCTACCTGGGTGATGAAATTTGAGATGGGAACAACTAATATCTGCCACACCAGAAATTTTGGCAATGGGTTTTTGACTTCCTCCTACTACTTCTGGTGTGGCATCAATAACTTCTAATAATCGAGAAACTGCGGTTTGAGAGCGAAAATATTCATCAACGAAGCCAACTAATGAGTTAATTAAAGCTAAAACATTCACTTGTAAAGCATTAAAAGCTAACATTTGACCGATGCTTAAATTGCCTTTAATTACTAAAATACTCCCAAATCCTAGCAAGATAACACCACCAATTGTAGAGATGATTTTAGCAATAGTCCCGTTGATAATTGCGATTTGAACTGTGCTAAAAGCCAGATTCGCCAGACGACCAAAACGACTTTGAAATTCATCCCAAAATTGAGGAGCAGCATTTGTAGTTTTGATTACCTGTGCGCCTTTAAATGTTTCTACTAAAACACCTTGATTTTCTGCACCTAAGACTAAGAGACTGCGGGTTTTTTGTTGAAGAATTGGTAAAAAAGGTAAGGTAGATAAAGTCATAGAACCAGCAACTAATAAGACTGCTATTGTTAATTGCCAGCTATAAAACAACATTAAAGCAAAAGAAATCACAGCGATAAAAAACTGGCTAGGTAAAACAATCACAATCTGTGATACTAATTGGTTAATTTCCCCAATATCTCGGAGTCGGCTGGTGATTTCACCACTGCGACGAGATTCATAATAATTTAAGGGTAATTGCAGAAGTTTACGCCCAAATTCTAGAACTAAACCTAATTGTAATCTTTGCCCAAAATGAGAAATCATTAAGGCTTGAAATACTTGCAAACCTCCACCAAATAAACTCATGACGACAACTGCGGAAACCACAACAGTAAGTAACTGTACATCTCCACGAACGAGAACATCATCTGTGAGTAATTGAATTAAAACAGGAGTTCCTAGAGCTAGTAAACCCAGGACAATATTGATCATTAAAACCTGAGTTAGCAAGCCACGATAGGGCAAAATGCGGCGAAAAAATCGCGTTATTCCACCTTTTGATACTTCCTGGGGTTGCTCGGAAAAACGATCTGGATCTGGCTCTAATAAGAGCATTACGCCATTCCAAGCAGCGGTTAATTCTTCTTTGGTCAAATAACGCAGTCCAACAGCCGGATCAGCAATTACGTATTTTTTGCCTTTTTTACCATATAAAACAACCCAATGATAGCCTTGCCAATGGATAATTGCAGGTAATGTAATTTCTGTAATTCTGTCTATAATTTCTGGAGAAGCTTTCACGGCTCTAGCATTAAAACCGAGATTTTCTGAACCTCGTTTTAAACCTAATAATGTTGTTCCTAATTGTCCAGTACCAACAGCTTCACGGCTTTTAATCATGCTTAAAAAATGTCCGTAATGCTTGCTAATGGAAACTAGACAAGCTGCTCCACAGTCTTCTTCACTTAACTGTAAAGTACACTGATAATTTTGATTATTTTTAAAGATATTGAGCATATTGAACATAATTACTCAGAAGAGTGAAAAATTTTGGATTTTAGATTTTGGATTAGGAATTTTCGGTACAAACCCCGCCCCTTTAGGGCGGAATTAATCATGGATTAGTGATTAATTTGCTTTTTCTGAGGATAAATTGCATGACAGTTTCCCGTCGAGAAATAATATCAGCACGTCCTTCCATACCAGATTTGAGATAACATAAGTGATTTCCTTTTCCTAAAAATAAACTTTGTGGTTCAATATTGATTTGGTAAGTAGCAATCTGGGGTGTACTGATAATAGAATTATTTTGTGTAGTTGCTAAAACATCTGCTCCCACTGTTTTCACAATTCCTTTGAGAGTTCCATAGTCTGGATAGGGACAAGCTGAAACCTGCATTTGCACTGGTTGACCTGTTTTTACTTTGTCAATATCTTTGGCAGAAACGTGAGCTTTAATGATTAACGGAGCATCAATAGGAGCAATTTGAGCCAGTGCTTCACTAAGTTGTACAACCTGTCCAGAGTTGCGGAGTTTAAGTTGCATGATTGTACCAGTAGCCGGTGAACGAATCACACTTTTATTCAACTCATTTTCTAGCTGTTGTAGTTCTTGACGAGTGCGAATTTGTTGTTTTTGCAGTTCTAGACGTTGCTGAATTAATATTTCGCGTTCTTTTTTTAAAGCTGCTAAATTACCTTCACCTCTGGCTTTTTCTTGGCTAATTCTTTCCAATGCTACTGTTACATTTGCATGACTGGGATTAACGGCACTTTTCGCTTTTTGTAAGTTTATTTGAGCTAATTTAACGGCTTGTTCTTTTTCTTCTCGGAGATTTTTAGCACTAGATTTTGCTTGTTCTAATTTAGCTTGAGCCGATTGTACAGCTTGTTCTTTTTCCTCAACTAAATTCCGAGCTATTGCTCCTGATTTAACTATATTTTGCAAGCGGTCACGCTGTAAAATAGCGAGTTTTAAACCTGCTTCTGCTTCTTGGACAGTGGCTATTAATACCCTTTCTTTTTGTAATCTTGCTAGTTGCTCCTTTGCTAAATTTATAGTTATTTGAGCTTGTGTCATTTCCGCACTAGCTTTAATTCCCTGATCTTTATAGTTGCGTTCAGTTCCAGTTAATTCAGCCTGTGCAGCTATAATAGTGCGGTCATTTAAGTTAATTTGAGCAATTATTTGATTATTGATTTGATTGATTTGAGCATCAATTTGAATAAATTGTAATTGACTTTGCTGAATAGTATTTTGCAGTTGTCTTTTTTGAGATTTTAGTTGGGAGTCATCAATATAAGCAATAATTTCTCCTTTATTTACTACCTGATCTTCCTTAACTGCAATTTTTTTCACAGTTCCCGTCATTGCAGATTCAACTAACCGTAATTCTCCCAATGGTCGGATAGTTGCAGGGACTTTGACTGTAATGTTGTAATAAAGAACAGAGGAGAGACTTACAGCCACTACAAACATAGTAATCATTACTCCCCCACCGATATGAATCCATTTACCAATATGGGGAAGAAACTCATTAGTTTCTAGTATATGCAAATCCTCTGTATTCAGGTCGTTGAAGTTATACCAAGAATGGCTATCTTGACTCTGTAAGGAGTTCACGGTATTACACCTTCTGTTAGGACTAGAATAGTCTGACCTCAGATAGAAATTACTCATATCATGTAACTAAAAAGTAACTATCTTAGGTAATAAATTAGCGAAAATAAAAACCAGCAAATTTCTCTATTCACATTGTGAAAAATAATTTGATCATAGGTTATAATTTAGTGAAGGGGGTAGAGATAGTTATGCCCTAGTATTGGGAATTATCTTTCTCAAATCTTTGACGCTAATCAAGCGTTAAGAACATTGAGGGGAAGGCTCAAACTCTCTCAAAGTCCTCACTTACGTTGAGCGAGTTCCTATTATCTCCTCTAACCCCCTTTATTCTCTAAAAAATGTATTGACTAGCAGTGCAGAGCCGCAAAAATAACTAACCATTAAAAACTTCTAAAAAGCTGGCGTAATTTGCTTTTTTAGGGTTTAATTTTTAATTTTTAATTGCGCCCTGCTGTACTAGTTCAATCCTACTTTAAGATTGGGCAACTTATCGGCTTTAGCCCATACTTACTGAAGGATTCCTCCACTGGCCACTCCAGTTGCTATAGGCGTTATAGGTGTTGCAGGTGTTACAAGTGGAGTTGCAGGTGCATTTCCTCCATCACCTGGTAGCACCGCTGGACCTAAAGCACCGACACCGTTGGGAAGGTCTGTACCTAAACCTAAGAAATCTTGTCCCGCAGTCAGGATGGTATTAGCCTTACCTGCGGAAGTAGCACTGCTACCTTGAGGACCGGAGATACTTGTTCCCAGTAAAGCTGATCCTTTATTCGCGTAATTACTAGCAGCTAGTTCAAAGTCAGCCCCACCAGTTACTATCTCTTGTTGTTGATCAGATAAAGCAACAAACAAATCGGATGTGTTGATTTGATTTGACACAATTATTAGCCTCACTTACGTAATTAGGTATTTGACCACCTAACAATTCAACTATAAGCATTCTTGCCTAATAATTCATAAACCTGTGGGTAGAAAGTAAAGTTTGTAAATTTACCTCTAAAAGTAGAGACAAAATAGTTTTTTATTACTAGAATAGTATTATTAAAAGATTAATCTTAGTTCGATAAAATCTACAAAATATTTATTTTTGGTTTTGACAGAGAACTCTGATTATAGGGATTTATTCAAATTTTTCGCTCAATACAAAATTCAATATCTATATTTTTAGATATCTCTAATCACAGAAAAACTCATTTTTATAGTTCAAGTAGATCAGGAATTTTTCAGTAACCAGAGAGTAGCTGCGTTAACAGATAAGCACAGGTAGCACTACCGATAGGAACGGTTAAATTATCTATCCCCAAAAAAGAAAATGCTTCTAAAATCGTAGCGATTACGGCGACAATTAAGGAAACTATCCAACTTTGCCAAATGTTACCTTGGGTAAGCAGTAAAAGAGTCACACAAATAAAATAACTAATGAAAGTCACTGTTAAAGAACCTTCCCAGCTTTTTTGAGAACCAAAAACTAGATATTTATGTTTACCAAAGCGTTTCCCAATTAAAGCAGCTAATCCATCTCCCCAAGCCATAGTCATAATTCCTAAAACAGCATATTGGGGTTGGTGTAAATGCCAAAAAATCCCCACTAAAACACCTATACTCACAGCATAGAAAAATGTGCCTAAACTGTGACGGCCGATGCTATTAATACCAGGAAGAATCGGGAATTTATAAGATAATAAAGTAATAATACTCGCAAAAACTGAAGCTGTAATTCCCACATCAGGGGGAATATCTAACCACCAAGCGATTAAAATTACGTTACCTGTACCAATATGCACGATTTTACGAATGATTTCCGGTTCGCTATCAGTAAAACGACTAACTACCCAAGCAATGCAGATAATTAATCCTACCCAAGCCGCAGCAGGGGCAATTTGCAGCGACAATGGGGAAAGGATTTCTAAACCAAGGAATGTGTTCAACAATGATCAAAGAAAGAATTTTCAAGGGTTGATATTACTTTATTCGATTTAGACATGAAAATATTATTGATTTGGCTAATTAAGGGTTATCGTTTATTTATTTCCCCTCTGTTTCCCCCCACTTGTCGCTTTCAACCGACTTGTTCTCTGTATGCTATTCAAGCTATTGAACGGTTTGGGGTATTTCGTGGTAGTTGGCTGGGTATGATGCGGATTTTACACTGTCATCCTTTTCATCCAGGAGGTTATGATCCTGTTCCAGATGTGAAAGAAAAATCTTGTTGTGAACATGAAGACTGAACACGGATTAAAGGGATTACTGGATTACACGGATAGAATTTACCTCTTAGTTAATAATTTGGTAATGTTGACTAGAAAATTTTGACTCTATAGGAATCATAAATGATATTTGATAGCTTGCGTGGCGTAGCCATAAAATTTTAAGTAGTGTAGGGTGGGCATTGCCCACCCTACGTATATTTCAAAAATCAAATATTAGTTTTATAGCTGTCTAATATTTTATAAACATTGGGAATAACTAAAGAAAATGCAACCTTGTAAAAGTAGATGGATTGCAGTTATATTTGGGTTAATCTTTGTTACAATCCCATCTTTAGCAAAAGCTAATGATCCAGGTTTTTGTTTTATGGTGACATCTTCTGGTAAAATCATGAATTTATCAGAACTGTGCAAAGTCACACCACCAACCGCAACTTTTTTTCGGATACCAATTAAACGTCGTGAGGCTCAAACTCCAATTATAGATGTTAAATTTAATGGCAATCAAATTTTTGAGATGGTTTTTGATAATAGTGCAAGTGGGATCTTGATTACTCCACAAATGGCTAAATTTCTCAAGCTTACTCCTAGAGAAAAAATAAAATTCACCATTGCTGATGGTAGTATAGTAGAATTGCCCACTGGCATAATTTCATCTATAGGAGTTGGTGGTTTGGTTATTAATCATCCCCAAGTTGCAGTTCCTCCCCAAGCGCAAATTGGTCTAGTTAGTCACGATTTTTTTGAGAATTATGATATAACAATCTTAGATAAATATATAGAATTTCATCGGCGTTAACAAAGAATTCAAAATTATCCATTACAATGCGACTATACCATCAAATCCCCATTATTGAATGTGGTGAACTTTTAGTTAAGATTCCTCTAGAATTGTTTGCGGTGGAATCTCCTCACCCTTATCAAAAGTTAGGTGCTAATTATGGGGAACATTCACCTTATTATCTCCGCCAAAGTGTAATTGAAAATTTGATTCAGGCACAAAATTATTTACAATTACTACATCCCCATTGGTATATTCAAATATTCGATGCTTATCGTCCTGTAGCTGTGCAGCAATTTATGGTAGATTACAGCTTTGGGGAAGCTTTGCGCGAGAGGGGTTTGACGGAAAAGGAATTGTCACCCCAACAACGGGAAGAAGTATGGCAAGCCGTTTATGAAATTTGGGCTGTACCCAGTTTGGATATGAACACCCCTCCTCCTCACAGTACGGGGGCTGCGGTGGATATTACTCTAGTAAATGATGCTGGAGAAATTGTAGATATGGGTTCACCCATTGATGAAATGTCCGAGCGATCGCATCCCGAATATTATGTTAATCTTGATCAAGACTATCATGCTAACCGTCAACTATTGCGCGATGTGATGTTAAAAGCTGGATTTCAACGCAATCCTAGAGAATGGTGGCATTTTTCCTTTGGTGATCAAATGTGGGCTTGGTTGTATAATCAATCTCATCCCGAAACTATAATGACAGCCCGTTATGGTAGGTTGACAGGTTCAAAGCTGATATCTTCATAGACATCTGCAACAGCAAGCTGAAAATTGACACTGGCTAGATGTATATTTTCTCCTTGTCCATAACTATAAAACACCCATTGACCTTCTGAGTTACGGCGGAAAACTTCTACATTTATCCGGGTTTGACTAACTAACACATATTCCTGAAGTGATTCTAATTGGCGATAGTCAGCAAATTTATCACCTCTATCAAAAGCTTCTGTAGTAGGAGATAACACCTCGACAATTAAACAGGGATAACGCAAAAAGTTATTAAAGGCTTTATCTTTTTGGTCACAACTGACTATCACATCAGGATAGTAATAAGTATCTATTAATTCAATATGTGCTTTAGTATCAGCAATGTAAGCTTGACACCCGCTTCCACGGAGATGATTTCTTAGTAGTGAAGCAATATTGAGAGTAATAACTACATGAGTATTACTTGCTCCTGCCATTGCATAAACTTCCCCCTGTCTGTATTCATGTTTGACAGGACTGGTTTCTTCCCCTTCAAGATATTCTGTGGGGGAAATATAGTCGTAACTGGGAGTTGCAATCATGAGTATGACCTAATGTAATTTGTATCTATAATTGTGTTATAATCGAAAGCGCTACTAGTGAAGCAAAAACTTCATAGTTTGTTGTGGAGAGGTGTCCGAGTGGTTGATGGTGACGCACTCGAAATGCGTTTTGGGGCAACTCAACGGGGGTTCGAATCCCCCCCTCTCCGTTGAATTTATCACCTGATTATTGCGGCTTTTCTGGCTTTTGCTGCTGACTTTCCGGGGCTTGATTTTGGTTTGTTTCTTGGGTGGGAACTACCACAGAGGAAGAATTTCCTGGTTGAGATTCCTTGGGAGGGATAACTACGGGATTCGATTCTTGTGAAGATGGGGGTAATACCTGATTTTGATGAGAAGCTGGTGCGGTATTTTCTGGGGGTGGGGTAGAAGTAGCTTTGTGGGATTCTTGAGCAGCGTCACGCAGGGTATCCATTAAGGATGGTGAAGATGTAACAACGGGTGTGGATTTTTTAGTTGTACTGTTGGTAGTTGGGGTAGGTTGAGAGTTATCTTCCGGTGCTTTTTCCTGATAACTACTATTGCTAGTCGGAGTTGGTTCTGGAGCAACCCGAAGATTTTTCCGTCTTCTTCTCAAACTAGGTACTGGTGCAGATTCACTCAAAGAAGAAGTTTCAGTCTTGTGATTTTCAGATGATGGTGTGATTTCAACAACAGGTTTGGGTGTGTTTAATTCATTAGTAGGTTGTTCAACAAGTGGTTGAGGTGATGATTCTAAATCAGGTTTTGAGAATATCCGCGTCATGCTAAAACCTGCTGTAGCTGCAACCAAGGCGATACTAATACCAATAACTCCTTTCCATACACCTGACTTTTCTCCGATATTGGCGACGTTCTCCATAAATGATGGTGTAGAACTGGGATGAGAAGTAGCTTTTTTGAGTAAATTTTCTGGTCTTAAATCTGATAAATTAATAGTAGGTGCTAATGGTGATGTGATATTTAGCTGATTTTCTGGTAGTATTTGCAGCCATTCTGCTACTGTGGTGGGACGAAACTGGGGTTCTACAGCCATTCCCTGGATAATTGCTTGATTAACAGCCGCACTGAGATGGGGTTGTAGTTCGCGGGGAGAAGGCATTTGTTCCCGATCTCGCAACAATGCTGGTATGGGAACTTGTGCTGTTAATAGTGCATATAAAGTTGCTGCTAGACCATACACATCTGTAGCTGTAGTGCGTTGTGCTTGAGTTAGATACTGCTCAATGGGTGCATATCCTTCACTGACTAAACCTGTATGTGTCTGCTTTGCTCCGTTATTAAATTCTCTAGCAATGCCAAAATCAATTAGCACTACTTCCTGAGTTCCTTGACGCAAAATAATATTATCTGGTTTAATATCTCGATGCAATAAGCCATTATTATGTACTACCTGCAATGCTGCGCCTATTTGACGGATGTAATGAATGGCTGTAGCTTCTGCTAGGGGTATTCCTGGTAATACAAATGCAGCACCTAAAGTGTCTCCAGGAATGTATTCCATTACCATGTAAGGGAGACTATCTTCCTCAAAAAAGTCGCTTACCCGCACAATATGAGGATGAACACAAGCGGCTAATCTTTTGGCTTCATCTTGAAATTGGCGTTGAAACTTGGGAAAATCGGGATGTTGTCGCAACCGTTCATGGATGGTTTTCATCACCACTTCTTGGCCTAAATAGTGGTGCATAGCTTTGAAGGTAACGCCAAATCCGCCTCGCCCTATTTCCTGGAGGATGGTATATTTTCCATTCTGCAAAATCGTTCCTGCTAACATAGGGTTTTTTGAGTCTTAAATGAGCAGATGATTAACTAGTTTGTAGCATCTTACCTATTATGACAACGGTTTATGATTCTGATTAAATATTCTGGGATATCACTTGTATAGCTTTAGTCACCGCGATAATTAATCAGGGAAAATTTCCAGCATCAGTTCCAGAATACAGGGATTTCTCAACAGGTACAATTTTGTCTAGTAGTGTTAAAAGCAATTGCACTTTTTTAACAATAGAACAAGTATATTACAATACTTACATTAATTATGTATTGAACATAGATCACAGAGTTTATGTGTTATTAATCACATAAAAATTGTATTTTTGTCACTGTGAAATTTATAGAAATAATTAAATATTAATCATGTGAACACATTAAAAATAAAAGTAAAAAATTAGAATCCTGATCAAAGTAGATAAATATTGATCAACTCTTCAAGGCTTATAAGGATTGAGTGATAATTTCTGATTTAAGTATAGTGATAAATCTTTTTATTTATGAAATTGGCAATGAATCTACAAACCATAACTAATGAAAATTCTCAACAGGAGTTTTTAGAAGCTAAACTTTATTCTGTTACTTACCGTCAAAAATTTGGTAGTTGTTTCCTTTACAGAAATGAAATAATGATGGGTATTTCTATAAATGCAGTCCGTAACCTAGCTGAATTATTACTTCAGCCTGGTGAAATAATTAGCCATATTAAAGATATTTACCCACTGCTATGAACAGATTTAGCTAATAAAATAAGATGGGCATTTGAGTATCCTGAAGAAATGATTCGTATGGGTAAAAATGCTCGTTCTACTTATGAAGCACGTTATACTCCTGAAAATAATTACCAGCAACTAATAGCAATTTACCAAGGAGTAATTGATCATCAAAAAAGTCAAAAAATACGCCAGTTTATCTAATTTCTGGACGTTGATAGTATTTGTGTCCTGCCATAGCCATAGCCAAAAATCCCCACATAATCATACCTGCAATACTCAGCATTCCGCTATAGATAATTAACTGGGCGCAAGAACTCATACCAATAGCACTCGCAGCACTGAGAAAACTATCAAAACGACCCTCAGTGTATTTACTTACACTAATAAGCATTAATAGCAACCCACCAATATAAGGTATAGCACCAATCCAACCCAAGGTAAAAAACATATCTAAAATGCCGCTATCAATCACAACTACCTCTATTTGCCCAGTTTTTTCATTAACCTTCCAGGTATTTCCAAAGCCGTTACCAACAATATTAGAAAGAGCTAAACTCAGGTTTCTGTCATAAGCTGCCGATCTATCCTTAAAGCTACCATCTTTTTCCAGATTAGAAAAAGTTTCCAGCCGACTGGTAATAACTTTAGAGAGAGGTTCGATAGTTACCAAGGGGACGACACATATTGTCATCACTAAAATTATGGTAATTAAGCGCATTTGAATCTGGGGCTTTACCGCACCAAAAATCATAATTATCCCTAACAACCAGCCTGCCCAACTGGTACGGACTTGGCATAGTAAAAATGACAAATAACCAACAGCAGAAGCGGGGAAAATTAAAGGGCCTGAACTAGTAAATAATAATAGCAACCCAGCCTGCATCACAGTACCAAATGGACCTGGTGAGTGTAATGTACTCCAAACGCGCATTCCAAAAGGTATAGGTTGTCCAGCACTGGTAAACATTTTAGATTGTAGTAACCAATATTTGTCCCATTCTGGAGCGACAACAAATTGATAGACTCCATAAGCTCCAAGAATGAATACACACCAAACAAATATCCGTTGCAGATGCTGACGATAACTAGGATAATCTCGCCAATTAGAAAATAGATGAAAGGCGAAAATTATCGGACTTAGCCAATCTAAAAAACTCCGAATTACCGGGAGTGGTTGATTATAAACCAGACCAACGAGCAACCCATAGGAAACTCCTATAAAAGCTAAAATAAATGGCAGTCCACCTTGACGCAAGGCACTAGGTAGATGTTTAAAGAAGGTGATTATGGTAATAAATACCACTAAATAAGGAGCAATTAACATTTGTCGAGTAGGATCCCAGCCAACTCGATAGTCAACTAAACGAGTGATTAAGGGGGTGAGAAAGCATATCCACCAAGTGAAACCAATGTAGAGTATGGGATGCCGCAAGTATAAAAACACGGCTGCTATCAAAGCCGTAGCGGGAAAAACGAGGCGTAAACTGGCTGTACTGGTAAAGTAGCAAGCTGTTGTTAAGAAGATAAAACCCAGGATGATTATCCAACCTTGGGCGGCTCGATCTTCGGGAGAAAATTGTTCTTTTAAAACAGTGTTGAAAAGTATGGATTTAGAAATCACTTTGATCTCGATATTCTCTAAAAATTTGGGTGTTTGTAGATCTTAATTAATAGCCAAAATGGTGTTTGGCAAGGTTAAATCTTGCCGATTGAATTCTATATTTTTGATATCCTAACCACCTTCCCCGTAAGGATGCTTGCAATTTTTTATGAGCAAGTTGCCCTTGTTTGGGAAATAGTCTTAGCCATTGACATATTCCTAAACTTTCTCTTGTCCCGACTAAAACTGACCAGGATAAAAACACAACCTGACGGAGGGGAGGAAGATGTTCTAATAAAACTAATGTTTCGTTATGGACTAAGTTAATTAATGCAGTATCGTTAAAATTATGACGTTGATCCTCATCAAATCGCTGGGCTGGATAGTGATCTACAGCAATACTGGGATCATAAATTATTTTCCATCCGGCTCGTTTGAGGGTGAGGGTAAAAGACATTTCAAAATGCACCTGTGCGCCTGTTCCTTGCATTCTTTCATCAAAGCGTAATTTGCCGATGGCTTGGGTGCGAAAACTCATATTCACACCTTTGAGAACATCAACTTCACGGGGTGCGCCTACTCCTAGATGATGGTTGCCAATGACGCGCCCGCACCATTGTAATTTACCAACTATGGAGCGAGAACCAGCTTCTAGTTTGTCTCCTTGATAAACCCAATCACGGCCACCAACGCCGCCAATGGAGCTATTTACGCTAAAGTGAGTATTAA
Organism: uncultured cyanobacterium; assembly: GCA_903848645.1. GTDB lineage: Bacteria > Cyanobacteriota > Cyanobacteriia > Cyanobacteriales > Nostocaceae > Dolichospermum. The sequence continues at coordinate 33,379 of CAINGU010000083.1, read as the reverse complement.
TTTTAGCTAACCAATCAGGGTGAGGGGCGGCATCGTCATCAGTGATGGAAACAATGTCTCCCTGGACTTGGGCTAGTCCGGCGTTGAGTGCAGCTACTACTCCTGGCTGGGTGACGGTGACAATTTCTAGGGGCAGGAGGTGGGACGGAAATTTACAGAGGAACTGCCGAGTTTCTTTATCTGTATCTCTAACAACAATGATCGCCTGATCAACTGATTTAGTTTGCTGTTGTAGTGCTTTCAGGCAGCGGGCTAGGTCTTGGTGACGGCGATAGGTGGGGATGAGAACTGTGTTTCTCATTGGTGATTAACTCCTCAAATATATCTAAATAGGTTTGTGCCATTGTTGACCAACTATGTTGTTCGGCAATGGTACGGGCTACTTTACCCATTTGTTGACGCAGTGAGCGATCGCTATTTAATAAGTGAAGGGCATGGGCTAAAGCATCAATATCGTCGCAATCGCCTAAAACGATGCCACAATCAGGATTGAGTAAGTCAGCAGCCCCGGTAGTAGTGGCAGTAATTACTGGCAAACCTGAAGCCATCGCTTCAATGACTACAAGTCCAAAGGGTTCATAACGGGACGGAAATACAAATAAATCTGCTGCCTGTTGAATTTGTGGCATATTATGGCGATAACCTAAAAAATGCACTCTTTCACTAATCTTCAGAGCCTTTGCCATTGCGGGATAAGGGCTATCTTTAGTGCCGCCGACAACTGCTAAATGTAGTTCAGGAACTTTTACCAAAGCTTGAAGTACGGTGTCTAAGTTCTTGCGAGGAATGCGAATATCTCCGGCAAACAAAGCCAAATTGACATTTTCAGGTAATCCTAATGAGGTACGAGAACTGACACCAGGAGTAAATTCTTGTAAGTCTACACCATTAACAATTACGCGAATTTTTTGGCGACTAACACCAATATTTACTAATTCTTGGGCAACTTTTTCGGAAACAGCAATGATGATTTTAGATTGCCGGAAAGCTTGTTTTTCCCAATAGGCATTAACCGCAGTAAATAACCATTGATAGAAACCGTATAAATCTTTGCGAGTGCGGGAAATATGGACAGGTGATTGCCACCATGAACTATGCACAAAATGTACAGCATTCACATCAGCCGCACCCATAGTAATCGCCCCATTGACTTTAATTAAATCCAAATTTGCCCGATTTTTACGCAACCAATCTGCGCTTTTTTTAGCAAACATGAAATTGCGAATAAATTCCGTAGGATAGCCTGCCACTGGAATATAAATGCAATTAATAGCACTATTCTCTGCTAATTCTGGGGCAATTTCACTAGCTAATAATGTGAGATGATGACCACGACGAATTACTTCTTGAGCCACTTCATAATTAACTCTGCCTTGACCATCACCTTTTTTAATTTTGTGGGTAACAATGCAAATTTTCACTCATCACCTCTTGTGATTTAATAAATTATGAAACTTTCAAAATTTTATTCGTTACAGTCGGGGGAATAAAACTGAGAATCAAAGCTGATAAAGTTCGTAAATTGAATTTTTGTTCCCTTAAAGTTTGCCAAAAATAACGGCGAGCATCTGTGATTTGTTGATCTCGTAATAACCCAATTCCTAAAGTTGTATTAGCTGCCAACCATTTGCTTCTAAAGTAGGAGTTAAATTCATGTAACTGTTGATCTTCCATAAAGGTTTGATAACAGAATATCTCACTTTTACCTTTACGGATTTTGGCTTGAATATTGCGACTACCACTGAGCAAAGTATCAGTTTGTTCATGCTCTCGATATTTGGTTAATTTTTCGGGAACATAGTAAACTCCATAGCCAGAAATACAACAAAGGTAAGTTAAATATAAATCCCACATTCCTCCAACTTCTGAAGGAATACTATCCCAATTTAAGACACCATTCCGAATTACACAAGCAGCCGCAGTGGGAATACTTTTATCAATTAAGCCAATTTGAGTGAAACTTTGATGAACTCCAGGAGTGATTTGATCCCGTTTATAACTGCGAGTATTTTGTTCAGTAGCAGCAGCATCAATTTTACTATGAGCATCTATGATATATTGGTCACAAAATGCCAAAATTAAATCAGAATTTGCTTCTAGATGTGGTACAAGTTTAGATAAAAAATCATGATTCCACATATCATCATCATGGAGACTAGCAACATATTTTCCTGTGGCAATTTTAAAACCATGAAATTGATTACCCAGCATCCCAATATTTTGTTCATGTCGCCAAAATTTGATGCGTGGGTCTTGAAATGATTCAACCAGTGCTTGAGGATTTTCAGAACTACAATTATCAGAAACTATAATTTCTAGATTTTGATAAGTTTGTTGAACGGCACTAGTAATTGCTTGTTTGAGGTATTCTGGGCGATTATAGGTAGGGATAATGACACTTACCAAAGGTTCTAGTGATTTAATATTTAACATTGATTGTAGGATGAGAAAATAAACTATTGGGAATGTTTGTTTGTGTTTGGGAGATAATCTCTAATAAACGTAAAGCTGTAGGCACAGGACTGTAATGTTTAATTGCCCAAGTTCTCCCTTCTTGAGAAATATATTCGAGAATTTCGGGATTTTCTGCAATTCTATCTATTGTGGCTTCGACATTATCCAAATCTACACCAATATAATGTCGCCAATTTTCGGGCATTACAGGTAAAGCAATTCCATATTTTTCAAAATCTACATGAAAGGTCACACATCCTGCGGCTAAAGATTCCCAAAACCGCCAACTATCCCATTGTAAAATTGTATTTGATTGTAATTTTAACTGGGCTAAAAGTTGTTTAATCCCGCGATTAACTATATTACCAGGATTATTCGGCCAAGTAGGGACAAAAAAACCACCAAAGCAAGTGCAAGCAACGGATTCTTGCAGACGTTGATAATAATTTGGATAGTGTCGACCACCAGTTTGTAACCATTGCAAATAATGATATCCTTCTTGTGGGTGATGATTGGGATTATCAACAAAGTTATTAATAGAAAGAATATTTTCAATTTGGGGAATAAGTTGACTACAGCTAATATTTCTAACAGGATGTCCAGACTTCCAATGTCGAAAATTTACAAGAATATCTCTTTTTCTATCAATGAAATTTGGTACTGTATTGAGTTCTTGTAAAATACGATTACTAAGTCCAAAAACCCAGGGATAAAAGTTATAGCCATAGTTTAGTTTGCTATTAAAATGAGTTCTTAAAATCAAATCAAATTGCCTAAATTCTGGTCTTCTAGTATAGATTTTGTCATCATCCTGATCATCCAAATAAACAGTTATATATTGACGTTGGGAATGAAATAAATTTTTCGGTAATGGTTGGTTAGCACTATACCACTTGTTGGTAAGTATAACAATAGAACAATCATCAGGGGTAATGTGGTCATCAGATTGAAAGAGATATTCTGATGTTTCTAGAGAATTTTGCCAATAATTAACATTAGAAAAAAATGATATTCCCAATTCGTGAAATCCTTCACCCAGACAAACTAATAAATGTTGAAATTTAGCTCCTATAGAAACATTTTCTCTAGGATCACAATAAAAGTAAATTTTCAGGGGAAATTTCATATACCGATTACTAAGGATTGAGTAAACATTAAAATTCTTGCTTTTGATCTTTAAAATTAGTAATGGTTCTAGTATAGATTTCTGACAATCTCTGCATATGAATATCAATAGTAAATTCTTGTTCAAACCAAGCATGAGCTTGTTCACCCATTAATCGGCTTTTGTGATAATTTGTGGCTAATTCAGTAATAGCATCTGCCAATTGATAAACGTGATTATGTGCTACAAGAATACCTGTTTTACCATCTTGTACATATTCAGGAATACCACCAATAGCACTAGCAATTATCGGGCGATAATGGGCATAAGCTTCTAAGGTTACTAAGCCGGCAGGTTCTGGCCACAAACTAGGAAAAACCACTGTAAAACACTGTTGATAGAGTGCTTCTAATTTTTCACCATTGCACCAACCATGCCAAGTAATGCGATCGCTCAAACCCATTTTCTCGGCTAATTCTTTCATTTTGGGCTGTCCCCAACCATCACCGGCAATATCTAAATGAATTTTTTGATCAGTTTTTGCTAATGCTTGAATTAACCATTCAACACCTTTATAGGGAACAATTCGACCCACAAATAAAATACGTTGCTGGCTATGAATTTCTTGATTTAAAGAGCTAACGGGATGTTTAGGTCTTTCTACAGCACACAGTAAAGTAATAACTTTATCAGGTGATAAGCCATTAAAAATAATTTCTTCCCGGACATAATTACTATTAGCAATTACAGTAATATTTAGTTTTTTAACATCCTTGAGAAAATGGGCAGCATTTTGCCAACTTTTGAGAATATTTTGCGGTCTACGACTACCACAACCATCTATTAAATGTCCCCAAGTACATCCTAGTGGGTGCATAGAGCGATCGCATTTCTGTTGACGATCTGCTAAATATTTTGTGCCACTAGGGCAATAGCTAGAATGATTATGAATAGTGAAGACTGCTGGACATTCTTCCCGAAAATCTACCAGCATATCAGGATCATGAATATGCAAGAATTGAAACTGACTTTGTTCCACATTTTTTAAAGAACTAATTACTAATTGCTCTGGGGGAATACCAGTATTAATCAGTTCATAATTTTGCGAATTCACCAAAGAAGCTATATAAGTTTCTAGTCCACCACCACCGCGAATATTAGCACCGGAACAGTGATAGATCATTTTGTGAGCAACTGTTGTATGATTCATCTTCAACTTATTGAGTATTAGGTAAAATAATTGATGGGAATTGAACTACTTGGTCAAATTGTGCCAGAAACACCAACATTTAACCAAAACTTATGTCTGACATCATTAACATAGTGTCTTAAAGCAATTTTCTGCTGATTAAAATTGTCTAAATATTTAAATTGGTCATCAACACTTAAAATAAACTTGTCTTTATCAAGTGGTTTTGCCTGGTTATTGTGCATAGCTAAATGCACCACAGTTTGTTCAGTAAAATACACTGGTAAATCTACTAATTTGGCAACACGTGCTAGGGGTTCTTCCCAGTTTATTTGCTGTTTTAGTAAGAAAAACCCTGCATTTACTGGATTTAATTTTTCATGATTATGTAATATTATGCGTTCATCTAATGAAGGTAGACAATCAGGTAAATACCACGAAGAAATATCATCTGATTCACATAAATTTACAATTTCTTCAGCACCTGGAAAAAATAAAATATCAGCATCAGTGTAAATGGTGGGCTGTTCGATAGGAATTGAAGTTAATACAGCTAATCTTCTCCAAAATGCCATGATGGCACGGTGAGGATAGTTTAGTGCGTAATTTGAAATAGGTTTAGGTATGTCACCTACTACTAAATCTTGCCATTCAACAACATCAACACAAGAATTTATTTGACGTAAAATGTTACTGGAATTTGATGAATAGCTACCGTCAGAAATTACAGTAAATTTATTAGGAATACCAACGTAACGAATAAAAGAGCGAATATTTGCTACTTGTATGGCTAAGTCCCGTTGACAAGAAAAAGCATAGATATTGATGTTAACTTTGCGATGTTGAGAAAGTGGGAAGTTAACAATATTATTAATTGCTTTTGTGTATACAAACCGATGAATTTGTCCTTGAAGTTTTGCAGAGTGATAGCCGATATTTACCATTATTTTTCTCCAATAACCTCAAAAGAATAGTTGATTTAAACAGTGATGCTCATGGTGTACTTAAAGTTTTTATATTTTGCCATTACACCATTAAAATTCATGATAATTGACCTAATCTAGCCTTTTGCAAGGGCAAACATCTCATCCTGTATTGCCAGCAATTGTTATTTGCATAATGGATAATTAGTTAAGGTTGAGGTTGAGCAAATAGCATCAAAAATTTTTAAGTAGTCTTGTGCTAGGGTTTTATAACTTAATTCCTTGTGTAAATCACTGCGATCAAAACGCAAAGGAGAACCAGAAAATTTAGCTATGGCTATGTTAATAATTACTGCTTTGATAGCTTTTATATCAGTTGGTTCAACTAACCAAACACCGGGTTTATCTTGTAAATAAGTCCAGTTTTCTCCATAAGGTACTGCTGCTAAAATTGGCCGATCTGTCATTAAATATTCATAGGTTTTGCAAGAAATTCTTCCTCCTGGTGTCCCATCTGGACGATTTGGTAAAGTTATTAATAATAAATCTGCTTGTCTAGCTAGTTGAATGGCTTGAAAATGAGGTAATGCTCCAGATACAGTGACTACATCTGCAATATTTTGATTTTTTAGCACCCGATTAACTACAGATTCAGGAAAACCATTACCATAAACAGAGAGTTTAATTTTACTTTCCCATTCTGAATTTTGTGAGATAGCTTTTTTGATTGCCTGACCTACAAAAACTGGACTAGAACTACGATAATCAATTTTTGTTCGTTGATAATATCCCCATTCTAGCCAAGCTTTATAAAGTTTTTTTACTAAGGTTTTCTCTTGAGGTAGATGATAGAAATCATACCAGCCATTCATCCCACCTGTATAAATAATATCTAAAGATGAATTATCATTTTTAGAGTCAATAGGAGTTGCAAAATCTATTGGATCTGCACCACAACGAATTAAATGAAACTTTGATTTTTCTGCTTCAGGTTGACGATTTTTGACTAAATCTAAATTGAATTGAGAAACATACACTACGGCATTTGCTTGTCTGACATAAAAATTTTCTAGCCAACGTTCGAGATGATGATGTAACCAACTGACTGAATGAGAGTGCATATCAGTACAACTAAGTGAATCATCTAAACTAACGACTAAAGGCAACCCTGTTAGGAATTTCAGCGCAACTCCCACCAAACCCGCAGAATAGGGCATCATGATCACAAAAATAGCATCTGGTTTTTGTTGTTTAATTAATTGATAGCCTTTGAATACTGCGGGTAAAAACCAAAATATCTCTGGATCTGGCCAAATTAATAATGTTAATATTTTCTCAAGTCTCAACTTCTTTATCCATGTAATTAAAGCTTGAGGATACAAACTCTTGACATAATGAATATGACATTTTTCTGCTAAACAACTATCATTTGTAGCCGTTAATACATCTATTTTCCAAGCCTTCTGAAATTCTCCTAATATTTTATTAGCCCTATAAGCAATTGGGTTTTTTAAGGGTGGTAAATAATGGGCTATACAAAAAAGTTTTGGTTGATTTAGTGAGTTTTCTGCCAATTTATTTTTATTATTAGAAGATTTTTTTTCTTTAGTAAAACTTAAGGGTATGAATCCTAAAAAAGAATTATTCATTTCTCTATGCCTGGTTTAGTTTTTGACACTTTCGTAACTAAAGCTATGAAGAATATTTATTTTCCAAATATTTATGATTAAGGATAAATAAAATACTTCTATTTAATTTCTTGATAAATTAGCACCCATGAACTTACTTATTCCCTATATCTATCACTAATTTCAGTCATCAAACCGGATTAATGATAATATTAAATATCATGTTCAGGACTAATTTCATACTGCATTTGGTGATATTTCCAAAGTTTACCTTTAAGTTCCAGCAGTTCTTGATATTTACCCTGTTCAATGATTCTTCCCTGTTCTAAAACCACAACTTTGTTTGCTTTAGAAATAGTAGAAAGACGGTGAGCAATAGCAATTACTGTCCGGCCAACAGATAGCATTTCTAGTGATTCTTGAATTAACCGTTCAGAGACAGAATCTAAAGCACTTGTAGCTTCGTCTAAAATCAAGATTTCTGGATTTCTGAGCAATGCACGGGCAATAGCAATTCTTTGTCTTTGTCCTCCCGATAACCGGACACCTCTATCTCCTAATTCTGTATTAAACCCTTCAGGCATTTCTAGGATAAATTCTAGAGCATTTGCAAGTCGAGCAGCTTCTTTAATTTTTGATTCTGTAGCTGTTGGTGTACCGTAAGCAATATTTTTCCAAACAGAAGTATTGAAAATAAATGTATCTTGACTAACAACTGCTATCTTAGAACGAAGAGTGTTGATTTCAAATTTACGAATATCAACCTCATCTATATAAATATAGCCATCACTAGCATCATGAAAGCGAGGAATTAAATCTGCAAGTGTAGTTTTTCCAGCACCAGATGAACCAACTAAAGCCGTCATTTCACCTTGTTTAATTGAGAGAGTAATATTATGTAAAACTCGTTGATTAAGATTATAATCAAAATCTACAGATACTAAATCAATTGATCTTTTTAACCCTGGAAATCTAAGTGCGCCATTTTGAAAGTAGACTTTATCATCAGTTTTTAACAGATTTTTGATATTTTCTACTGATCCTGCCTGGGTAGTTAAAAATGCTAGGACTCCATTTATATCTTGAGTTATTGGCATAATCCGAAATAGCACGAAAAAGAAGGTCAATAAAGTAGAAACTTTCATTAATCCTGTGACTAGTGCCACAATCATCATAGTAATAAGAATTAACGTAGATATACTTTCAGCCAGTGGCTTAACTACTAAAGAAACCCAATAAACACTTTTTAAAGTATTAACTATTTTTTCACTTGCTTGATAATACCTTTTTCGCTCAAATTCTTGAGTAGAAAAAGCATGAATTGTGCGGATACCTTGGATAAACTCTAGGGTTCGAGAAGTAAAATAATCATTAGCTTTCGTAATACCAAAACTACGTTCTCTAATTTGTTTATTTAGTGTGGATAACCCCACTGCTAAAAGACTAAATAGCAAAATTGAAACTATGGAAAGTTTCCATGAAAGCATAAACAAGGAAACAGAATAGACAATCAAGACAAAGCTTCTAGTAATTAAAAAAGTTATGCCACTGAAAATCTGCCTAATTCTCTCCATTTCATTGGTGAGTGTATTAATTAATTCTCCAGATTTTTTATGACTAAAATAACTGAGAGTTTGAGCTTCCAATTGTTCAAAAACTCGTTTACGGAGATTGTCTACTAAACTTATTTCACTAAACTGGCTGCAAATTTGTCCTAAGTAGTTGAAGGATGCTCGCATACAGGTTGTGATCACTATTAAAGCTGATACTCGATATAAGCGCTCCGTTGCTGAAGCATTAATTCCTAAAATTAAAATATCAAACCACTCAATTCCTGTTTTCACAGGTTCAGCACCAGGAGTGGTTAAGCTTTGCAAAAATACCAACAAAAATCCTAAACCAAACCCTTCAAAACTTGCAGATAAAATTGAAAACACTAATGCTAAACTTGCTACAAGTCGAAAGTGTTGAAATTCTCGTAATATTAACCGATTATTCTGCCAGAAACTTGTAGCTTGTAATATTTTCATAGTTGACGGGAGAAATTTAGAATCCATAAAAATTTCCGACGATAATTTTGCTAATTAAGCACAAAAACATCAATCAAAAGAAATAGCTTGACATTGAAGCGCGACGAATAAAATGACAAAAGCAGCAGGACAAAAATGATAGTCTTTTTCAAATACGGTGCAAATCACTTGAATTAGGTACATAATTCATGATCACAAATATCAAAACAGGAAATATTCATCAAAATTAAAGCAAAGCTAATTATTCTAAGTTGTAGGCAGTTTATTTTTAGCATTTATCCGTAATGATTTAATAACTTTATTTTGTTTTTCTAAATTTAGGCTAATTGCATCCTCTAAAGATAAATAATTCCTGCCAATTAAGTAGATTTTACCTTGCAATACATTCAACAAATTAAAGTAATTCTCTAGGCAATATCTACCCATGCTAATATGTAAATTCGTGAGATTCCATGAAGTACATGAAGTATTTGAATTAAACTTAATGACCCGAAAAAGTTGACATTTTTCTCCAACATACCACTCGTAATTAAATAGCCAATCCGAGGAATATATTTGCATAATTATCAATACTGCTAAAACAAATGGACTCATAAATACCAGCAAAAATAAAGCTAAAGTCCAATCAATTATTCTTGGTAAAATTCTGAAAATTTGATGATCTTTTTTCGGCAATTTCCGATACCCAGCAAGACTCATAAATATGGGCTTATTAGCCTTTTGACAAGCATCTGCCCAAACTTTTAATAAAGAAGCACCGATTTTTGGATCTATACTCACTAAAGTGGCGGAAGAACGCGTTAAGCATTCTATTAAAGATTGTTCATTCTCTAATGAAACTAAATAAGGCTGTGGCAATTTTCCAGAAGTTTTCACTAATAACTTTCCCATACGCCATTGTAAGGTGCAGGATAGGGAGCTAATATTTTCAGCCTGCTGAGGGACAATACAGTTATTATTTAGACTAGAAATGACTGAAATTGGCATATTATTGACAGTGATAAATTAATACAGGATTGACTTAATAACGACGACTAGGAAATGGGGATGAATATTCTCCTATGATTCTCTTCAAGGTAAAACAAGACAGTTCATACAAGTGAATTTAACTTTTATTACTAACCAGCCTTTCCTGGCAATATCTGTATATGTCAAGATACATATAGTAATCCTATTTGAGTTAAGAACTTATCGGTGAGGGAAGGGAAAAGGGAAAAAGGAACAGAAGTGTTCATGAATCATTTAGGATTGCTATAGCAAGAATTAATTAAGATAACGGGGAATTGAGAACACTTAGTCTTTCCTTTCAAGAGTAAAAATTTAGGGGGATATATATATCCAGTTTCCATATCAACTCACTCCTAGATGCTTATTTTTTACAACTCTTACAAAATAAGTTACTTTGACCTTTGAGAGTTTGAATATGTGTTTCAATCTCTAGAATATAAGAATCTTGATAAATAGATCATGAATAAGCAACTTCTTTATTTACTCTTTAAATAGATATTACTTTTTCCGCAAAATATTAAGCTATGATAAAATGAATTAATTGTAACTAAATAAAAATAACCAATATTTTGTTGCTTATAAAACATATTCAATAGACAATTTTTTGAATTTTTTATTCAACATAAAAACCCCCGTATTTGCCGGGGGTAACTATATTGTATCTGGTTGAATAATTATGAAATATTCTGGTTTACTCTTCCCGTGCTTGTTGCAGAACCAATTGTTTTGGCTTTACATAAGGTACATAAGTGCTGTCAGATGAAGATGCACCATTAGCCACAACCCCAATCAAATTTAATTTACTCAACATCTTGGTAGCTTGATTAAGTTGGGTGCGTGTCACCTTACCAATACTAGCCATCATCACCACACTTCGGCAAGATGATGCTGTGAGCATAGCATCAACCAAACCAAGAACAGAGGGGGCATCTATGAGTACCAAATCATAGTTTTCTTCAAATGCAGCCATCAATTGCATCATGCGGGGAGAACTCAAAAGATGAGCGGGATCGGTCGGTACTGGTCCGGCGGTTAAAATATCAATGTAAGATGAGCCAGAGTAGGGAACACTGATTTGATTAGGTAGAGTAACTTCACTTTCTAATAGAGTTGAAAGTCCCTGTTCATTGGGAAGATTTAGCTGTTTGTGTAGATTAGGATCGCGTAAGTTAGCATCAATTAGTAAGACCTTTTTATGTAAGCGAGCCGCACTCATGGCTAAACCTAATGCTAAAGCTGACTTACCATCATCTGGTAATGCTGATGTCACCATTAAGGATCTCAAATCAGAGACATTATTGAGCAGTTCAATATTTTTGTAAATGAGATCAAGTGATTCCCAGCGGGGAGGTGATTGTAATACCTGAATTGTCCAAGGAGCAAGAACTTCTGGTTTGCCAAATGGCAATTTAATCATTGATTCTCTGGGTCTAGCAGGTGGCAATTTAGGAGTTGTTCCTAATAATGGTAGATCGGACTGTTTTTCTAATTCCGCAGTAGTATGTACCGCGTCATCAGATGCTTCACGAATAAAGGCAGCAATTCCTCCTAACATTAACCCAATCACTCCTCCTAACAATAAGTTTTGTTTGAGGTTGGGACCAGTTTGAACACCTTCTTGGGGTTCTTCTACCACTTCCCAATTAAATCCACCTTTAGAAAGTTCCTGACGTAATTTTTGTTCTGCTCTTAATAATTGCTCTAATCTTTCTCTGCTAAATTGTAGTTGGGGGAGTATGCGATTGTAATAAGCTAACAGAGAAGGAAAACGCTTCAGGTCTGTTTGTAATTGTTTCTCTTTTGCTGCTAAAGTTTGATCACGAGCGCTTAATGCAACTATAGTAGTTTGCGTTTCTACTAACTGACCTGTGAGGTTGAGGTCAATTTGACCAAGTTGTCCTTGTTCTAAAAGATTGTCTCCAGAACTAAGAACAGGATTCAACCTTTGTCCCAAGGTTCTACTAACTTCTTTTTGCAAAAGTTGTTTTTGACTTTGCAATTGTTCGTTCAATTTTTGAACACTAGGAGTATCATCAGTGAAACGTAAGCGTTCCTGTGCTAAAGCTAGTTCTGTTTTCTGAATTTCGTTAAGTAAGCCTTGGTAGCGGGTAGACTGACTCAAACGAGAAGAAACTAAGGCATTTTGTGGAGAACGGTTCAGTTGTGTTTGCAAAGATTTTTGCTTTGCTAAAGCTTCTTCATACTGGGAACGAGTTGTTTGTCGTTCTTGTTGAACAGCATTTAAAGTTGTCTCTATTGTTTTGGCCTGAGTCTCTGGATCAATTAAATTCTGATTTCTCCGAAACCGTTGTAAATTTGCTTCGGAAACAGTTACTTCATCAGTAGCTTTTCTTAATTGATCTCTGATGACTTGTAGACCTTTTTGTAAGCGTGAATCCTGCTGCTGTTTGTTGTATTCTAAATAAACTTGCTGAATGGTATTCAGAATTTTTTTGGTTTTCTCTGGATCGTTATCTTTATAATCAACTTGAAAGATTTTAGTGGCAACATTATCATCTGGATTTTTAATTTGAGTTAAGGTTAAAGACCTTTTTAAATCCATTGCTGTCAAGTTAGGATATTCAGTCTTAAGTTTATCAACTGCTTTTTGAATAATTCCAGAACTCTGCATTAAATTCAATTGAGTAGCAGTATCTACCTCTACTGTAATATCGGTAAATTGACTTTCGGTGTTATCAGTTTCTTTCTTGCCTTGATAGTTAGGTTCTACTAACAATTGCATGGTACTTTTGAAACTGGGTTCTGTTCTTAATGTGATGATGCCAGCAATAGCTGTAGAACTCAGCAATACTAATAATAACCAGGGAAATCGCCGGAGAATTACAGCAAATATTTGTCCATAACCTGGTTCTGTTTCTGATGCTGAATTTATATGTGAATTTAGACTAGTTTGAACCACTTTTATTATCCTTATCTGCGATACACTACGCAAACACTTAAAAAATTGGACTTTTTTGAGGCATGAACATGATTGTTGATGGCGGAAAAACCTTTCTAGAGCTAAGAATCTGCTTTTTTAATTTTTAATTCTGCCCTACCCTACTAGATTGATGAATAATCTGATCAACTTTACTAAAGAATGACTGTTCTGAGAAATTGCTAACAGCGTGATTACGGATGGTTTCGTAATCCCAAGATATTCCTCCAGCTTCTAGTAATGCTGCTTGTAAAGAGCATGGTGTTTGTCTTTTAAAAAAAACACCTGTTTTACCTGGTATTTGAGTATCTAATACTCCACCTGCTCCATAGGCAATGACTGGTGTACCACTAGCGTTTGCCTCAACTGGAACTAATCCATAATCTTCTAAAGCCGCAACAATAATTGATTTGGCTTTAGAAAATAAGTCTTTACGTTCTCTATCACTGACATGACCGAGAAATTGGATATTGGGTAATGCCTGAGCTTTTAATCTTTCTTGTTCTGGTCCATCACCTGATATTAATAAGTTCCAGCCTAACCAATTAAAAGCTTCGACTATTATATCAAGACGTTTATAACTTATCATCCGCGCCGATGCCAAGTAATATTCTTCCTTGGTATCGGAAAAAACAAAGTTATTTGTATCAATTGGATAGTTAATAACAATGGCTTGCTTGTGATAAATATTTTGAATACGTCGGGCAACAATGCTAGAGTTGGCAATGTAAAGATCCGGTTCTTGAGCATATTTCAGGTCTACATTTCTCATCATTTGAAATATTTTTTCGATGAGGGGAGCAAAGTATCTATAGTCTCCGTATTCCCGTAAATAAGTTTCTGTATCCCATAAAAAGCGAGTAACATTATGACAAAAACAAATATGTTTTGCTTGAGGATTTTTCCGTACTGCTTTGGCAAAACTGGTGCTACTGCTAATAATTAGATCATAGTCTTGGAGATCCAAGGAGCGAAAGGCCGGAAAATAGAGGGGAGCTAACATCCGAAAATATTTTGTTGCACCAGGAATTCTTTGTAAAAATGTGGTATTGATAATTCGCTCACCTAAATCAATACTTTTCTGTGCATCATATAATGAGGTAAAAATGTCGGCTTCGGGATAGCGTTTACACAATAATTCAAATACGCGCTCTGCCCCACCGCGCTGGGTTAAGTAATCATGGACGAGAGCAATTTTCATACCGAATTCCCTATAAGTTAGTAGTTGCTAAATTTCGATCAAATCCTCTGACAAAAGTAATTCACCTTGAGGATAAATATCATTCCAAAATTGGCTACAAAGGTCTGGTCTTTCAGGAGGATTAGCAGTATAACAGAAGAATAATGTTGTGCGATCTTGTTCACGGACTGTGCCGTGATGTAAGACATTTTTAGTATCTACAAGAACTATTGTCCCTGCTGAACCTGGACAGAATTTCCAAGCAGATTGGGGAATGACTGTTTCTACATCTTGATCATCTATCCCCATATAGTTTGACTTCCACAGTTTGTAATAAAGTCGGTAATATTGCCAACTAAATAAAGAGGTTAAAGAACGGGGAATATATTGAAAAGGTCCATGTTCTTCTTCTACATCATGTAAGTAAACAAAAATTTTGATAATGCGACGGTCTTCTGCATCGCTATGCCATAACAAAGTACCAAATTGATGTTCACTGGCAAAATCTTTACGTAAATGTACACCATGAAAAGTAATAGGAAGACCAATATAATTTTCAATTATGTTGAGTAGTCTTGTCTCTTTTGCCCAGTTAGAAAACTCTGGTAAACCCGTAATCGTGTAAATTTGTGGCCACTTTTGGTCTAGATGATCATTATTTGCTTTTTCCATCTTAGATACTAGGTTTTGAGCGGCTTTAAGCATTTCCGAGCCGGAGCTTAATCCTATATCTGTTAATGTTGTTACACAAACACCCTCACGTTCAAGAGTATCAACAATTTGGCGATCGCTTTTTTCTAATAATGGTAAGTTTTTGCGATGCTGCCAACGCGCTATTTGATAACCTAAGTCAGAATACAGTGTCATTATTTTACGTTTAATGGTTTTTATCATGAGATAACTAGCCTTTAATTTTCTATATTTAAGGTTTCGTAGAGTACCCATTCAAAACTTCACAAACTTATGAAAATAATCTCTGTTATCTACTGTATATATGTAAATTCAGAGGTTAAATGAAAATATCAGGAAACCTCTGAATTATCTTGATGCTAATTTGAAAACTATTTTGTGAGTGCTAAAGTTTTCACAGGAGCAAAATAAACTGATTGTTCAGCCCGTAATTGATCGCAAAGTCTGCCTTCAGGTAATTCCACATCATCGTAAGTGAGAACTTGATCTTTAGGAATATCGCGCTTTAAACGACATCCTTCAGCAATACCCATTGGTAGTAAGTTTTCTTGTTGAACAATGGGGGAATTTTCACATTGTCCATAGGTCATGTAATAACCAATACCATCAAGGGTTTCTCCGGCTCGGAGGTCAATTTTGGCGGTGGTGACGACATCAACAACAGGACCGGCGATGGGTGCAAGTACAGCATCATGGAAAAGGACTGCACGAGCTACTGACAAGGGAACTTCAAAATGGCACAGGTGATAGGGGGTGTAGAAACTGTACAGAGGTCCTTCACCTAGTTTATAAAGGTTGAGGTAATGGCGTTGCTTGGGGTCTTCGTGGGTGGCAAAAACAAATACTCCTGGACCTGGTTTAGTGCCAACAACGTAATCAACGATACCGCCTAATTCTTGCAATTGGTCAATGTCATACATTTTGGTCATTTCATCCACATGACCGGTGTAGTCATATCCCAACATCCCCCGCTTGGCTACTTTCATGCCTGTACAGTTGGCTACTATCGCTTGCTCAAAGGAGATTTTAGTACCATCGGCAAAGCTTGTCACCATGGCCGGATTTTGTCCCCAGCGTTGAGCAAAACCTGCTTGGGTGGTGGGGTTGCGGTAGGGGTCTTGTAAACCTTTGATATTGCCACACAGGAGGGGCTTTAAACCGATGCTTTTGACAAAGCGGTACAGGTTCATTTCTACCCCTGGTTGGTCGCCGTCACAGGCGCTCAGAATCACCCCAGCCCTGTCTGCATGGACTTTGAGGATGGGGCCAATTGTGCCATCGAGTTCGGCATTCATTAAAATGATATGCTTTTGATGAGCGATCGCATTCATAACTAAATGAGCCGCGTATTCAATTGTCCCTGTGACTTCAATGATTGCATCTATGCCATCTGCTTCACATAGGAGCATGGCATCTTCGGTGATTGCATATTCATTTTGAGCGATCGCATCTTCTAAATCCGCTAAATTAGCAACAATTTTGATATTCTCAATTCCTGCTTCTAAATAAGCTCGTTTAGCTGTATCAATGTGACGATTAGAAATAGCAACCAACTCCATTCCCGGTACAGAATTGATAATTTGATTGGCAATACCTCTACCCATAAAACCAGCACCAATCATCGCTACTTTTACTGGCTTACCTAATGCAGCCCGTGTTTGTAAAGCCTTATCAACAATAATCATGATTAAACTCCTATTAAAATAGATTCTAGTAAAGGCCAATTCCGATCTTTATCAGACATTTCTGTTGCACTCAACGGCCAAGAAATTTGTAAAATTGGATCATCATAACGCAACCCTCGTTCATATCCAGGGGTGTAAAATTCACCCACTTGATACACAACTTCTGCACCATCTGTTAAAGCTTGATAACCATGGGCAAACATTTCTGGGACATAAAGAGCGCGGCGATTTTCTGCCGTTAGTTCTACACCAATATGCGCCAAATAAGTGGGAGATTCAGGACGCATATCAATAATTACGTCATAAATAGCTCCTTGAGTGCAGCGAATTAATTTTGTTTCGGCTGCGGGGAGAGTTTGATAGTGCATTCCCCGCAATGTGCCTTTTTTATGATTAAAAGAAAGATTACATTGGGCAACGGTTGGTTTTAAGCCATGAGCTATAAATTCATCAGCGCAGAAAGTCCGAGCAAAAAAACCGCGAGCATCGGGCTTTTCTTCTAAGTCAATAATGAAAGAACCAGCGAGTTTAGTGGATTTAAAAATCATAGATCTTCAGGAATTTTTTAGGTAGGATAACAGATTTATTGTTGATTTTGGGCTTATACCTTTAATCCTAATTGTGGCTTTATTTTGGGAAAGGTATCATCGTGATATTGTGTACAAAGTTCTGGTCTTTTAGGAGGGTTAGCTGTGTATGTAAAAAATACTGTTGACCGCTCTTGATTTCTCACAGTACCGTGATGGAAAATATTTCTTACATCTGCAAAAATTACAGTTCCAGCTTTGCCAGGGCAGGATTTCCAAGCTGATTGAGGGATGATTTTCATTATTTTCTCATCATTGATTCCTAAGAAATTAGAACGCCATAATTCATAATCAACTCGATAATTTTTAACTCGTTCTAATAAATTAGCAGGTAGTGGTATATATTCAAATGGTCCATGTTCTTCAGTGACATCATCTAAATACATAATCACCTTAATCATCCGTCTGTCTTCAGAATCTTTATGCCATAGTAGGGTTTCTAGTTGCTGCTCATTAGGGAAATCTTTCCGCAGATGAACACCATGAAAAGCTATAGGTAAACCTATATAATGTTCAATGATGTTTTGTAGCCGGGTTTCAATTCCCCAATTAAAGAATTCTGGTAAGTCTGTAACTGTATAGATTTGCGGTAACTTATATTCTCCATGGATATCTCTGGGATTTACCATACTATCTGCATAATTATTAGCAGTAGCTAACATTTTTGGAGTAGATGATAAACCTAACTCTTCTAAAGATGTGATATAAACACCTTCTTTTTTGAGAGTATCAACAATCAAGCGATCTCCTGAATTAATAACAGGTAAATTTCTCTGATGCTGCCAAAGCTTTGCTCTATAATTCAATTCAGTCTGGAACAAAGATACTTTTTCTTTAATCATGTTAAGCATGAAATACCTGCCTTCCATTAAAAATTATTAATTGATCCCTTATAGTTTCTTATTTCCGAAGTAGTTGTTCTTTCCAGTTCTCTTTCTGCTACTTTAAATTCCTTCATTGGCATTAATTCAAAAGCAGCCACACTAGCTAAGGCGAGAAAAGGAGCTACTGTTTTTATAGCTGATACAGGCCATCTTCTCATTGCTCCTAAAAAGACTTTTAAGTTTACTTCTTTAAAGTTTTGGACAATCATCCGCCGACAATATACTTTAGAGTATCCAATTTCCTCCAGTTTTAAAATCATTTCTGGTATGTGTTGATATTGCATTAAGAGTGCAGCTTTTGGCTCTTTTTGCCAATGACTAACACCAACAATACATTCCAAATATATATCTTTAGTGACAATAACATTTCCATGAGCAGCACAATATCCCGTTAAATAACCAAAGTATATCCAGTTATTCTTCCCTTCTGGCCAAAATTGCATGGCCTGTTGAACAGTCTCAGTGCGAAAAATAGCCGATGATAGAAAAATTACAGCCCCCACACTTTTAGCAAAACTATGTTCAAAAATAGCTTTACCATCACCATTACCATCTTCACTCTCAATATCAAACCAGCGATTACCAACTATTTTTGGTGGATGTACTGGTTCACCAGTAATTTTATTTCTACCAGAAAAATTCAGCAGTAATAATGATAAATTTTCGTGTTGTTTAATTTTGTCTAAAACATAAGTAATTGCTCGATGTTGAATTGGATCATCATCGCCAATAGTCCATACATATTTAGTTTTTGCTGCTTCTAGGCAATAGGTAATGTTTTTAATTACTCCAATATTTTCACTATTAGTATTACTGTGAAATTTAACATGGCTGAGATTTTCTTTCCATTTATTAATAACTGCCTGAGTATGGTCAGTAGAACAGTTATCAGAAACTAATATCTCACAGTCAGATTCATAGCCTTTAATGGCTTCTGTTACCCAACCTAATTGTTGATCAAGTAACTCGGCGCGATTGTAAGTAGGAATAGCAATAGTTAGTAGTTTTTGCATTATATGGTAATCCTGAAATGAGAATATTACTTGATATAAATCTGTGACTTGATATCCAATAGGTTCTTAAATTGAACATATTAGCTTGAGAAAATTTGATTTAATCCACCTGAGTGATTAGTTGGGTGCGCTAATTTTCTCTTAACGCACCAAAGTGAAAAACTATTATTACTAATTCATTCTAAATTTCTTAGGAGTAAATTAATAATTTTACATTCTTCATGACTAAATCTACTTTTTATTCCAGAAAAAATCTTGATCAATTTGTTCTGTGCGAATTAGATATTCTAGTTGTTTTAAGCGGGTGAATCCTCTAAATAAGAAAGTATCTTCATTCATGTCAATTTGCTTGAATAAATTAAATAATTGTTCAGCCCCAAGTTGAGCATTCCAATCACACTTAAATCCGGGAAGAATACTGTTAATTTTCTCAAAAGATACTCGATAGCTACGGTTATCTGAACCGTTATTGCCAAAAGATAATTGACAACCAGGAAAAACTTCAGCAACGATTTCTGCTATCTCTTTAACTCGATAGTTATTAGCCGTATCACCAACATTAAAAATTTGATTGTGAATAATATCTCTGGGCGCTTCTAAGGCACAAACAATGGCTTTGCAAATATCTAAAGCGTGAACTAATGGCCGCCAGGGTGTACCATCACTGGTCATTTTAATTTCTTTGGTGGTCCAAGCTAACCCCGCTAAGTTATTTAAAACAATATCAAATCGCATTCTGGGGGAAGCACCAAAAGCGGTAGCATTTCGCATGAAAGTAGGAGAAAAGTCATCATCAGCTAATGGTTGAACATCTCTTTCTACTAATGTTTTACATTCTGCGTAAGCTGTTTGGGGATTAACTGGTGATGCTTCTGTAATATCACCTTCACTAGCCACACCGTAAACACTACAGGAGGACATATAAACAAAGCGACGAACACCCACTGCTTTTGCTAGATTAGCCAGACGAACTGAACCTAAATGATTAATATCATAAGTAATAGTGGGTGATAATTGTCCAGTAGGATCATTAGATAATTCCGCCATGTGAACAATAGCTTCCACACCTGCTAAATCTTCAGGATTAATATCACGAATATCTTTATTGAGGGTTTTAGCTGTGACGTTAGTGCCGTTATATAGCCAACCAACTTTATAAAAACCAGTATCAACGCCAAGAACTTCATGTCCTTTTTGCATTAATAAAGAAGGCAATAAAGAACCTAGATAACCTTCTGTTCCAGTGACTAAAACTTTCATTTTTCAATTCCTTTTATTGATGATTTAAGATGTTGACTACCAAAATATTTTTAGAGTTTTGAGGTACTTAATGATGTCATTTTCATGAATTTTCGCCCCAACCTTCTCCAAAAAGTATCCCGCCATCCTGACCAAGATGTCATGTCAAGATATTGAAAGAATAAATCTTTTTTCGGGTGTTTACACTCTGTTTGCAATCCTGCATACCAGGGTTTAGGAGAATTAGTAAAGTGAATAATGTAAGGTTGGTGTAGTAGTTCTTTATATATATCTTCTGGGTGAGGACTTTCTTGCCAGGATGAATAATCATATATTCTCGGCATCTGATTCCATCTTGGATGAATTTCCCCCCATTTACCTGCTAGAACTGCATTGAGTCCATCTTGATCATTTCTTACATATTCTCGATTTTGTCTGATATATTCAAGAACTTTTTCTCCTATATTTTCCCTGCGCCATTTTTCTAAGTTAATCACTATAAGTCCAGAATTAAAATATTTATAATCTGGACAAATTCCCACATCTTGATAATTTCTTAATCCCTCAGACATTGATATGTAAAGTTCCACATCATCCTGAACTGCTAATACATAGTTATCTTCTAGAGGAATATTCCATAACTCTTCTAAATTTCCCTTAACTATCATATCGGTGTCTAGATAAATTGCTTTATCAAACTCTGGGGGTAAAAATTTAGTAATTAGGAGACGATAATATGCAGTAGTTGTTAGATGTCTAGTCAATACCAGATTAGTTAACTGTGTTTCATCTATTTGTATCCATGAAATATCAACTTTTTCCGATTGCAGTGATTTAGTAATTTTATTTTTGTTAGATTCAGTAATTCCTCCATCAAGAATAAATAAGGCTATCTTGCGATTACTTTTGAGATTTGCCAGTGCAGAACGCACCGTAACCGCTAGGGGCATGGCATAGTTATTATCAGCAGCACAGACAAGTATAATTGGCTGAAGATTGGAGCTAATAGACATAATAAAAATGTAACGTTGTTAAGCACAAAAAATTTAAATCACAGCAAACAGCAATTTCAAGAATACGTGATTCAGCAAAATTTTAAAATTCACTTATTCTTAAATAAATTAAAAGTAGCCCTGACCAATCTTGATTAGATGTAAGGTCATTAATCAAAAGTTAATTTTTTACAGCCATTTTTAGGAAAGTAGACTCTTGGGGAATTTGCCCCACAATTGCTTTACCAATTTCTAAGGAAGAAGTTGCAGCGGGTGAAGGTGCATTGCAAACATGAATAGAATTATCACCAGCAATGATTAAAAAATCATCAACAAGCGAACCATTATTCATTAATGCTTGAGCGCGAACTCCTGCATGGGTAGGAATTACATCTTCTGCTTGAACTTCAGGAATTAGTTTTTGTAAACTTCTGACAAATGCAGCTTTACTAAAGGAACGAATGATTTCTTGAATACCTTCGTCAGCGTGTTTTGCTGCTAGTTTCCAAAATCCGGGATAAGTAATAACTTCGGCAAAATCTCTGAAGTCAAAATCAGTTTTTTTGTAACCTTCACGCTTGAGACTGAGAACGGCATTTGGTCCTGCATGAACACTGTTATCAATCATTCGGGTGAAATGCACGCCGAGGAAAGGGAAATCTGGGTTAGGAACTGGGTAAATGAGAGTTTTCACCAAATAGCGTTTTTCTGGGGTTAGTTCGTAGTATTCGCCCCGGAAAGGAACTATTTTAGCTTGGGGGTTAGCCTTACCTAATCTTGCAATGCGATCGCTATGCAATCCGGCACAATTGATCACAAATCGAGTTTCAAAACTGCCATTGTTAGTTTCTAATACCTGATTTTTTCCACTGCGGACAATTTTAAAAACTTGGGTACTGAGACGTAAATCTCCCCCTTGATTACCAATTAATTCCGCGTATTTTAAACAAACTTGCTTATAATTAACAATCCCTGTACTCAATACCTGAACTCCACCGACACAACTAACGTGAGGTTCAATTTCTTTAACTGCTTCGGGACTAATTCTTTTAACAGGAATACCGTTTTCTAAACCGCGTGTATAGAGATTTTCTAGGCGTGGTAATTCTTGTTCATTAGTGGCAACAATTACTTTACCACAAACCTCATGATCAATATCGTGTTTTTGGCAAAACTCTACCATGGAACGACTACCATCACGGGAAAATTTAGCCTTAAAACTTCCGGGTTTATAGTAAATACCAGAATGAATTACACCGCTATTATTGCCAGTTTGATGAAATGCCCATTGACTCTCTTTTTCTAAGACTAATATTTTGGCATGAGGATAACGCTCTCCTAAAGCCATTGCGGTGGAAAGTCCTACTATTCCCCCACCAATAATCGCAAAATCATACATTAGTAATCTTTCTCCTATCCAAAATCTAAACTCTAAAATCCAAAATTGGTACTACCAAACTTGCCAAGGAGCTTTACCACTTTTCCATAGTTCCTCTAGATAGTTTTTATCTCTTAATGTGTCCATTGGTTGCCAAAAACCATGATGTTTGTAAGCAGATAATTGTTCTAAATTAGCTAACTTCTCTAATGGTTCTTTTTCCCACACAGTTGAGCTATCAGCAATAAAATCAATTACTTGCGGTTCTAGGACAAAATAGCCACCATTAATCCAAGCACCATCACCTTCAGGTTTTTCTTGAAAACTGGTTATTTTAGTTTGTTCGTGTCCGAGAGAAATTGCCCCAAATCTTCCTGCTGGTTGGACTGCGCTGAGTGTAGCTAGTGTCTTTTGTTCTTTATGGAAATTAATTAACTCTGTAATATTTACATTACTAACACCATCACCATAGGTAAAACAAAAGGTATCATTGCCAATATGCTCACGAACTTGTTTTAAACGTCCCCCTGTCATTGTATGATCACCTGTATTTACTAAGGTGACGCGCCAAGGTTCAGCATAGCCAGAATGGACATTCATTTGATTAAATCGCATATCAAATGTCACATCTGACATATGCAAGAAATAGTTAGCAAAATATTCCTTAATAATGTACCCTTTGTAACCGCAACAGATAATGAAATCATTAATCCCGTGAGCGGAGTAGATCTTCATAATATGCCAGAGAATTGGCTTACCACCAACCTCAACCATGGGTTTGGGTCTGATACTGGTTTCTTCGCTTAACCTTGTACCCAGACCTCCTGCTAAAATCACTGCTTTCATATAATTACCTTAAAAATGTGCAGGTTGGTTATAATTTAAACTGATGCAAATGAAGAGAATGCACAATGAGATGAATGAAGTGGAACGATTATTTTTTTCTCTTTGCTTATGGCAGATAAACATAATTTAGCTATAAATTTCCAGAAAAGGATGAAGGAAAAGTAAATTAAGATATTTTATCTGTAAAATATTGATAAATATAGAAAAAATAATCATTACAGGTGACAAAAAATAATAAATATACTGAAGACAAAATACCTGAATTCCCAGAGAAATCAGGTATCTTTTTGAAATATTAAAATTGTTAGGAAATAGAGAAACTAGTCCCGGCGACTGTAAGTCGCGGCTACACAGACGAAACCCACCTGCGTGGGTTTAAAAACCTTAATTTTCAGTTAATCCGCGCAGGCGGACTTTGTTTGTGTAGTAGCGACTTACAGTCGCCGGAAACTTTTGAAATACTCAGTAACTCGGTGACTCCTCAGTTATTTTGTCCCACGAGAGTTGATTGGGGTTGGGGTAATAAATTATCACATTTATTCGCTACAACAATACAAATGCTACTAAGAGCTTGTTGATAATTATCCATATCATCTCTTTCCAGAGAGACTTTTGCCGCTGTTTGTAAATCTGCAACTGCTTGAATATGGTTTTTCTCAGATCCATTTTCCCCATATTGTGCTAGTTCATAGTAAGCCATACCACGTTTGAGATAAACTTTGGCCATGCGCGGATTAATTTTTAATGCTTCTGTAAAATCGGCAATTGCTTGTTTATATTCTGCTGCGTAATTGCTGCTATATTGAGCAAGTTGATAACGGACAAGACCACGTTGAAAGTAAGCATCTACTTTGGAAGAATTGATCTTAATCGCCTCAGTAAAATCGGCAATTGATTTTTGGTATTCTTGAAGAGAATTATTAATGTATTTGGTAATTTCAAATCTAACAATACCTCTTCTAATATAAGCCTCAGCATCATTTTTATCAATGTTGATGGCAGTATTAAAATCTGCGATCGCTTGTTTATATTCCTTATCAGGATCACTACTATAGTCCGCCAGCATATAGTAAGCATTACCGCGATTTACATAAGCTTTAACTTCTTGAGGATTCAGTTTCAAAGCTTGGTTATAATTAGCTAATGCACCTTCATAATCATTTAAATTATAGCGAGCATTACCCAAATTGACATAAGCTTTAACTTCTTGAGGATTCAGTTTCAAAGCTTGGGTAAAGTTGGTCACTGCTTGTTGATAATCTTGCTCTTGATAAGCAGTATCACCGCGCTGATAGTAATCCATAAAAGAGAGATTCGTCGGCTCAGGAGTTTGATTATCTCTACGAGAGATCAAACTTTGTTGAGTGTAAGGATTTTGGGAAACAAAGGGACGGGTAAATTTAATCATTACATCCAAATAGCCCAAAATACTCAACCCCATCACCCCGAAAATAACACCGTATAGCTTCGAGTTTAACTTTTTGGCAGCGGGAATATGATAAAACTGCTGACTAGATCCTGGCTGCCAATGATATACTGGAGCAGGCGATCCCCCTGGCTGAGTAATCCGGGGAGTATAGCGGCGTTTAGATTTGCGGCGGGGTTGGAGATGTTGTTTAGAAGAGATCGCTGCTAAAGAAGGAAACGGATCTCTGCCACCTAATCGTCTAGTCCGTTCACACCAAGGACATTTATCCAAATGATCATGATATAGATGCTGAGGATTAGCAGCACAAGTCACCAAACTCTCTTCCACCGCCGTTAATGCTGACAACCAAGTTTGAGCATTAGGGCGTGACTGGGGATTGTAATGACCATCTTCAAAACAACGCACAAATAAATCCTGTAAGCTGGGATGAAGTAGCTCCCAAGCTGGAGAAATAGGAGTTGGCAGATAGGGTACTTGTTTCTTTTGGCTATAGGTAAAGTGACCAGAAAGTATCCGGCCTTCATAGGGAGGAGGTTCGATCCCACCTTGAAATATCCCAGAAAATGGGTGAGTGCCTTCCATTAACAATTGGAAGATCAGCACTCCTAAACCAAATAAATCATGATAACTTTCGCGGTCATAGTCAGCAAACGTTTTATTCTGTAATTCTGGGGGAGTATATTCAGGTTTACCTACAGAACAACGATAAACCACATTCTCTAATGGTTCTGGAACTTGGAACGAATCTGTATCTACCAACGTTACCAAGGCTGTATCACTAACCAAGATATTCGACTCATTCACATCACCAATACAGTATCGGCTGGCGTGTAAAGCCACAAAAGCCGCCGCTAGATTGCGGGCAGTCCGTAATAAATAGTGATAATTGAATAATGGGCAATGTTGTCGGCGAATCCCTGGATTATAAAAATCCATAATTGGCCGCATTCCCCGAATTCTTGGCATCACAAAGCCAACAATCTTACCACTACCGTCTGCCGCTTCTAACAATTCCTGTGGCCAAGCAATAGAAATATGCCCTAAATTTGCCGTCGGATTTGCTGGGGGATTAACAAGCATGGCCTGGAGTTTTTGGGCATAAGAGATGCTTGGTTTATGATAGACTTTAGCTACCAAATTTTCATCCGATGGCACTGCATAGATACAAGCTTCACCACCATGTCCCACACTGACAGAGAGGTTGAGAATTTCTGGGTTGGGAAGACGACGTAGTACCTGCATGGAAGAATTAAGGTTATGTGGGGTGATTGAAAACAGTCAACAGTGATCATAAGTATCGCTTTAGCTGGCGTGAGGACTTAGGAGTCCTAGTCCACGCTGTGCTATCAGGAGTTCACTTTGTCAACGGCAGGATTTAAATCCCTTTTGGCAAATATTCGAGAATTACTGCACTGCTATTTTAATAACTGATGACTATAACTCATGGGTTGCTAAATGCAGCAATAACTAGGGTTAAATCATCATCAGTCCGCTGGTTAATCCTCTCGGAGCTTAAAAACTTGATCAACTGTTCTTTTGCTAATATTCTATCTTCAGCATTAGCGACAAACTCGAACAAAGGAAGAAAGAAGGGTTTGTGGGGTTCACCAATAATCATATTCAATGCCAGCATTTGTAGTCCATCAGTGAGAACACTGACATTAACTATCTCTTCCCGCCATAATTTGATTTGTGCTGTCTCTAAGGCATGAGCAGATGTCAAAAAAGTGGTTTCGTTGATGTATTCACCATTGCTGGGTATGGTTAAGGCGATGAGATTGCCCATCTTATTCTTTGCTACAGCCAAGCCATCTCCGATTTGAGCTACAGCGACAACCTGTGGTGTAGCAATCATCAGAATTAAGGTAGTTGCTAAATCATGAGGTTGATTGTTACAAGCTTCTGCCTCGGTTTCTATGGCTTTGCGGGCTACTAACATGGTATCACTTAGCAGATAACGCAAAAAATCATCACTAGCAAGATTATCATTGGTAATCTCTTGGAGAGAAAGATGTTCTATTGCCGTTTCTACAGCAATCATTGATCCCACCTTTCCTAGTTTAGCAGAACCCGCGCCATCGGCTGCTGCTATCACCAACACATTATTTGCTAATAGTTGCCAATGATGAGCATCCTGACAAAGTTGCTGATTTTTTGTGTGGCTAGTTCCACAGACAGAAGCGGCTACTATGCGCCATTGAGAAATCTGTTTTGATATATTCATATATTTTCTTTGCCACAGCTAGTTCAATTTGAACATGAAGCTGTAATTTTATAGCAGGAGTCAGGAGTCAGGAGTCAGGAGTTAGGAGTCAGGAGTCAGGAGTAAACCTGTATTGTGGATGGCGTTTAATTATTACTGGATGCTCTAGTACAGCACGGCGCAAATAAAGCAACCATTTTCAATCGCTAAAAAGCCTACTGTATATTACTTTTGATGTTTGATTTTTGACTGTTGACTTCCGCCCTGCGGTACTAGTTACCTTATCCGTTGCTATAATTAAACAGATCCCCAACCAATTGGCGGTAGCGCTACCTGTTCATCACTTACCTTGGAATGAGATACCGCTGACATACTCGCAGATAGCCAAACAAACATCTCAATAAAGTTTAAGCCTTTAAGTTTCAGCGGACTCCTGACAGCAATTTGACTTAATCGGCTCATGTTCGCATTATCTACACCTACTGTAAAGAAGGCGACGCGCTTGTTCGATTCATCTCCTTGTAGTCTTTGGGCTGCTTGTTCAACAACATGATCTAGTTCCCCTTGGGGTTCACCATCGGTAATCATGAACACCCAAGGACGGTAGTAAGCAATACCATTATTCCGGTATTGGGATTTGCGCTCTTGAATAATATCTAATGCTTTATGAATTGCCGAACCCATGATGGTCAATCCCTGGGCTGTGAGAATGGGAGGGTTAAATTGATCAGCAGTTACAAAGTCCTGCACTACATTGACACTACTGTCGAAGGTCACGATTGCTACTTCGACTCTTCTGGCTGCTAAGGAATTTTTGACCAGTTCATCCTTTAAACTCAGTAAACCTTGATTTAAAGCTTCGATTCGTTCCCCTTGCATCGAGCCAGATGTATCTAGCAATAGCACGCATGGACAACGGGGTTCGGGATTTTCCGCAAATTCTACAACTTCATCAAGGTTAAATGTATCAATCATAACGTTTTGTGTTATGTTATAATCCAAAGCTTTATTTTCCTTTTACTCAAAGTATATAGTTTCTGGCACTAGTATGACTAAAATTATGGTATTTTCCGGGAGATACTTTAGTTTGTCAGTAAAGATATTGATTTAGGCCAGGTTTGCCAAATATCTCTCCCATTCCCCATCACTACTTACTCAGTAGTAATTTATAGAGTGTTTACCATAATTGCACTTAGCCAAAGTTAAAATGAGAGAATTCAGGCGGAAAACAGACTGGATGCCTAGCTTTTTCACTTAGATTCTCTAGTCTATTGACTTATGATCTGCTGTAATAATCAATATATACATTTACCTCCATAAATTTTTAAAGATTTTATGTGGGATTTTGTCTATCTTCAGGTCAATAAATTCATCATTGTTAAATCCAAGCAAAGGAGGAATATTACTATGAAATTTGATGAATTTAAATTACCAATAAAATCTCAGCATCCTCGCTAGTAAGTAACTTGGCACAATTAAATATAAAACCTCTCCCCTACCTCTCCCTAACCCTCTCCTACAAGGAAAGGGAAAAGGAATAACTCTTAATACTGGAGAGGCTTTGAGTCCCCCTTCCAGCTAACAAAAGTCTTTCCGCTTCCCTCTCCTCTTAGGAGAGGGTTAGGGAGAGGTAGGGAAGGGGGTTGGGGGGTTAGGTTTATATTATATTTTTTAACGCCCACTTACTTATTACTATGGAGTTTCTCCAGATAAAATATGATAAACTGAGGATTTTTATACAGACAAATGGTAAAGAATCAGAATAAAAAACTACAAAAACTGTTACATTCAAGTTGGATAATTTTCAGAAGATGTTTGTCATTGATATTCATAATTTAATAACTCTGATTATGACCATTTTTTTCGATGATATCATATTCCAGCCTGATATTTAATCTTTTCCCATAGTATGTTGATCTATCCGCAAAAAAAATTGTAAGAATTATGAAGAATAATGGCACGTTTACCAAACTATCTCCCCAGGGCTTATTAAGACAATTAACTAATTGTTCGGAAACTACCTGTTTGCAAGCATTTAGTAACTCTGTATCTTGGGTAATATATATAGAACAAGGGAAAATCATCTATGCGACTCATTCAGTAGAACCCTTTGATAGATTAGAACGACATATGCGTCGTCTCAATCAACAAATTCCTCTAGTAGACAATGAAGTCCGTGTACAAATGCGCTTGATGTTTGATAATGAAGATCATCATCATTTACCTAATCAACCTCCAGAATATGAAGCAATTAATTGGCTGATTAATGAAAAACATATTCTTCCTACTCAAGCAGCATTAATCATTCAAGAATTAGTCAAAGAAGTAATTGAATCATTTATTCTCATTAAAACAGGTACTTATGAATTAACAGAAACACTCCATGATATTCCCATAATTTGTAAATTAGATGTCAACTCTATTATAGAAGAATGCCAAAATCAGTTACAAAATTGGCGATATCTTGGTAGATATATATCTTCTCCCTATCAGCGTCCCTATTTATTAGTTAGTAGCAAATTTTATGATAAAAGACTACCACCACTACAGGAAAATATCACCAATTGGATGAAGGGCTTTAGTTTGCGTCATCTAGCGATTATTATGAATCAGGATGAATTGCAACTAGCTTTAAGTTTATACCCCTATATTGTTAAAGGTTCCATAGTATTACATGAACCAGATCCCCCATTTGATAAATTACCGAAAACCTATCCACATTCGTTCCTATCTTCTGAAGATAGCACAGAATTAGTTCGGGGTAAATTATTTGTTTTAGACGTAGCACCAAGCACAGATACTCCTAGAGAAACTCCGATTATTTCTCCAGAGAATGTAGCGGTTCAGCAGCTAGTACCAGATATTTCTGATCTACCTCCAGAGGATTTGCAACCAGAAACAGTTGCAGCGGAAAAAATTAAAGTAAATACCAAAACTACACAAAAAACTTACAAAATTATTTCTGTAGATGATAGTCCCACAATTCTCAAGGAAATCAGCCGTTATTTAGAAGATGAAAATTTTACTTTGGTGACTATTAATGAACCGGTGAAAGCAGTAATGTCAATTATTAGACATAAGCCGGATCTAATTTTACTTGATTTAAATATGGCAGGAATTGATGGTTATGAACTATGTCGCATTATCCGCAATAATTCCATGTTTAAAAATATTCCCATCATTTTTGTGACTAGCAATAAGGGAATTATAGATAAGGTAAAAGCTAGATTTGTCGGTGCTTCTGGATATTTAACCAAACCTTTTACTCGTGCTGAGTTGCTGAAAATGATTTTTATGCACTTAGCATAATTCAGAACGTAGGGGCGCAGGGCCTGCGCCCAGTCAGCTACCATTACATAAGTTTTTTAAATAGATATTTTCAGAAAAAAGATAAAGTTGATGTTTATTGAGAATAACTCACTATATTCTCAAGATTATTGAGAACGTTGTCAATAAGTTAACGGAAATACGTGATTACAGGATTGATAAATACCCCTTGACTTTTTGTGCTATTATTGTAGATATAATCTGCTTGTGCTGTTTTTAATTTTTGCGCTTTATTTAAAGTATATATGGTGTTGGGTTTCCTTGCGTCAACCCAACCTACGATAAAGTTAATCAAAGCGGATAATTTGCAGCTTCTATGCTGCTTCCCGCAATTGGGTGGGTACAGACACTTCTGGAAACGGTAGAGAAAGCTGTTCTGGTGATGGTGCTGGCGCTTCTTGCAATACAGTAACTTCAATATTTACACTGACTAAATAACTACCTGTATCTGCACCTACAGCTTCAGAAATTATTTTAGCTATATCTGGACGTTTTGCAGTTAAAGGATCACGGATAATACAACGATCCCATTCATGCTTGGCGGTTGGATTAAGATTGAGAATATAATGCTTCATCATAGGTGTAGTCCTTAAAATCCTTATTTCATAAGTCTTTCCAGGTTTGAAGACTATTTTAATAGTATAGTACAAATTTACTAAAATGGCAAGAGAATCATCAAAAATTGCCTTTAATCAAGAGTAACTACTTTATAGATAAACATACAAAAACGCAAAGACGTTCCATAAAACGCCTCTACGATTTTCTTGACGGAGATGAAAGAAGGTAATGTGACTAAAAGAACTTAATGAAAACTCAGTCCTGAGAACTCAATAACTGCGCTTCATTAATCCAATTCGCTTGTTGGGGTACGGGAATATGAATTCCGGCTGCGTCCAAGGTGATTTTTAGCCGCCGACGATATTCTCGCGCTACAGCCCATTGCTTGAGAGGCTGGGTTTTAATTAAAATCCGAATCATGACACCGCGATCGCTAAAATGTTCTACTCCCAAAACATTAGGCTTTTCCAGAATTTGATGTTTCCATTCGGGATCTTGACTCATCTCCAAACCGACATCTTCAATTAACCTCAAAGCCTCATCTACATCCGCTTGATAAGAAACCGGGATAGTTAAATCAGCCCGTGACCAGCGACTAGAAAGGTTAGCCACAATCTTAACTTCACTATTGGGGATAGTAATTAAGCGTCCTTCCGAATCTCGAACTTGAGTCATTCGCAGATTCAACTTTTCTACCAAACCGCCCACAGTGCCGACAGTAATCATATCACCCAGGGCATATTGGTCTTCAAAAATAATCAGAAAGCCGTTAATTGCATCTTTGATTAAGTTTTGGGAAGCGAGGGATATAGCCACACCCACTAAACCAGCACCAGCTAAAAGCGGAACGATATCTATCCCCAAAGATATCAAAGCTAGTAAGCTACCTGCACCAACAAAAATAATCGTAGTGATACTTTTAGTTACGCCGGAAAATGTGGATATTCTCAACTGCAAGCGTTCCGATGTTTCTGGGGTTAATAAAGCCCCACCACTAACTATCGTTGAGGTAAAATGATCTATTAAAGCATAGGTAAACCGCACAGCTACATAAGTTCCCACAGCGACAATCGTTAACTTGATGGGAATTTGGGCAATGGTGAGAATCCCAATTTGTAAGGCTCGCGTATAGGGAAATAGTCCTAAAATAATTAAACTACCACTTCCCCAAATTCCTGCTTGTGCTATTTGAAATAGTCTGGTTTTGACTTCTTGAAGATGCTGCTGGTGTTGTTGATTTAATAGTTTGGTGATTGGTTGAGTATCTGTGGAAATAGACGGGATAGGTTTGACTACATTCTTACTTAAACGCTTTTGCCAACGTTTGACACCCCAACTGATGATGATCATTGCCAGTGTCCCCACAGCAGCAATTTCACCTTGCTGGACTAAAAACTGTGTTTGTCGTTCTTGTTTGGCTTGTTGGAGGTGTTGTTGCAACCCATCACTAATTTGGTTTGCTAATGTTAACGGGTTTGCCTGTCCAGCATCTTCATAAGTAATACTCATCAGGTATTGGTCATTAACAAAAATAGTCGGTAATCCTTTGACTGTGCGGTTCTGCACTTTAAGTTCTGTTGCAGATGTCCGTAAGTAATTATGGGTAATATCCTGTAAATTCTGTTGAATGTTTTGAAAACGTTCGGGAAAATTGGTTTTTGATGCCGTGATGCTAAATAAAGGACGACCATCTAAATAAATCCAGCCTGATGTCATTTTATCATCTACCTTATTGCTCAAACTACTAGGAGTTGGCAGCAAAGGTAAAGGAGAAATTTGGGCTGTGGCTTTGGTGACAGAACCGATGGTAATTACCATTGTCCCTGCTACCGCTAAAAATCGAAGTATCACTAAAATACCTCCTTGTGTGATTGAAGGCTTCCATACCCGCCCGGAACTTAAGTTCCGGGCTAATAGCTAAAGTAAACTAAAGTTTACTAAATAATTTTTGGTTTCCTTACTTAGTCATCTTGAGATGACTTTTGCTATCAGACTGGGAATTAATTCCCAGTTGGGTTGTCGGTTTTACCTGAAGTTGACACCAATGGGAATAGGGGAATAATTAATATCCTTTCGCCTATGTCCTAAGTCTC
>CAINGU010000082.1 GCA_903848645.1 uncultured cyanobacterium | reverse complement strand
GCTCTAATGAGGTACAAACTTGAATTATGAAACTCTTGTAGTGCGGGCATACTATGGCTAACGCCACGCTGCGCTATCGACAAGCTCAGTACAAGTCTTGCCCGCTATATATGTACCTCATAACACCGGAAAGTGCTGTATGTAGAGACGTTCCTGGAAAACATCTCTACAATTTGAGTAATCTGAATGTTAAATAATTTACTCGCCGTCTACCAAAGCCCGATATTCATCTGCTGTCATAGCGTCTTCTATTTCAGCATGGTCACTAATGCGAACTTTTAAGAACCAACCCTCACCGTAGGGGTCTTCATTTACTTGTTCTGGATCACTTATTAAAGCTTCATTGCGTTCTATAACTGTGCCAGTAACAGGTGAATTCAACTCTTCAACAGCCTTCACGGATTCAATAGAACCAAATGTATTTCCCTTGAAAATAACATCACCAATATCTGGCAGTTCCAAAAAGACAATATCACCCAATTGTTCTATAGCAAACGCAGTAATACCAATAGTGGCAATGTCGCCATCTAGACGAACATATTCATGGGAATCTAAGTATCGCAAATCCTGGGGATATTCAAACGACATATCACTTTCTCTTCCAAGTTAAAAAAATAGTGTTACAAGAGTAACCTAAAACACATTATTCCTCAAAAACCGCAAAGGTTATCAATTAGTAACACGATTCTTTGAGCGATAAAATGGGCGTTTCACAACTACAGCAGGGTAAGCTTTGCCACGAATTTCCACATCTAGCTGCTGCTTGATGGTTGCTAACTGGGTGGGAACATAAGCTAAGGCTATGGGATAACCAAGTGTCAGTGAGAGAGTACCACTTGTTACTTCTCCTATGACTTTACCTGATGATAATACGGAATAGCCGTGGCGGGGAATATTCCGTCCTTGTGTTTGTAAACCTACGATTTTACGGGACATTCCTTGGGCTTTTTGCTGTATTAAAACTTCCCGACCGATGAAATCACCTTTAGTATCTAAATGTACTAACCAACCCAAACCAGCTTCTAGCGGTGTGATGGTATCATCAATATCTTGCCCATAAAGTGCCATAGCAGCTTCTAAGCGAAGAGTATCTCGACAACCAAGTCCACAGGGAACAACACCAAGATTATATAAACTTTCCCACAAGTCCATACCGACTGATGAATCTACCATTACCTCAAAACCATCTTCGCCAGTGTACCCTGTGCGGGCGAGGAATGCTTGTTTTCCAAAAATGGTTGTTTCTAAATGCCCAAAAGCTTTGATTGGTGATAAGTCGGCTGTGACTAAAGATTGCAGATGACTAGTAGCTGTAGGGCCTTGAATAGCAATGAGAATTTTATCCCGTGAAAGGTCTTGAAATTGGACTAGATTAGGATCTAGATGCGCCAATATCCATTTTTTATCTTTGTCGGTAGTTGAGGCGTTAACAATAATTGCTAACTTTTGCGTATCAGTGCTGTCTGTACCTTGGTAGTAAATAATGATGTCGTCAATAATTCCGCCTTGAGGGTTTAGTAATACTGTATATTGTGCCTGTCCAGGTTGCAAGCGACTTAAATCGGAAGGAACTAAATACTCAAGTTGGGAAATCAGGTTTTTACCTTCAAGGGTAAATTTGCCCATGTGAGAAATATCGAACATCCCAGCAGTATTTCTGACAGCATGATGTTCTTTGGTGATACTGCTATATTGTATGGGCATTTCCCAGCCACCAAAGCTGGTAAATCTGGCTTGGAGTTCTACACCCATTTGATATAAAGGGGTTTGCGCTAGAGATTGGGAGGTAGCGCAGTCTTGGGGTTTTTTCCCATGAGCGACTGCCGACGAGGTAATATGTTCTTGATTAGCCACAGGTGGTTAGTTATATTTACGTGGGATTGCGCCTCAACATTTATCTATCCTACGGGATAGCTGCCAATTTAGCAGAGAATTACTTCTGACTCCTTAGTACGGTTTAATGATTAATAGTGTAATTGTTGAGATTTATTAAGCAAAGATTATGAAGTATCGTCCAATATTGGCTAGTCTAATTTTAGCCCTAGTGTTGTTTGTGTTCCCTCTATCAGCCCAAGCTGCAAGTTCTTCTAGTGTTACTAATTCTATTGTCAACAAGGGAGTTGCGGGGAAAGACTTTTCTGGACAAAGTTTAATTGGGATTGAGTTTACAAGTGTGAAATTAGAGAATACTAACTTTAGCAATGCTGATTTACGTGGTGTTTTATTTAACGGTGTTATGTTGGATGGTGTAAATTTACACGGTGTAGATTTTAGTCAAGGCATTGCCTATTTAACAAAATTTGAAAACGCTGATTTAAGTGATGCAGTTTTTACAGATGCCATGATGTTACGTTCTGTTTTTGATCAGGTTAATGTCACTAATGCTGATTTTACCAATGCAATTTTAGATATGGTACAGGTGAAAAAACTCTGTATTAATGCCAGTGGTATAAATTCTAAAACAGGTGTAGATACTCGTGAATCTTTAGGATGTAAGTAAAAACCCCATGTCCCCTTCATTAATTCAGAAGGGGCATTAAGAATAATTGAGTAATTCTTAAATAGTTACATCTATCTATAGGGATATTTTATAATTTTTATACCTTCTGCCCTGTGGATAATCCACATAAAATTTTATGTCTAAAAAAGCTGTATTATCTTATGTCGTAGATCGAAATACAGGTCTATGGAAAGCATTAAGCGGTTGCAGTGCTTCCCAACAAGAAATTTCGGGTTCTCAAGTCTTGAATTATGAAACTCTTGTAGTGCGGGCATCTTGCCCGTTATATATGTACCTCATAACACTGGAAAGTGCTGTAGTAATCAACCACAACATCCCTGATTTTCTTGATAAAGCAGGGATATGACTTTGTATTTTTATTAACCTTGAAGATTGACTAATTACTAATAAAATCTCGAATAGCTTCAGCGACAACCCCAGCACAAGATTCTGGTAAATTAGTTTCCCCGTGAGCAATCATACTTAACTGAATATCAGGAATTAGTCGAGCATAAGTATTACTTCTCGATATGGCAATTTCTGTATCTTGGCCACCTTGTAAAATTAAGCAGGGCATTTTAATTTCAGGTAAGTTTTTTTCTAGTAATTCTGCTTCTATTTCTGGCTGCTTACGGTTAAAAAGTAAATGCGAAGCTGTAGAGTATTCTAACAAAGTTTTTCTTAATTCTAGATCCTGAGTAATTCTTTCTTCTCCACCAATCAATTTAATTAAGGGACTAATTAAGTGGATAAATTTAATTATCAATGGTGAACAATTAAATAAGCGCCGTCTTTTTTGCCAATACTTTTCTTGTCCTTCTGCTGCTACACCCTCCGGAGCTAACAGTATTAAACCATATATTTGTTCGGGATATTTTAAAGCATAACTAGCCGCAATCCAACCGCCTAAAGAGTTACCAACTAAATAAACTTTTTCTAATTTTAAAGCTTCTAAAAAATCAGCTAAACACTCGACTTGTAAATCTATAGAATGGTGAACATTAGGATTTGCTGATTCACCAAAACCTAATAAATCTGGTGTGAAACAATGGATATTCTCAGCCAATAATTCCATTGTTGATACCCATTCACTGCTATCATTCCATGCACCATGTAGAAAAACTACAGGTATTCCTGTACCAACTTCACGCCAAAACAATACCCCTTGAGAAAGTTTTCTGCGGGAGTTGCGAAATAAAATATTCATTTTAATTTACTAATTAATTCGTTAAATTGTGGCAATTCCCAATTATAGATTTTGGATTTAATTTCCAAACCCAAAATCTCAAATGCCTTATGCCAGTGTTGTTAAGCCATTGAAATAGTCTTTTAATTGACGAGAATGATCATGAGACATATCTGGTTTCGGTAAAGAACTAGGAGAGAAAGCTTGGATTTCCATAACTTCTAAAGTATCTTTTATTGCCATTTGTCCTTGGACTTCGGCTTCAACTACAATACAGATAGAATGAATGCGAGGATCACGGTTTGGTGAAGAGTAAACTCCCACTAAACGGCGAATTGTGACTACTTCTAGCCCTGTTTCCTCCATCAACTCCCGACGGACTGCGTGAGGAACATCTTCTCCCCAATCCACCATACCACCAGGCAATGACCAACAACCATCATCCTTTCTTCTAATTAGCACAATCTGACCATCAGGTAAAATAGGGATAATACTTGTACCGATAATGGGATGGCGGAATATAATACCCAATACCGTTTGTCCAAAGTGCCATAAGCTACGTGTGGACTGAATCACTGGCGTAAAAAAAGCAAGAATGTTCAAGGTTAAAATTGCTTTGTTGTATTTTATATTGTTTTTAACACTTGTATAGACTTAATTATTAAAATAATAATCAAGTTTTTATTTATACAAATATGTTTTGTTTTGTTGATTATTCTAGAAATTTTCCCAGAACAAACCGATTTTAACATCTTGCTTTAAATAACTGCATGATCAATATTTAAAGCAGCTTATATATGGATTTAAATAACATTATGTTCCTGATGATCAATTATAATTACTAGGGTACTGAGATAGATTCAGGAAACTTTCAGCAATTATCTTCAATTTGGAAAAAGTATTCCTGGTAAGTAAAAAAAAGAATCAAGAACAGGCACTCATGCAAGAGGCAATAATTACTCATGACCGATCATCCGACTAAATTTAGTTGACATGAGGGTTTTTATGACGATATAATGGTATGCTGTTTGGAGTGTATTGATTGCTGCACTAGGCTAGAAAAGTATATCAATAATATCGGTAGCTAATATGGCCTAAGTAATGCCTAGATGCCAATTTTTTGTTGTTTATTAATGAGGTGAATATGGCAAAGCGCCGTAACCCGAAAAAAGAAAAGGCGCTACGAAACCAGGCCTACGCCAGAAAGTTTCGTAAACGGACCACCACAGGTAGAATGGGCAGACGATTCCAACAAAGACCGCCCAAGAGTGAAGAGGAAGAAGGAACAGGAGCAGCAGCAATGGACGCTGCTGATTAGTATATCTGGTTAAATTTTACTCTTTCATATAGCAGGAGTCAGGAGTCAGGGGTCAGGAGAAAAGAAGAAAATTCTCCCTGTTCCCTGTTCCCTGTTCCCTGTTCCCTGACTTAGAAATTATTTTCCGCTGAGTTGAGTACGGGCATTGAGAATAGCCTGTCTAACTTGGATAAAACCTGTACCTCCGTAGCTATTGCGGGCTGCAACTACTTGATATGGGGTTATGGCTTCATAAATATCCGCTGCAAATGCGGGATGGATTTGTTGCCACTCTTCTAAATGCAAATCTTTGAGCAGTTTACCAGCAGCAATACTGGTTTTGACGACTTTACCCACAATGTTATAAGCTTCTCGGAAGGGTACACCCCGCGCTGCGAGATAATCGGCGACATCAGTAGCGTTAGCAAAGTCTTCTGTAACTGCTGTGGCTAATCGCTGGTGACGAAATTCTAAACCTTCTTGCAGCAAAATTGTCATTGCTTCTAAACAGGCTTTGACTGTATTTACGCTGTCAAATATGCCTTCTTTGTCTTCTTGGAGGTCTTTGTTATAAGCCAGGGGTAAACCCTTCATAATTACTAACATGGCTTGCAGATGACCAAATACTCGCCCGGTTTTGCCGCGCACTAATTCTGGTACGTCGGGGTTTTTCTTTTGGGGCATAATGCTAGAACCTGTAGCACAGCTATCTTTGAGGGTGACAAAGCGAAATTCTTCTGATGCCCATAGAATTACTTCTTCGGAAAGACGGCTGAGGTGAACCATGATAATACTAGCAGCACAGAGAAATTCTATGGCAAAATCCCGATCGCTCACTCCGTCCAAGCTGTTAGCATAAACATTATCAAAATGCAATAAATTGGCTGTATAGTGGCGGTCAATGGGAAAAGTTGTTCCCGCTAAAGCCCCACAACCCAAGGGGGAGATATTCACGCGGCTATAAACGTCTTCCAAGCGTTCCCAGTCCCGTTGTGCCATCTGAAAGTATGCCAGCAAATGGTGAGCTAAACTGACAGGTTGGGCGCGTTGCAGGTGGGTATAGCCAGGAATCAGGGTTTCGACATTTTTTTCGGCTATATCAACTAAGACTGTCTGAAAACCCCGTAATAGCTGGCGGATTTGTTGAATTTGATCCCGGAGGTACAATCTCGTATCAGTCCCTACTTGGTCATTGCGAGAACGGGCTGTGTGTAGCTTTTTACCTACATCCCCAACAATTTCCGTGAGTCGTTTTTCTACGGCAAAATGCACATCTTCGGCATCAATACCCGGCTGGAATTGCCCTTGACGATATTCTTGACGAACTTGCTCTAAACCATTAAATAGTGCTTCCCCTTCTGTATGGGCAATTATCCCCGTGTGAGCCAGCATTTTGGCATGGGCTTGAGAAGCAGTAATGTCATATTCGATGAGTTCAATGTCAAAACTTATACTGGCATTAAAACGAGCGATCGCCGGATGCAGCGCGGACTCAAACCGCTGACTCCAAGTTTGTTTTTCGGTCATAAATCTGAAGGGAGAGGAAGAAAATATTTGTAGATGTTAGATTTTGAATCATGATCAATCCAAAATCTAAAATCTAAAATAACTTTAACCGTAACTAGTCAAAGTTTTGAACATATAGCCAAGAACTACACCAATAAACAGCGCCCAAATTTGTCCAGTTTTGACAAAGTGATTCCAAGCACCTTGTATTTGACCTAAAAGGTCTGGGTCTTTAACATTACTAATATCAGCAAGAAAGTTAATATGCTCGTGTAAATTGCCTAGCATTGGCAATATTGAATCATTTAGATGTTCCATAGTTATTTGACCAAAAGGTTTATAAACTGTAATTAAAAATTGAAGTAGCTAATCAAATAGAAAATTACCGCAATTATACGCAATCTTTACTTTCATACCTTACTATTTTTCTGCTGCCAAGCGTAATTTTTCTGAAGTTCGTAAAATTTGTCCTGCTAAAACCGCTGCACCAAAGCCATTATCTATATTTACTACACCTATACCAGCAGCACAAGAATTGAGCATTGTTAAGAGAGGTGCTAAACCGGAAAAACTCGCACCATAACCAATGCTGGTAGGAACAGCAATCACGGGACAATCTGCTAAACCTGCTACTACACTGGGCAAAGCTCCTTCCATTCCCGCTACAACGATTAATACTGACGCTGATTCTAATACGTGACGATTGCTTAATAAACGGTGAATTCCTGCCACACCCACATCCCAAAGCCGCTGTACAGAAAATCCAGAAAGTTCCGCAGTGACAGCGGCTTCTTCTGCTACGGCTAAATCAGCAGTACCAGCGGAAAGAATCCCGATTTGTCCGGGAAATCTGACTTCAAGTACAGGGGGAACAATGGCACAAATTCGGGCTTGTTCGTAATATTGTATACCTCTAACTTTTTTTTGTAATGCAGAATATACTGATGATTCGATGCGGGTAGCCATGACTACAGAAGTGCGATGGCGCATTACTTCCATAATTTGAGAAATTTGTTCAGGTGTTTTACCAGGTCCCCAAATTACTTCTGGGAAACCTGTTCTTAATTGACGATGGTTGTCTATTTTGGCAAACTCACCTACGGATTCATATTGTAAGTTTTTCAGGGAGTCGAAGGCTATCTCTGGGCTAATTTTACCATTGGCGACGGCTTCTAAGAGCGATCGCAAATTTTCGGGTTGTGTCATGGGATTTTAGATTTTAGAATTTTGGATTTTGGAGTTCCCTTATTCAGTCAACTATTAACTATTTCGTAATTTTAATTTCATGAATATTCCAAAAAGCCCCACCAAGGGCAGAATATTGGATACCTTCAAAACGATTTTTAATCGCTGACATAGCATAGGAATTAACCAAATAAATAAAAGGTAAATACTCCTGTGTTAATTGTTGACTTTCACCATAAATTTCTTTTAATTTAGCCTCATCAAATTCCTGTGCGCCTTGAATATAAAGGTCATTAATTTTCTTTTCCCAGTCTGCAACTTCCCAACCTTCAATGGGTTTTTGTCCCGCTTGGGGTTTTTGATTAAACATATGTAATCCCCCTTCCGGCGACCAAACATTTGCACCATCATTAGGTTCTAAACCACCAGTTAAACCTAATAAACAAGCATCCCAATCCAAAGTATTAGATACCTTATCTATAAAAGTATTCCAAGCTAAAGGTGTAAA
Organism: uncultured cyanobacterium; assembly: GCA_903848645.1. Classification (GTDB taxonomy): domain Bacteria; phylum Cyanobacteriota; class Cyanobacteriia; order Cyanobacteriales; family Nostocaceae; genus Dolichospermum. The sequence goes on along the minus strand of CAINGU010000082.1, from coordinate 249,261 downwards.
ATCTACTTGAATCCCGATTTTACTTAAATCCTGTTTAATTTGTGAACCCATTGATTCCCGAATTTTATTCCCCGCATTAGTGAGTAATGCAAATCTTACTTCATTACCTTTATCATCTACTAAGAGATTTTTTTCATTATATTTAAATCCTGCTTTTAGTAGTAATTCTTTAGCTTTATCGGGATTATATTTATAAACCTTCAAGCCTTTTTCCGGTGATAAAAAATAAGGACTTTGGACAGAAATAGGAGAATCTTGGGGTGTACCTAAACCACGAAAAGTATTATTTAACATGGTTTGTCTATCAATAGCATAAGCTACTGCTTGACGAAACTGGATATTATTAAACCATTTAGATTTAATCGGATCAACTAAAGGCTGACCATTTCTTTTTCCCTTATTTAAATTAAAAGAAACAAAGGAAGTGCTAGAACTCGGACCACCATTATATATTTTAAAATTCCCTTGTTTTTCCTGAACTTTTAACAGAGAAAAATAATCAGGAGAAACACCAATAGAATCTAAATCACCGGAACGAAATTGGAGTAAAGAAGTATCTGTTGATTCGACAATTTGCCAAATTATGCGTTCAATATAAGGTTGTGGTTTACCTTGAGCATCTTTACGCCAATAATAGGGGTTACGACGAAAAATTACCCGTTGACTGGTATCATATCTTTCCAGTTTGTAAGGGCCATTAACAATTAGTTCTTCGGTCGGAGTATCAACACCCCATTTACTCAAGAATTCAAGTTTACCATCTTTATTTTTGGTTTTAACTGATTTTTCTAAAATGTGAGCAGGTAAAATAGATGCTCCTGTATTTAGTAAAAAAGGTCTAAATGGTTCGGGTACACTAAATTCTACTCTTCTATTATCTATTTTTCTCACAGTTGGTAATTTGCGATCTTTACCAACTCTTAAAACATCTCTAGTGTCTGTGGGGATGTTTTCATTTAAATAAATATCATTATAGGTAAATACGACATCATCGACTGTTAATGGTTGTCCGTCTGACCATTTTAAACCTTCGCGCATGGTAAAGGTAATTTTGGTTTTATCTGGTGATATTTCCCATGATTCAGCTAACGCACCTTCTATTTTTCCGTCAATAGGATTTTGATTTAATAATCCTTCATAAGTGTAACCAAAAATATTTGGTGATTCGGAACTCAGCGCAGCATTGAATGTTTTTGGATCACTGAGAATACTCGTTACTAATTGGGGAACTTGAGCCGCATTGGTTTTTAATTTAGTTGGGTTGCAAGCGGTAATTGTTATTGCTGTAAAAGCAATGATTATTAATAATAAAAAGCGTTTTGTAAAATTGAGTATTTTTTTAGTTAATGTCATAGTTTCTTACCAGATATTAATTTTAGAATAATTGAGAGTCTAACCAACCTAGAAAGTTTTTAGTGTTACTAAAATATTTAATTTTTGCACTATTTAAAATCTCTCTTACTTCCTGTTTACCGAAATCTTTAGTGTTACCACTTATAAATACTTTTTGATCATAAGGATGCTGATTTGCATGAGATACGATACACTGTAATATTAAGTTATCTATAAGATCATTCTTAATTAATAATGTTTCCTTTAAAGCAACAGCGTGCTGAGAAATATCCTTAATTATACTACTGGTGAAATTTATAATTTCTGCATTTTGAGTTAGTAAATTAATGGTTTCAGAGAACCGGATTTGCACATCATTTAATAATCGCGTATTTTCAATATATGCTTTTTCTAAATGTACAAGCAATAATTTTGGATGAATAGAGGTTTTATCACGCATTGCTTCATTAATTTGTTTGTCCATTTCTGCTTGAAATTCTGATTGATTTTTCTTGTCTATTCTATATGTGTTAATAGCTTCTACATAACAAATGGCTGGTATAGCTATGTAAATTGATGGAGGGATATTTTGAAGTAATTGTTTTGCTTCTAAATCTCTTCCTTTGACAATTGCCATTAAAAAATTGGTTTCAATATAAAGTATCAGCACCTGTAGTTCCTTGAATATAAATGTATCCACCTTCTAATAGTGGTAATAAGCCAATTTTAGCTAATTCATTATGAGCCGGTGGTGTATCTGAGTTCCAATGATATGATAAATCTCTGAGCCAAGATTTAACAAGTGTTTCTAAATAAAAATCAAATATGATTTTATCACTAAATTCAGAATCGTAGTTACTGAATATGTCATTGGTTTTTAAAGAAATTTCGCTGATGATTTTATAATCATTAGTAAATGCAAAAATATTAATTTCTTCTAAATTTACCAACATGGCAAAAGGAATATGTTGTTGAATATCCCTTAAATATTTTTGAATTTGAGCAATAATAATTTGATTGTTATTTTGGTTGTTTACATCCACCGATTTTGTAGCTTTTATGTCCACGATTAAGATAATTTCTTCATCTTTATTTGTAAACATAATATCAGGACGATATTTTTGAGGAGGCTGGAAGTTGATAACTTGCATCTTTTTTTCCTTGATGTAAATATATGGAAATTAATTAATCACCTGCTACTAACAAAACTACAGCATAAGCACAAATACCTTCTTCTCTTCCTGTTGGTCCTAATTTTTCATTAGTGGTAGCTTTGACACCAATTTGATTTGGTTCTACCTCTAAGACTGCTGCTAACTTATCCCGCATTTTAGAAATATGGGGTTTTAATTTCGGACGTTCAGCCACAATTACAGAATCAATATTTCCAATTTTCCAACCTTGTTCACGAATTAACTGATGTACTTGATCTAATAGTACAAGACTATCAGCCCCAGCCCATTGAGGATCTGTAGGGGGAAAATAATGACCAATATCCCCCAAAGATAACGCCCCTAGCATAGCGTCCATAATCGCGTGAGTGAGAACATCAGCATCACTGTGTCCTAACAAGCCTAGTTCATGGGGAATGTGAATACCGCCTAAAATTAAATTGCGATCGCTCACCAATCTGTGAATATCGTAGCCATTACCAATTCTGATGTTCATAGTTTGTCAGTTGTTAGTTGTCCGTTGTCCGTTACAAAAGAATATTACTTCCCCTACTTCCCTGACTCCCCCTGTTCCCTGACTCCCCCTGTTCCCTGTTCCCTCTCTTCTTGCCATTTTTCCAGTAAATCGGGACGACGTAAACCAGTCCGTTCAATTTGTTGTTGAAAACGCCAACGGGCTATTGCGGCATGATTACCACTTAGTAACACATCTGGAACTTTCCAACCGCGAAAATTAGCAGGACGAGTGTACTGGGGGAAATCTAATAAACCTTCTTCAAAACTTTCAGTCTTGAGAGATTCCTCCTTACCCACAGTTCCTGGGAGGAGACGCACCACACCATTAATCAAAGCCATAGAAGGAATTTCTCCTCCAGTGAGAATAAAATCGCCCAAGGATACCTCACGAGTCACTAAATTTAGCACCCTGTCATCTACCCCTTCATAATGACCACAGATCACAATCAACTGGTCGTAATTCGTGGCTAATTCGCGCAGCAAGGGCTGATTCATCGGTTGTCCTTGGGGACTCATTAAAATCACATCTCGCCGGGGTAGAATCGGCAAAGACTCCACAGCCGCAAAAATCGGTTCTGGCTTCATTAACATTCCCACACCACCACCATAGGGTTCATCATCTACCTTGTGATGCTTGTCCGTGGTAAAGTCTCTGGGATTAGTCAGATGCACTTGAGCGATCTGTTTGGCTAAGGCTTTAGCTAATAAGCCAGAACTGAGAACTGACGTAAAACAGTCAGGAAAAAGTGTAACTATATCAAAACGCACAGTAATTCGTATCCAGTAAAACTAATCTTAAGGGTAGATACCTAGCCAACACAATAACTAAAAAAACAGTAGAAATAGAGAAAAAATCTCCCAATAGTATCTAAAAGTACCAGAACTTCTAGTCCTTGAGTTAGATCAAAAGTTTTTCTAATTACTTAATTTATGTTTAAATATTGTCACCACTAAATTTAAATTAATAATCCCACTAAAGTTAACAACTTCCGGGATACATTCAACCAGCCTTAGAAGTAAGAGTGTCAAGACCTGTTAAACTCTAAGTCCAGAAGGGAATCCTAGTTCCCTTACAGGATGGAATACCATGCGAAAGTGGCTAGGTAAAAAACAAGGTACTGGCTATGAAAACGACGGACATGATGAAATTGAGGCATCCTGTGCGTCAAGCAGTGTCCGCTCACAGAAAACTTAGGGTGAAAATAAACAAGTAATCAACCTTGTTCAATTAACCTGAAGTTGTTAACTCCCTCAAGCACAAACATCATGCCGCAGTTAGAAGTTAAATCGCTGGAAATGAGGACACCCCAAGCAACTAAAACCGCCGTTCTGGTTATCGGAGGCGCAGAAGATAAAGTTCATGGACGAGAAATTCTGAGAACTTTTTTTGTTCGTGCTGGTGGTAACAAGGCGTATATTACAATAATTCCATCAGCCTCCCGCGAGCCTGCCATTATCGGTGGTAGGTATATTCATATTTTTGAAGAAATGGGTGCGGAGAAGGTTGAAATTTTAGACATTCGGGAACGGGAACAATGCGAAAATCCTGAGATTAAAGCATCCCTCGAAGCCTGTAGTGGTGTCTTCTTGACAGGAGGAGACCAACTGCGCCTTTGTGGAGTCCTATCCGACACTCCAGCCATGGAAATTATTCGCCAACGCGTGAGAGCCGGACAACTGACTTTAGCAGGTACAAGCGCTGGAGCAGCAGTGATGGGGCATCATATGATCGCAGGTGGTGGTAGTGGTGAAACACCCAATCGTTCCCTAGTGGATATGGCCACTGGCTTGGGATTTATTCCCGAAGTTGTAGTTGACCAACATTTCCATAACCGGAATCGCATGGGGCGACTGGTCAGTGCGATCGCTGCTCACCCTGATCGCTTAGGCATTGGTATTGACGAAGATACTTGTGCTGTGTTTGAACGAGATGGTTGGCTACAAGTTATGGGTAAAGGCAGTGTCACCATTGTTGATCCCACAGAACTTACCCATACCAACGAACCTCATGTTAGTGCTAACGAACCCTTAACCGTACATAATTTACGACTACATATCCTCAGTTACGGAGATCGCTTCCATCTTTACCAACGTACTGTTTTACCTGCTGTGCATCGCATCTCTAGCTGACGGTATAGAGTATCTCAATAGTTACGCTGATTTGACCGCGCCTTAATTGCTGCTTCCAAATTTAGATAAATACTATCTAAAAAGAAAAAACTGTTTTCCATGAACAGTTTAGCGGTCAATTCCAGTAAGAAACTAGAATTTTGGTTCCGAATCTCCATCTACCTATTCCCATGAGAATCCTCAAGATCCAGACCTTACGCGGCCCAAACTACTGGAGCATTCGACGCCATAAGTTAATCGTCATGCGCCTTGATTTAGAAAACCTGGCCGAAACACCCTCCAATGAAATACCTGGCTTTTATGAAGGATTAGTAGAGGCGCTACCAAGTTTGGAGGGTCACTATTGCTCTCCCGGCTGTCGTGGTGGTTTTCTAATGCGGGTACGAGAAGGCACAATGATGGGCCACATAGTGGAACACGTAGCCTTGGAACTCCAGGAATTAGCGGGAATGCACGTAGGTTTCGGTCGCACCCGTGAAACTGCTACACCTGGGATTTACCAGGTAGTAATTGAGTACATAAATGAGGAAGCGGGTCGCTATGCGGGACGTGCAGCAGTCAGGCTATGTCAAAGTATTATTGACCGAAGCCGTTATCCTAAAGCCGAATTAGAGCAAGATATCCAAGACCTGAAAGACTTTTGCCGTGACGCATCTCTTGGACCTTCAACAGAAGCAATCATCAAAGAAGCGGAGAAAAAAGGTATTCCTTGGATGCCTTTACCAGCAAGATTTCTGATTCAGTTGGGCTATGGTATCCATCAAAAACGGATTCAGGCCACAATGAGCAATAACACAGGCATTCTTGGCGTAGAACTAGCTTGTGATAAAGAAGCCACTAAACGTATTCTCTATGCCAATGGTGTACCAGTCCCTAGAGGTACAGTCATCAATTTCTTTGACGATTTAGAAGAAGCCATTGAATCTGTTGGTGGTTATCCGATCGTTATTAAGCCTTTAGATGGCAATCATGGCCGTGGTATTACCATTGATATTAGAAACTGGGAAGACGCAGAAGCGGCTTATGAAATGGCCAGACAGGTTTCTCGCTCAATCATTGTCGAGCGCTATTATGTTGGCCGCGATCATCGGGTATTAGTAGTAGATGGCAAGGTAGTCGCTGTTGCAGAAAGAGTCCCCGCTCATGTCGTGGGTAATGGCAAGTCTACAATTGCAGAACTCATTGAAGAAACTAATCAAGACCCCAATCGCGGTGAAGGCCATGATAATGTCCTCACGAAGATTGAACTAGACCGTACCAGCTACCAGCTACTAGAAAGGCAAGGTTACACTGTCAATAGTGTGCCACCCCAGGGAGCAATTTGTTATCTCCGGGCAACAGCTAATTTGAGTACAGGTGGTAGTGCTGTAGACCGAACAGACGAAATTCACCCGGAAAACGTTTGGTTAGCCCAACGGGTAGTGAGAATCATTGGTTTAGATATTGCTGGTATAGATATTGTTACTTCAGATATTAGCCGTCCTCTGAGAGAATTAGATGGTGTAATTGTTGAAGTCAATGCCGCCCCCGGTTTCCGAATGCACGTCGCCCCAAGCATCGGTATACCTCGCAATGTCGCCGGCGCAGTTATGAATATGCTGTTCCCCAATGAACAATCTAGCCGGATTCCTATTCTCTCAATTACAGGTACAAATGGCAAAACTACCACTACTCGTCTGTTAGCACACATTTATAAACAAACAGGTAAAGTAGTAGGATATACAACCACAGATGGTACTTATATTGGTGATTTCTTAGTAGAATCAGGAGACAACACTGGACCCCAAAGCGCCCATGTTATCCTCCAAGATCCCACCGTAGAAGTAGCAGTATTAGAATCGGCTCGTGGTGGTATTCTTCGCTCTGGGCTGGGTTTTGAAAATGCTAATGTAGGAGTAGTATTAAATGTATCTGCTGACCATTTGGGCATCGGGGATATAGATACCATTGAGCAATTAGCTCATCTCAAAAGTGTAGTCGCTGAAGCTGTTTTCCCTGATGGTTATGCCGTTCTCAATGCCGATGATCAACGGGTTGCAGCTATGGCAGAGAAAACTAAGGCGAATATTGCTTACTTTACCATGAATCCAGACTCGGAACTGGTACGGCAGCATATCCAAAAGGGTGGAGTAGCCGCAGTTTATGAACATGGTTATCTGTCAATTGTCAAAGGTGATTGGACTCACCGCATCGAAAGAGCAGAAAATATCCCCTTGACAATGGGTGGAAAAGCCCCATTCATGATTGCTAATGCTTTAGCCGCTAGTTTGGCAGCTTTTGTTCAAAATGTGAGTATTGAGCAAATTCGCTCTGGTTTAAGAGGCTTCCGCGCTTCCGTGAGTCAAACACCAGGACGCATGAATTTGTTTAATTTGGGTAAATACCATGCTTTGGTAGATTATGCCCACAATGCCGCTAGTTATGAGGCTTTGGGATCATTTGTTCGCAACTGGACAACGGGACAGCGTATTGGTGTGGTTGGCGGTCCTGGCGATCGCCGTGACGAAGATTTTGTTACCCTGGGTAAATTATCAGCAGATATCTTTGACTACATTATTATCAAAGAAGATGATGATACCAGAGGCAGACCTCGTGGTTCTGCTTCGGATTTGATTATTCAAGGTATTACCCAAGTTAAGCCTAATTACCGCTTTGAATCAATTCTGGATGAAAGCACAGCTATTAACAAAGCCTTAGATATGGCTCCTGATGGTAGTCTGGTGGTAATTTTGCCAGAAAGTGTCAACCGGGCTATTAAGTTAATTAAGTTGCGGGGTGTACAGGAAGAAATTCAACCACAAAACTCAACTACCAACGATTCCCAACAGGGGATAGCACCTTCTTCTGTGGTTAATACAATGATTTAGTGCAAAGTAGAGACGAATTGCTTCGCTTCTCTACTTTTGATTACTTTTCTTCAGGTTCTAGTTTCGTCTCTTGATCAAACAAAATCCCACACATCTTGTGGGATTAACTGATTGGAATTGCCTGTAAAAATTACAGATTATCCAATTGTTTCTTAAGTGCTTCCAATTCAGCATCAACTGGTTGAGCAGGTTTAGCTGTACTGGTTGGTTGTTCTGGAGTTAGTAGTTTTGGTTCTGGTGCAGGTGCGAGAGATGCTTTTAAAGCAGCTAATTCATCATCTATATCACTACCAGATTCTAATTTTGCAAATTGGTCTTCTAAATTGTTACCAACTAATTGTGCGGTAGACTCAGCGCGGGCTTCTTGCAGCAACACCTTTTCTTCCATGCGCTCAAAAGCAGACATGGCACTACTAGTATTCATTCCACTAACCATATTGCCCAATTGCTCTTGGGCTTTGGCCGCAGTAATCCGGGCTTTGAGCATTTCTTTCTTAGTTTTGGCTTCAGAAATTTTGCTCTCTAGCTGGATTAAATTCTTTTTAAGACCTTCTACCTGAATAGTTTGCTGATCTAGGCTAGTTTTTAAGGCTACACTAGTATCATTATAAGTTTTTTTGCGCTCTAAGGCTTGACGGGCTAGGTTTTCATCACCTTTTTGGATCGCAAGTTGGGCGTTGCGTTGCCACTTATTGACTTCATTTACAGCTTCATTATACTGTTTCTCTGTACGTTTTTGGGCTGCTATTGCTTGAGCTACCCCTTGACGCAACTTCACCATATCCTCTTGCATTTCCAAGAGAGCTTGTTCCAGCATTTTTTCTGGATCTTCGGCTTTACTGACTAAATCGTTTAGGTTAGCACCAACTACTCGTTTAAGGCGATCAAATAATCCCATAAATTTATTTTTCCTTTAGAGGTTTACGCTCTTGGTTAGATAGTTAGCTTTTCTACTATATTAATAGCTACCTATGCCAATGTAGTCTTTCCAGTCTGGATTACTATCTTTTTTTTCTATTCTGAATCATCAACCTATCAATTATCTATATTAACCAGGGAAACTTATGGTTTGGGTGTTTTGGGTAAATTATGATCTGGCTGAGGATTTTCTCCTTGCTGTAGCATATAAGTTTTCATTGCTGCCAGTTCTGTATCAATATCATTATCAGAATCTAAGGATGCAAAGCGTTTTTCTAGATCATCACCACCCAGTGTACTCGCAACTTCAGATTGTGCTTCTATCTGTAAAACTTTTTCCTCCATTCGTTCTAATGCACCTAAACTAGAAGTGGCAGAAGCACCAGTTAGCATTTCCTGAAGCCGATAAGAAGCTTCGGCCGAACGTGCGCGAGCAATATACATATCTTTTTTGGTTTTTACCTCAGCCAATTTTAACTCTAGAGTCCGCATATCCTGCTTCAATTTAGCGACTACATCTTTTTGCTGCTGAATTTGGCTGGTTAAGGTTGTCGCAGTTTCTTGGTAAAATTTGCGTTTGGTGAGAGCTTCCCGTGCGAGGGATTCATTACCCTGCTGGAGGGCTAATTGGGCGCGACGATACCATTCTTCAGATTGGGATTCACCAGCGGCTGCTTGACGTTCTGTGCGCTTCTGGGTGGCGATCGCTTGAGCTACCCCTTGACGCAATTGTACCAAATTCTCTTGCATTTCCATGAAAGCTTTTTCCAGAATTTTTTCTGGATCTTCTGCATTGCTAACTAGACTATTGAAATTAGCGCGAATCACCCGCAGAATACGGTTAATAACTTCCATGTTGGCTCTACCTTGACCATTTACCGGACTTTGAGGATGGCTATATTGCTATCCTAAATCATCGCCACGTTTTTTATTATGGCTGCTGTAAGCGTCCTTTGATCCCTTTTGCTGCTAATTCCTGTAATCTACGCTTAATATCATCCTTAGTTTTCAAAGCACCTAAATAAATAAATTTTTTGTTTGGTGATAAATAAGCATCAGGAACTACTTGCTTTGCTGCTGCTAAAGCGTTGTCGCCTTGATTATCAGCAATAATATAATAGTAGCCATCTGCTGAGGGTTTAATATCTTCTGCAAGGGGTGATGCGGTGGCTGTAGGCTTTGGTAAAGGTGTAGAAAGAGTGGGAACAGGGGAAAGAGTGGGTAATGGAGTTATAGGAGTTATAGGAGTTATAGGTGCTTGAATCCCTAGGGGAGTTGGTGTGATTTGAGGAGTAGGTTTAACTTTTGGTGTTAAATCTACGACATCTTTAGGATCTCGGACTTGTCGAAATTCTTGGGTAGCTAAATTAGGATATTTGGCTATGGGGGTGATTTTTGCTTCGGTAGTCGGTGGAGAATTATTTTCTATTGCTTCTGTATTTTCCGCAGTAGGTGAGGAATTACTGTTAAGTAAGTTACTAAAATTAAATGTAGGCAAATTTTTGGGATTTAAGACTACATAGCCTAAAGTCAAACTTGCCAATAATAGCAACAGCATTGAACCAATTCCCATAGGTGATAACACACTGTTACGGGATTTGGGAGAATGAGGAGTTTGAGTTTGTGGTGCTTCGGCTGTCAAACTCCGCAATAGTGCTTCACTAGATTCTAAATAATCATCTGGTTGTTTGGGAGTATCGTTTGTGGTGAGGAGGGTTTGGTTTTCAGGAGGTTGAATTTTGGTGGGAACTAGACTACTACTAGATTTTTCTCCTAAATTTGCAGAAGTGGGGGTTTCCTCTATTTCTGGGGGGGGGAATGCTGGGGGAAAATTAATTGCTTCAGTCTCAGTTGTCAACAAGGGATTTTCTGGAGAAATGGCTAGGGGAGGAACTGCTGGTAGTTGAATATCGTTTAATAGTGCTGTTTTTTTTAGTGTGGTATAACTTTTTACACTTCTAGATGGTTGTTGTCTGGCGTTTTTGCGTGTGCGTCTGTATCTGGTTAATTCTTGATCTAATTGTACTTCTAAACTAGCCAGTGCTGTAGTGAGGACAGGGTTTAAGCCTGATATTTGAGATGATTTTGTAGAATCTATAAGGGGATTTTTATTCATTGTGAAGATGGTGTAAGGGTAAATGATTAAATTAAATTAATTTTCAATATACTAGCGAAAATTGTTTGTCAGTCTTCAGCTATTTTACCTAAGTTACTGGTTAGAAGTATAGCTGACAATACGCCTCTCTTGGCTGTTCCCTAACTAGCAACTGAAGTTGTACTGAATTCAAATTGCACAATTTTGACAGGCAAGATGCCCTTCCCACAATCGTTAAATATAAATACTGAGAATAGTCAAACTAATCACAAAATATAGGACTCCTAAATGATTCCTGAAAAATATTAAGTAGTGTAGGGTGGGCAATGCCCACCAAAACCCGCATATAGTGGGCATTGCCCACCCTACGTATAGTTCAAAAATCAAATAGGAGTCCTATATGTCTTTTAAGTCAATTGATCATATTTTAGGGAATATACAACGTTCAGCACAATGGCAAGAACAAGTATTTCCGCGTTTGTTAAAGTGTTGGGTGGAAGTTGTGGGGACTGCGGTTGCTGCTCAAACTCGTCCTTTGTCAATTCAGCGTGATGTTTTGTGGGTAGCTACTTCTAGTGCTGCTTGGGCGCAAAATTTGACCTTTGGACGGAAAACTATATTAATGCAATTAAATCAGAAGTTATCTACGTCTTTGGTAGATATTCACTTTTCGACAGCGGAGTGGAAAAATTCATCAACAACGGGAACAAAACCAACTGTTTCTGCATCAGAACATCCTAGTTATGTGGCTGATGATCTGACTGCTGATAAGTTAGTCCCACCCAAGCTGGATAATGCTCTAGATGGTTTTGAGAATTGGGCTAAGAAGATGCAAGAGCGATCGCATCATCTTCCTTTATGTCCCCAATGTCAATGCCCCACTCCACCGGGTGAACTTGAACGCTGGAATGTTTGTTCTCTCTGCTGCTCTAAGCTGTTGCGGTAAACAATAAGCTCTGAATAAAAATATTTAGTTGTGTTAAATCTTTAAGTAAACTAGATGCTAAAAATAGAGTTTAAATCTCTCTAAAGTCAAGTATTTTCAAGATGAGCAAATCAAAAACACAACTTTTAATCTTGATCCCCAATAAGTTTTAGACAAAAACAAGTATGTAGGCACTCCGATAATCATTTACAAATATAACAAGAATATAAAGACATAATAAAATTTATTTATTGATAATAATCGCTAGAACCCATATCCAATAATGACTTTTTGCCTTTCATCCCTATTTTGATCAAGAAGCAAGATATATAAGTGTGATAACTAGTCCTACGGTACTGAAGATGAAGGCACATGAAACTAATTAAGCGTTTAACATCTACCTGTCGTTATTGTCGTTATTACCAACCACAGGGTCGTCGTGGTGGTATGTGTGAAAAATTGAGCGCACCAGTCCAAGGGGTTTGGAAAGCTTGTCCTTTCGTCCTAGCAGCTTTTGCACCTTCTTGGGAAACGTTAGAAGATGCTTGGAGTTTACCAGTAGCCAGACCTGTTTTTTCTTCGGCTGCTCAAACTCCCCCGACCGATTTAGATCATCTTACAGTAGCCTCTGTTGAAGATATTCATACTTCCGCTACACAAGAAGTAAAAAACCAGAGCGTACTAATTTAATTACCCATTATTACTGTATTAATTTTTTGTCCACTCTCATAAGATTTGACTTGGAAATTTTTAGATATTCGGAAATCGCACCTTCCTGACAGGTGCGATTTTGGTATATACAGCACATTCCATCTGCGTGAGGTACACCATTAGCGAGCAAGATGCTCGCACTACAAGGATTTTCTTATTAATATATGTACCTCATAATATCGGAAACTGCTGTATAAATTTAAGGCAACCAGGGAAAATCCCGGAAGTTAGGGGGACGCTTTTCTAAAAATGCTTGTTTTCCTTCTGCTCCTTCTTCTGTCATGTAATAAAGGAGAGTAGCGTTACCGGAGAGTTCTTGTAAACCAGCTTGTCCGTCACAGTCGGCGTTAAATGCTGATTTGAGACAACGAATGGCTATGGGACTTTTTTCTAAGACTTCTTGCGCCCATTTTATGCCTTCTGTTTCTAGTTGTTCTATGGGGACGACGGTATTAACTAAACCCATTTCTAAGGCTTCTTGAGCGTTATATTGACGGCAGAGAAACCATATTTCTCGCGCTTTTTTTTGTCCTACAATTCGGGCTAAATAACTCGCACCAAAACCACCGTCAAAACTACCTACTTTGGGTCCTGTTTGCCCAAAAATGGCGTTATCAGCAGCAATGGTTAAGTCACAAATTAAATGGAGAACATGACCTCCGCCAATAGCATAACCGGCGACTAGGGCAATAACGACTTTGGGCATGGAACGAATGAGACGTTGCAAGTCTAGGACGTTTAAACGGGGGATTCCTGCTTCATCTACATAACCTGCTTGTCCCCGCACACTTTGATCTCCTCCTGAACAGAAGGCGTATTTACCGTCTGTGTGGGGCCCTGCACCTGTAAATAGGACTACGCCAATACTGGTATCTTCCTTGGCATCCCAAAAGGCTTCGTATAGTTCAAATACGGTTTTAGGACGGAATGCGTTCCGTTTGTGGGGACGGTTGATGGTGATTTTGGCGATACCGTCGGTTTTTTGATAGATGATGTCTTCGTAGGTTTTGACGGTTTTCCAATCGGTTTGCATGGTTGTACAGTGGGTTTATTATGCTTGAAAATTTTATCGCGGACTTGGGGTGATGCGATCGCTATGGTATCTCCAGCCTTTACAATTTGGTAATTATCTGTCAGGCTATCTTTTGCTATGGTCTGTAAAGGCGTTTTTATGTTCGTAGATGAAACTGGTTATGTAATTGATAATTGCAGTAATATAATATTCTGTTCATGACTTATAATTCAAGTAGGTTGGGATGAGAAAAGCCGATATCATCCCTCGTTAAAAGTTAGATTTTACTGAGTTAAAATCAACTAAAACCTAATTATAAAACCCTGACAAGATTAAACATTTACAGCTTGTAAAAGCTGGCTTTCTAGATTTTACCTTTTTTGAAATTGGAGTAATAACATGGGACTTAAGGAAGAAATTGACAAAATGAGGCAAGAGATCCGATCTGATCACTATTCAATGTCTATTGGGGAATGGATCAGCCTTTATGAAAATGACGAAATTGATATCCACCCTGAATTTCAAAGGATTTTTCGTTGGACTTCTAGTCAAAAAACTAGCTTAATAGAATCTATTTTACTGGGCATACCAATTCCACCCATCTTTGTTTCTCAACGTGACGATGGTGTATGGGATGTTGTGGATGGACTTCAAAGATTATCTACAATATATGAATTTGTGGGAAAATTAAAAGATGAAGATCAAAAACTTTTAGATCCATTGGTTTTAGAAAAAACTAAATATTTACCAAATTTGGAAGGAAAGAAATGGGAAGATCCTGATGATACTATTAATTCTCTCACTTCAGCCCAACGCTTATTGATAAAAAGAGCTAAAATTGGTGCAACTATTCTTCTCAAAGAAAGTGATGAAATTGCCAAATACGAATTATTCCAAAGATTGAATAATGGTGGTTCAATAGCTACAGCACAGGAGGTAAGAAACTGTATTCTTGTCATGTATAATAAAGAAATGTTTCACTGGCTGAAAAAATTAAGTGAAAATGAAAATTTCCAAGAATGTATAGCTCTCAGTGATCGACAGAATGATGAACAATATGATATGGAATTGTTAGTAAGATTTTTGGTATTCCGTACTCTTGAAGAAAATGAAATAAAAAAAATAGGTAATGATTTAAGTATTTTCTTGACTGATAAAATTCTAGAAATTGCTAAAAATCAAGAATTTAATTATAGTGAAGAAGAAACTGCTTTTAATAAGACATTTGAAATTTTATATGACCAACTTGGAAATGAAAGTTTTCGCAGATACTCCCATACTAAAAATAAATTTTTAGGAGGATTTTTGGTTTCTGCTTATGAAGTAATTGCGTTAGGAATTGGTTACAACTACAAAAATTTATCTAATTCAGAGATTAATATCAAAGAAAAAGTAAAGCAAGTTTGGGTAAATCCTGAATACAAACAGTGGTCAAGTTCAGGAGGTTCAGGTACTTCTGCAAAGCGTAGAATACCAAACTTAGTTCCCTTGGGACGTAAAATTTTCCAGCCATGAAAATACGCACTTTAGAACAGCTTAGTGATAAGTTAGCAGAAGAACTTGCATGGCGAAAAAAAGAGCTTTCAATATTGAAAAGTTTGATTGATTCAAAGGATTTTGAATTAGCAAAAAGAAATGCATTAGTCCGCAGTGGTATTACTATGCTTTATGCTCATTGGGAAGGATTTGTTAAAGTAGCTGCTAATAGTTATGTAGAATTTGTTGCCATGCAAAACTTACCTTATAATCAACTAGCAAATAATTTTATAGCTTTGGCAATGAAAGATCAATTAGATCAAGCTAAGGAAACAGAAAAAGCAACTATATATAATGAAGTTGCAGAATTTTTTATGACTAAATTAAATGAGCGAAGTGTGATAAAATATGAATTTAGAATTGCTACGTCTAATTTATCATCATCAGTTTTTAAAGAAATAATATGTATGATTGGTTTAGATTATTCATTCTATGAATCAAAGGAAGTATTAATAGATGAAAAATTGTTAGGGAAAAGGAACATTATAGCTCATGGTAATTATCTTGATATAGATAAAAAAGATTACGATGAATTGCATAGAATAGTAATAGAAATGATGGATACGCTCAGAAACCAAATAGATAACGCTGCTGCAACAAAAGAATATTGTTGTCAAAGTCCATCTAATACATCATTATAATATTTTTCAATATTTAATTTCCTCTTAAATTGGGTTTGCTGAAAAAAAAGGAGAAAGACAATATCAGGATTCATTAGGATAGAACAAAAAAAAGGTGAGCTTTACAGCCCACCCCACAAAATCACAGAATATCCTGCGATAATTAACCTAACAAAGCCTTAGCTTTAGCTAAAACATTATCAACAGTAAAGCCAAACTTCTCCAAACAAATACCACCAGGAGCAGAAGCACCAAAAGTATCAATACTTACAGTGTCGCCTTCGCTACCGACATATTTGTGCCAACCGAAGCTACTAGCAGCTTCTACAGATAGACGCTTGGTAACAGCTTTAGGAAGAATAGATTCTTTGTAAGCTGCATCTTGTGTATCAAACAAGGTTGAAGAAGGCATAGAAACAACACGAACTTTCTTCCCTTCAGCAGTCAGCTTATCTGCTGCACTGACACAAAGACTTACTTCTGAACCAGTACCAATCAAGATGATATCTGGTGTACCTTGGCAATCAACAATTGTATATCCACCCTTAGCCACACCTGCAATGGATGTACCTGCTAAGTTAGGAACGTTTTGACGAGTGAACGCCAATAAAGTCGAAGCGTTTGCTTTAGATTTCTCAATTGCGACTTTGTAACCACCAGAGGTTTCATTGCCGTCAGCGGGACGAATTACAGTTAAATCAGGAATAGCCCGCAGAGAAGCAAGGGTTTCAATGGGTTGGTGTGTAGGACCATCTTCACCTTGGCCAATGGAGTCATGAGTCATGACCCAAATTGAACCAGCTTCGGAAAGAGCAGCTAAACGAATAGCAGCCCGCATATAATCTGTGAAAATTAGGAAGGTTGCACCGTAAGGAATTAAACCTGAGTTATGCAACGCCATACCGTTACAGATTGCACCCATTGCGTGTTCCCGTACACCAAAGTGGATGTTGCGGTTAGCAAAATGTCCTTTTTGGAAGTCTCCAGCCCCTTTGAGTTCGGTGAGGTTGGAGTGGGTTAAGTCAGCAGAACCACCAATTAATTCTGGTAAAACAGCGCCTAGTTTGTTGAGGCAGTTTTCTGAGTGTTTACGGGTGGGTAATGCTTTATCTTCTGGTGTATAGGTAGGTAATACTTTATCCCAACCTTCTGGTAATTTGCCGCTAATGAAACGGTCAAATTCCGCCGCTTCTTGGGGGTATTTAGCCTTGTATTCAGCATAAACTGTATTCCATGCGGACTCATAACCTGCACCGCGTTCTACCGCTTTACGAGCATGATTAAGAGCATCTTCAGGAACTACAAAAGCATCATATTCCCAACCTAGATTTTTGCGGGTAGCGATTGTTTCTTCTGGACCCAAAGCCGCACCGTGAATACCAGCGGTATCTTGTTTGTTGGGAGAACCATAGCCAATGGTGGTTGTCACCTTAATCATGGTGGGTTTGTCGGTGACAGCTTTTGCAGCTTCAATCGCCTTGGCAATTCCGGCTAAATCGGTGTTACCGTCTTTAACGTGGAGAACGTGCCAACCATAAGCTTCAAACCGTTTGGAAACATCTTCAGTGAAGGCTACATCTGTAGAACCATCAATAGAGATGTGGTTGTCGTCATAAAGAGCAATGAGTTTACCTAATCCCCAGTGTCCAGCAATGGAAGCCGCTTCACCGGAAATACCTTCCATGTTGCAACCATCACCAAGAATTACATAGGTGTAATGATCAACGATTGTGGCATCGGGTTTGTTGAATTTAGCGGCTAGATGTGCTTCTGCTACTGCTAAACCAACTGCATTGGCAATTCCTTGTCCCAAAGGACCAGTTGTGACTTCTACGCCCGGTGTAACAAAGTTTTCGGGGTGGCCTGGGGTCTTAGCACCCCATTGACGGAATTGTTTGATGTCGTCTATGGTAACGCTATCGTAACCAGTCAAGTACAGTAAGGCATACTGCAACATTGAACCATGACCAGCAGATAAAACAAAGCGATCGCGGTTGAACCACTGAGGATTTTTGGGATTATAGCGCATGAAGCTATCCCAAAGGACAAAAGCCATTGGAGCCGCGCCCATCGGTAGTCCAGGGTGTCCCGATTTGGATTTTTCTATGGCATCAACAGCCAAAAAACGGATCGAATTAATACAAAGTTCTTGGATGGATTGGGTTGCAACAGCCATAATTTCTTATTGTTAACGACGGGTTAGGACTCTTTTTAGCTTTTTCTTGCTGGGTTCATGATCAAGTGATCCCACTTCCCTCATCATCCCATTCCTAATTGTCAATAGACAAGGGGGATCTTCTGAGTTTTTGGTGATGAATACAGCCGATAATTTGGTTATCCTAAACTAACGGTTCAGTTAGGAATGATCTCTATCATACTTGCCACAGGTTCACTTCTTTGAAAGCTGGTCAGTGGTCAGTTGTCAGTGGGAAATTAGGATATTTTTTATTTGCAAGTTACTAGGGAGTAAATTTCTTGAAGGCCAGGGTAACATTATGACCACCAAAGCCAAAGGAATTAGATAAGGCTACCTCGACTACTTGAGTGCGGCTGGTATGGGGGACATAATCTAGATCACATTCTGGATCAAGATTTTCGATGTTGATGGTGGGGGGAATTTTATCATGAGCGATCGCTAAAATAGTCGCTACGGCTTCAATCCCACCAGAACCACCTAACAGATGGCCTGTCATAGATTTAGTAGAACTGACGGCTACTTTATACGCATAATCTCCCAAAGCTTTTTTAATCGCCTTAGTTTCATTGACATCATTAGCCGGTGTACTAGTCCCATGAGCATTGATGTAACTTACCATTTCTGGTGTCAGCCCCCCATCTTTTAAAGCTAATTCAATCGCTCTAGCCGCACCTAAACCACCAGGAACAGGCGCAGTCATGTGATAAGCATCACAGGTCATCCCATAACCTACCATTTCCCCATAAATCCGTGCGCCACGTTTAAGAGCGTGTTCTAATTCTTCAAGAATTAAAATTCCTGCTCCTTCACCCATGACAAAGCCATCCCGATCCCGATCAAAGGGACGACAAGCATGAGCCGGATTATCATTGCGGAAGGATAGGGCGCGAGCCGCCGCAAATCCTGCCACTGACAAAGGTGTAACTGCGGCTTCACAGCCACCGCAAATCATCGCTTTAGCATATCCGCCTTGAATTTGACGAAAAGCATCGCCGATAGAATTAGAACCAGCCGCACAAGCTGTTACAGAGCAAGAATTTGGACCTTTTGCACCAGTATGAATTGCTGTTAATCCTGCTGCCATATTGGCAATCATCATGGGAATCATGAACGGACTACAACGACTAGGACCTTTTTTAGGATCTAAATAAACGGTTTGTTGGTCTTCTAATACCTTAATACCACCAATGCCAGAACCGATGATTACACCAACTTGTTCAGCGTTGAAATCATCAATTACTAAACCTGAATCAGCAACAGCTTGAATAGCTGCTGATACACCCAATTGGGCAAACCGATCCATCCGCTTGGCTTCTTTGCGATCTAAGTAAGTGTGTGGGTCAAAGTTTTTGACTTCACCAGCAATGCGACAACTATGTTTGGAAGCATCAAAACCGGTGATATAGTCAATCCCATTTTGTCCGCTCAATAATCCTTCCCAATATTCAAATGGTGTGTTGCCAATGGGTGTAATCGCGCCCACACCTGTTACAACAACGCGGTTACGTTTATAGTCTGTCATGATTGCATTAAATATGGCGAAAAAGCAGCAGGGGAAACAATTAAGAGTGCTGAGTTCCGAGTTAAGTATCCTTAGTTGAGAGTATATTGTTTGCTCAATATTACGGACTTTCGGGGCTTTTTTTGAAGTCTAACTTCAGGTTTAGACACTTAGCACTCATGTACGGACGGGTTTATCCAGTTAATTTTTATACTTTTAAAGTATTTGTTTAAACCCGCCAATGCTGAATAAGATTTGTCTATGCAGATGCAGTAGCGTGACTAGAGATATAATCCACTACGGCTTGAACAGTTGTAATTTTTTCAGCCGCTTCATCAGGAATTTCGATATCAAAGTCTTCTTCCAAAGCCATAACTAGTTCAACTAGATCCAAGGAATCAGCCCCTAAATCATCGGCAAAACTGGCTGCTGGTATAACCTTTTCCGGCTCTACACTGAGTTGTTCCGCGATAATTTTTTTAACTTTTTCAAAAATATCTGCTTGGCTCATAAATAAAAGTCCTTAACAAGTTGCTATGATTTGCTCTAAATGAACAAAGTTTTTTTGGGCATATACATCTTATCGGAAAGGGTGAACCTGAGCATAGGTTCTATCATTAAAACTGAGGATTGAAGATGAAGGAGATCCTAAAGATGAGAGAGAGAGAGTTTAATAACCCAATTAACTACCAATCACTAAATCTTAATTACCTCTAAACAGTAAACAAAATATACTTTTATGCTATCTAAAACGCTAAAATACGCTTATTATCCAGGCTGTGTAGCTCAAGGGGCTTGTCGAGAACTCTATTTATCAACTCAATCCCTTACTCAAGCCTTGGGGATTGAACTGATTGAACTCAAAAAAGCCGCTTGCTGTGGTTCAGGGACATTTAAAGAAGATTCTCAACTACTAGAAGATACCGTTAACGCCAGAAATATCGCGTTAGCAGAATCATTAAATCTCCCTTTACTCACCCATTGCAGCACTTGCCAGGGTGTTATTGGTCATGTTGATGAACGATTAAAAGAATGTAAATCAACAAATCCCGATTATTTTAACAAAGTTAATGGTTTGTTAGAAAAAGAAGGCTGTTCACCTTATCGGGGGACTACAGAAGTTAAACATCTTCTTTATGCGTTAGTCACAGATTATGGTTTAGAAGAAATTACTGAGCGAGTTACTAAGAAATTAAGTGGATTAAAATGTGCAGCTTTTTATGGCTGTTATCTGCTTCGCGCTCAAAAATCTATGCCTTATGATGATCCTTTTGCACCTGAAGCTATGGAAAATGTATTTCGGGCTGTAGGAGCGACACCTGTATATTATCGTGGCAGAACTCAATGCTGTGGTTGGCCTTTATCCAGCTATGCAACAACGGAATCGTTCCAAATGGCTGGAAATCATATTCAAGAAGCTTTAAATAATGGTGCTGATTGTATCGTTACACCATGTCCTTTGTGTCATTTAAATTTAGATTCTCGTCAACCAGAAGTAGAAAAAGTAATTGGACAAAAGTTAGGTTTACCAATTTTACATTTACCCCAATTAATTGCTTTAGCTTTAGGTGTCAGTCCCCAAGAATTAGGTTTAGAAAGACATATTGTCTCTACCAAACCCGTCTTAGAAAAATTAGGATTTTGATGCAAGTAGGGGCGGGGAAACCCCGCCCAAAATTCAGTAAGAAAATTACCCATTACCTATTACCGATTTCTGATATTCTTCCTCACTAATTAAATCCTGATTGTTTTCCACCCGATCTAAAAATACTAATCCTTCGAGATGATCATACTCATGTTGAAAAATTCTGGCGACAAAATCAGTTAATTCTTGTTTTTGTAAATTACCATTCCGGTCTGTATATTCGATTTCAATTGTTTGATATCTAGGAACTAAACCCCTAATTCCCGGTACACTCAAACAACCTTCCCAACCTTTCACCATTTCCGCAGAATGGGCAATGATTTGGGGATTGATCATTGCTGTTGGTGGCATTTCTGGAGCATGGGGATATCTGGCATTAGGATGGGAAGCGACGATAAATAAACGGTAGGATGCTGCTATTTGTGGTGCAGCAATTCCCACACCATTGGCTTGAACAACTGAGGTAATTAATTCATCAATGAGTTGTTGAATTTTATCATCTTGAACATTTTCAACCCAAACAGCTTTTTGTCGTAATATCGGATTACCCAATTTAATAATTGGTGCTAATTCATTCATTTTTAGAATAGGGGTAAGAATTCAATCTCAACTTGTCACAAGTTCTCGTAAAAAAGGCAAAACAAAAGTAATCGGTTTTCTCTCTTCCACTGTCACCCTTACCGTTGTTGTTATCCCTGTGGAAATTTCTAATTGTGGACTTTGAGAAGATGACCATTTATAACCACTGGTGGTTTTTGAGTCCATTTGCAGTTGAGATATTGCTTCTATTTTACCACCTCCCTCACCCATTAATTTTTTTACCACTTCCGGGTTGCCCACAACAGAAGTTGCCCCTTCTGAGGTAATAGGAAAGGGAGTAATTTCAGTAATTTTACTAACAATACCGCCAAATCTTGTCCGTTTTACCATATCTGGTGTAATTAAAATTTCCATTCCTGGTCTGATTTTTTTACCGTCTTCCACAGCAAAATAGGTAACAATCATCATTTTCTTAGTTTCCCCAACTATTTGCAGAGTTCCCAAACGAGTTCCAGGGTTAAGATATTGTTCTCCAGTGGCAGTAATTTCCACAATACATCCAGCGTAGGGACTTTTAATAGTGCTGTTGTATCTTACTTCCTTTTGTAAGCGAGCAATTCCTTGCTGCACTTCCTGAATTTGATTATTCTCAGTATTAGTAGCTTCTAGATTATTCTGTTCTAATTGTTTATTTTGAGTATCTAATTTTTCTAATTCAGCATTAATTTGATTAATATTATTGAGATTTTCCTGATATTTTTGCTGTAATTCCGTTTCCTGTACCCGCAACTGTTGCAACTGGGCTTTAATTTCCGAGATATTTTGGCGAGTTTTTCGGTATTCTTGTTCAGCTTGTAATACCTGTTCTTGAGAAATTGCCCCTTTTTTCTGCAATTCTCGCTGGTTAGTGAGTCGCTTTTTCAATATAGGTGTTAATTCTTCTGTATCTTTGAGTTTTTGTTGGAAACTAAGACGCTGTTTAGAAATACTATTTAACCCTTCATCTTTAATGCGAGGAGTCAACTTTTGTGTATCTTGCAACCGTTGTTTTAAACTGGTACGTTGAGCAATAATGGCTGATGTTTCTAACTGGGTGCGTTGTTGTCTCAGTAAAGTCGTTTTTCCGGTTTGTTGCTGCAATTGAGCTAGTTTATCCTGTAGTTGTTGCAACTGCTGTTTTTTATCAGCGGGATTAATAATTCCCAATATCTCATCTTTTTTTATACATTGTCCACTACGAATATTTAAGGATTGCAATTGTCCAGTAATGGGAGATTGCAAATCTACTACTCGATGGGGATTAATTAGCACTCCCTTACCTGTGACTGTAATGGGAATCTTGCCAAAGATACTCCAGGTTATACCTAAAATGCCAAAAACAGCTAATGCACTCAATGGTAGCCAATCTTTGGGACTTACCACTTGCATTAACTTATCTAGCTGTTCGGGGTTGGATAACCGGTCTAGGGCTTGTTGACGAAAGATCCGGCGTTTTTGTTCAGTCATTCATTGTAATGTATAGAATTGATATTGTAATGTATAGAATTGATAAGGAAGAACTATATCAATTTCGTTGATACTTAATGTTGAGTCAGTATAACATAAATTCAGTAATTTACTTTTAATAAAAGAAAAAGAGAAATGCAGAAAAACCAAACCAAACCACCTAACCGCCTGGGAATGAATTCCCAGTCTCATAGCAAAAGTCATCTAAAGATGACTGAATACTAGGAAAATTTATTAGTCCGTTTTAACGGACTTGAGCTATTAGACAGGGAATTTATTCCCTGGCGGGTGTAGAAGCCAAACAAATAAGCCATCTGTAGCTTATAGCGTAGGGTCGTGTAAGCTATCATTTTTGGGTGCTTTCCATCTTAAACACCAAAGTTTCTGATACGATAATAAAACTAAATATATACTAATATATACCACCCTCAAGTGCGTGTCAAAACCCCTACCATCCTCCAAATGGAAGCCGTCGAATGCGGTGCTGCTTCCCTAGCTATTATTCTTGCTTATTATCATCGCATTGTCCCCTTAGCCGAACTTAGGATAGAATGTGGAGTTTCCCGTGATGGTAGTAAAGCCTCTAACGTGGTTCTTGCTGCTAGACGCTACGAAATGGAAGCAGATGGCTTTAAAGTCGAAGAAGTAGCACAAATTCAAGAATTAACCCCTCCCTACATCGTTTTTTGGCAGTTTAATCATTTCCTGGTAGTCGAAGGATGGGATAAACATTGGGTATTTATCAATGATCCTGCAACTGGTCCCCGCAAAGTGTCCTGGGAGGAATTTGACGAGGGTTTTACTGGGGTTGTCCTCGTTATGACACCGGGATCTGACTTTAAAAAAGAGGGTCGGAAACCCAGTGTGATTTTAGCTTTAATTGACCGTTTGCGGGGTTCAGTTGGGGCAATTTTATACTGTATTTTAGCAGGATTTTTGCTGGTACTACCCGGATTAGCAATGCCGGTATTTAGTCAGGTATTTGTAGATGAGGTATTGGTAGAAAATCGCACTGAATGGCTGCGTCCTCTGATTTTGGGAATGTTACTCACTACCGTATTTCAAGTAATATTGACATTGTTGCGGCTGCGCTATTTGCGGAAATTGAGAATTAAACTAGCGGTGGCCATGTCTGCTGGTTTTATGTGGCATATTCTCAGATTGCCCATTAAATTTTATGCCCAAAGGTTTGCAGGAGAAATCAGCAATCGAGTTAGTTTAAATAATACAGTCGCTCAGGTATTATCTGGGCAATTGGCAACTACGGTAATTGATGCCGTGATGATATTTTTCTATGCTGCGGTGATGTTTACCTATGACGGGGTACTAACTTCCATTGGCATATTTTTTGCCGCTATTAATGGTTTAGTTTTGCGGTGGGTAGCTAGAAGACGAGTAGATGCCAATATGCGTTTAGTACAAGACTCAGGGAAAGTTGCCGGGGTGACTATTGCCGCACTTCAGAGTATAGAAACCATAAAAGCATCGGCTTTAGAATCGGATTTTTTTGCGCGGTGGTCTGGTTTAAATACCAAAGCCATCACCTCTCAGCAAGAATTGGAAGTAACTAACCAAATATTGGGGATTTTACCCGCCTTACTCACTTCTTTAACGTCAATGTTAATTTTAGTGGTGGGAGGTTGGCGAGTCATGGATGGTAATCTCAGTATTGGGATGTTGTTGGCGTTTCAAAGTTTGATGGGCAGTTTTCAAGGACCTGTAAATACGTTACTAGATTTTGGGACTACTCTCCAGGAATTAGAAGGAGATTTGAATCGTTTAGATGATGTTTTGGGTAATGCGCTAGATATTGAAGTAACGCAAGAGGAACACAGAAAAATCCCAAATCCCAAATCCCAAATCCAAAAGTTAAAGGGTTATATCCCACATTCCGCACTTCAAAAAGTAGTATACAAAAACTACATTTACGAGTAATAAAAAACTAGAATTTTTAAAAACTAAGCAGCCACTAATAAATAAATTATACTCACCAAAAATCAAGCTTTTTTATTATGTTTAAAAAGCTAGTAAGACAGTTTAATTTGAATTTTTCAATCAGTTGTGCAAATACAAAACTATGCAATAGGGAATTATAGATTCGGCAACTAACACAATAAATAATATTTTTGACAAGAATTAGGTAGGAATTGTAATATCCTACAATGTTCATTCGTTAAATTAAGAATCCTATCAACCCCTTGTGTGATGAGAATATGAATCCCCTGAAAACATTGAAATATCCACCTTAATGTGGGAGATTCTGTGGGTTTATTCAGTTGATTTTTAACAGTAGCTTTTTGTGCTTTTAATGCGATTCGTAATTGTCTTTGTCCCAGATTATAAACCAAAAGACACAATGCCATTAACATCATCATTGTCTCTACTCTTTCTGGATTCTTCACAAAAAGACTATCGGCAAAAAATAACGGGTCTTTGATAAATCTAAATCCTCGCTCTGTTGATTGCTGTTTTTTATATATTCTCAATATTTCTGTTGGTGCTAATTTGGTTGTGTCTAAAATATTCGTTGCTAAAATAAATCGACCACAAGAATTTTCATGTTTTGTAATTAATTCTTGATTTTCTATTAATTTACCTTTGACTTGATAAACTACTGTTTGTACTTTATTTAATTTTTCAGTAATTTCTATGTCCGATATTTGATGATATTTTAATTTTGCCGCCAGGTCTTTAATTTTTAATTCTGCTAAAGATTTTTGTTCAAATTCTTCTTTTTCTAACTTGACTAGCTGTTTATTAGTTTTCATCAACTCTTCTGCGATTTTTTGGGTTAATTTTTTTAAATCCGCTTTTTTCTTTCTGTGCTTTCAATTAATAACCATCTTTGCTCTATTCCCCCGTAAGATACTTTTTCTTCTTGATAGCTATATCCTTTGATATCACTTGGTTTCAGTTCTTTACTTATCGGTGCTATAACCCAAGTTTTTAGCTTTTTTAATGGATAATGGGACTCGACTTATCCAGTTCATATTCACCATTAATTTTAAATTATTTTCACTGTATAATGCACTGTCGGCGACCATTATACTATCAAAATCTATTTGTTTAGAATATTCCACTAAAATGTGAGCGAATACGGCTTTATCTGATTCGTTTCCTGATGCCCCTCTAAAAAATAAAGGTATATCTCCATCACTACTTACTATTAAATCTAATATACATTGTTTTAAGTCTGGGCGGTGGTCACGGGAATAGCCCTGTGTGATATTAATCGGATTTTCTTTGTTTATTACTTGTTCTTTTTCTCCATTATTTAGGCAATTTTTATACTCTCCATGTAAATGTAATGAGCTTGAATCTAAATGGGAATATTTAGTTTCTATCCCAAATTTCTTGACTACTTCTAAGGCAATGATTAGGAATATTTTTGTTAATCCATATTTGTAAAGCTTATCCATTACTCTACCTATTTTATCATCATTTAAATCTGATGCTTTTATGCCTTCTTTTATTAAATGTTCTATGGGTTTATCCTGAAAAAAATCAGGAAATAAATATAATGGTCTTGATACAAAACCCAGTCCATTGAGAATGATTGCTTTGACTACTTCTCCTGTATTTACTTTCTCTCTGATATCTACTAAAAATATCTCATTGATTTTTTCTACTATTCCTATTTCATCTATTATTCCTGCTATTATTCCTAAGTGATCTAAGTTTTTACTTTCCAACTCTTTTTTTGGGTTATTCATATTTTTTGGTATTTTGATTTCATTCAGACTCATTTTCTCATTTTTTCTTCTGAATTTATTGTCAATACCTTATTAATTTGAATTCGTTGGCAATCTTTATATTACTGTCTATATTTATTACTAACTAAACTATGTGTTTATGTTTAACCTATTTCTGCTACTTATTACACTCGTGCCTGTACTACACAATGAAGTGCGGAATGTGGGTTTATATAGAATTACGAAATATTACCTTTGGTTATTCTCATATTGATCCACCATTGATTGAGAATTTTCATCTATCATTGCAACCAGGACAAAGAATAGCTTTAGTTGGTGCGAGTGGTTCGGGAAAATCTACTCTAGCAAAACTTATCTGTGGACTTTATCAACCTTGGGAGGGGGAAATTCTCTTAGATGGTATTCCCAGAAGTGATATTGAGCGAGAGGTGTTAGCCAGTTTTCTGTCTTTGGTGGAACAGGATATATTTTTATTTGGCGGTACTGTCCGGGATAATTTGACCTTATGGAATGCAGCAATTACCGATGAGCAAATGATCTCAGCTTGTAAAGATGCGGGCCAAAGCTGGGGAATTTATCGCCCTTGTTGGACCTTCAGGAAGTGGAAAATCTACTATTGCTAGGTTGTTGTTAGGGTTTGAAACTCCAGAAGCGGGGACAATATTCTATGATGGCAGGGATTTGTCGGGTTTGGATATTGCCGCAGTGCGACGACAGTTAGGGGTAGTGCTGCAAAATGGGCGAATTATGAGTGGTTCAATTTGGGAAAATATTGCTGGAGGTGCAATAGTCAGCCAAGATGAGGCTTGGGAAGCCTTGGAAATGGGGGGTTTAGCGGATGATATTGCAGCCTTCCCGATGGGGTTACACACTGTTATTTCTGAAGGTGGTGGTAATCTATCAGGAGGACAACGACAACGGTTATTTATTGCCCGTGCTTTGGTGCATAAGCCGCAGATTTTATTGTTTGATGAAGCGACATCTGCGTTAGATAATCAGACTCAGGCCATTGTTACTCAAAGTTTAGAACAGTTGGGGGTAACTCGTGTGATCATTGCCCATCGTTTGAGTACGATTCAAAATGCTGATAGGATTTATGTGTTGGCAAATGGGAAGATAGTCCAAGAGGGGAGTTTTGAGGAGTTGGCAGCAGTTAAGGGGTTATTTGCTGATTTGATGCTGCGACAGATGGTATGAAATAAACGTGAAATAAATGTATCGGCTCAATAAGTAGGGGTAACAGAGGAAAATAAGTGCAACGAGGTACACACAGTGTCATAGAATAGGAGACATGACACAAAAAATTATTGAGAGTGACAAATCAATATCAGATTTACTGCAAACCATCGAGCCAAAAGGGATTGCAGACGAATCAATGCGTCATACAGTAGAGGTATTACTGAACCTAATAGAGCAATTAGAATTAAAAGTCAAAGGCTTAGAGTTAGAAAATCAACGGTTAAAAGATGAAAACAACCGCTTGAAGGTTGAACTTGGTCAGCCAGACATAAAAGCCAAGAATAAGAAAGGGTTTGAGAATAAGCACTCAATGGCTTACGCCACGCTACGCTATCAGAACAAGAAAGAAAAACCCCAAAACAGCACTCCAAGGGCAGTAAAAATCAAGCCATTAAAATAAACAGAGAAGAAATATTAGAATACCCCCAAGACAAACTACCAGCAGACGCAAAGTTTAAAGGGTATGAAGAAGTAATCGTCCAAGACATCATCCTAACAACCGACAATGTACTATTCCGGAAAGAGAAATACTACTCACCCTTAGAAAAGAAAACCTATTTAGCAGAACTGCCTTGCGGTTACGAAGGAGAATTCGGACCGGGAATAAAAACCTTAGTTATCAGCTTGTACTACGGGGGCAACATGACCCAAGGCAAGTTATTAGAGTTTTTAGAGGATATTGGTATTTCCATGTCAGCGGGGTATTTATCTAATCTACTGATTAAAAACCATGCTGATTTTGAAACGGAGAAAACAGAAGTATATTTATCGGGACTAGAGAGCAGTCCTTGGCAACACTTTGACCAAACTGCTGCCCGCGTTGGTGGGGTCAACCATACTACCAATGTCATCTGTAACCCTTTATATACAGTCTACTTGACAACTCCCAAGAAAGACCGATTGACTGTACTCAAAGGTTTGCAGAATAACAAAGAATTGGAGTTTATTCTCAATCAACTGACCAGTGAGTTGCTGAGAAATTTCCCACTACCAAATAAATATCAAGACGCTCTCAAACTATTACCGCAAGAGACTGTGTTGAACTCTGAACAGTTTAATACTCTACTGGATACCTATCTACCTAAACTGGGTTCTCAACAACGAACTCGAATCATGGAAGCCGCAGCTATTGCCTTCTATCATCAACAAACTGATTGGCCAGTGGTGCAAACTCTCGTCTGTGATGATGCTCCCCAATTCAAGTTATTGACTGATAATATCGCTTTGTGTTG
The DNA here is from genome assembly GCA_903848645.1 of uncultured cyanobacterium. Lineage (GTDB taxonomy): Bacteria > Cyanobacteriota > Cyanobacteriia > Cyanobacteriales > Nostocaceae > Dolichospermum. Next base: position 219,854 of record CAINGU010000082.1, on the reverse strand, counting down.
GGTGCATGAGGGACGACATTATAAAAAGTTAAGTCCGTTTATTGCTTGTCATCAAACGATTTTAAAAGATTTTCTGGATGATTTCTGGAAATATTATCGGAAATTATTAGTTTATCGAGATTCTCCTTGTCAGGAGCAAGCTGACGAACTTAAGTCAGAATTTTGGACGCTTTTTTCTACAGAAAGTGGTTATCAACAGTTGGATGAGCGAAAACGATTAACACGGATGAAAATTTCGGAGTTGCTTTTAGTATTAGAGCATCCTGAATTGCCTTTGCACAATAATCCGGCGGAATTAGCTGCTAGGACGATGGTGCAACGACGTAATATTAGTTATGCCACTCAAACTGTTGAGGGGACTCAGGCTTGGGATACTTTTATGTCTCTTGTTGCTACTACTCGTCAGTTGGGGATCAGTTTTTTTGAATATATCCGTGACCGGATTTCTCAGGTTGGGAATATTCCCTATGAAGGCAATTATTATTCGGGAAAAATCTGCTCTCAATTCTTTTGGTTTGTCATGGATGCCTGAATAACTCTTTCCCCGATATATTGAGGGGATACAAATAAATCAAAAATTCTGGCATTGCATAATATGGCACTATTAGCAACGCCAAGTTTTATCAGTTTTGAGAATCTGGGCAGGAAATCCGGGACAACTAACCAAATATCAATTTTCTTTGTTAACTGGTAAAGGTGCAGGTTTAACCAAAAATTGCAGAGTTTTGCTATCACGCTCTACTTGGACTTGGAGAGGAATACCAATTTTACTATTTTCTACTAATTTTTGGACTTCATCAACTTTTAAAACTGGTTGATTATTAATAGTTTTGATGACATCTCCTGCCCGTAGTCCAGCAATGGCTGCCGGTGAGTTAGGAACAATCCTGACTAAGAGAATACCTTGATTTGCCGATAGATTTATTTTATTACCAAATCTAGCAATTATTTTTTCCTTAACTTCAGGTGTTAGTGTTACCATTTGTATGCCCAAATAGGGATGATCAACTCTACCTTTAGCAATTAATTCTTCGGCAATTTTTTGGGCAGTATTAATAGGAATGGCAAATCCTAAACCTTGAGCGCCTTGAATAATTGCTGTATTCATGCCAATGACTTCACCACGGGAATTTAGTAATGGTCCACCAGAGTTTCCAGGGTTAATTGCTGCATCTGTTTGCAGATAATCAACACGCTTATCACTTGCACCAATGTCACTACTAGAACGATCTGTGGCGCTAATAATTCCAGAAGTGACAGTATTATTTAAACCCAAGGGATTACCAATAGCAATAACTGCTTCTCCCGGTTGTAAAGTATCAGATTTACCTAAAGCTAGGCTGGGTAAGTTATTCGCATCAATTTGAATGACTGCCACATCTGTTACCGCGTCTTCACCTAATACCTTACCTTTAAAAATCCGGCCATCTTTCAGAGTGACTGTGACTGAATCAGCACCGTCTACAACGTGGGAATTGGTCAAAATTTGCCCAGATGAATTGATGATAAATCCAGAACCGCTACCCCTTTCTACTCTTTCTCTGGGTTGGGAAGGGACTCTACTGCCAAAAAATCCGCGAAAAAAGGGATCAGAAAATTCGTCTGGAGCTTGAGTAGTGACGGTTCTAGTCGAATCAATGCGAACAACCGCTCCTCCTGCCTTTTGTACTACTTTAACAACAAAGTTAGGATCTCCAGAGGATGAGAAAATCGCAGGAGGGGCAATTTCTGTGGTGGGTGCAGTGTTTTTTTGCGCTTTATTCATGGGTTCAATTTGTGAAGTGGTTTTCTTGAGACTGGTACAACCTCCCAGCATGAAAACTGCTACACCACACACTGCAATCCATTTTTTACCTTTATTGCCCAAGTTTTGCAGTAAAAACTTGGTATTAATATTTTTAGCTGCTAGGTTATAATTATTGATCTTCATAGATGATTATTGCTCCGTATTAGTTAGTAAGTGTTAGGATATTGGCTACCTGGTTTTTATCAGCATGATTATAGATGACATAGAAGTAATTACGAATTAGAAATGACGAATTACGGATCAAGGTGGTGTGAATGGAAATTCCCATAGATGGTTTGTGGAATCATGTATTAGAGCGTTTACAGTTAGAGTTAGCTCCTCCTACCTTTGAAACTTGGATTAAAACGGCTAAAGCACAGCAGCTAGAAAATAACTGCTTGGTAATATATGCTCCTAATCCTTTCGCTCGCAATTGGCTTCAGAAATATTACATCCATACTATTGCTAATGTAGTCCAAGATATTGTGGGTTATCCAATCGAAATTTATATTACTGTGGCTGAAGATGAGGGAGTTTCTCATTTGGGTAAACATGAACTGGGGGGAGAATTACCAACAATAAATCATATTTTCGCAAATGCTCCCATAAATAAACAACAGACTTCAGATTTAAATTCTAAATATGTTTTTTCACGGTTTGTTGTCGGTGCTAATAATCGCATGGCTCATGCTGCTTCTTTAGCTGTAGCAGAATATCCGGGGAGGGAATTTAATCCGTTATTTTTATGTGGTGGTGTGGGTTTGGGGAAAACTCACTTAATGCAAGCTATTGGTAATTATCGCTGGCAAATTTGTCCTGATTCTAAGATATTTTATGTGTCTACGGAGCAGTTTACCAATGATTTAATTACTGCCATTCGTCAGGATAGTATGCAAAGTTTCCGCGAACATTATCGGGCTGCTGATGTGCTGTTAGTTGATGATATTCAATTTATTGAGGGTAAGGAATATACCCAAGAGGAATTTTTTCATACTTTTAATACTTTACATGAGGCAGGTAAGCAAGTTGTCATTGCTTCAGATCGTCCTCCTAATCAGATTCCTAGTTTACAAGAACGGCTTTGTTCACGGTTTTCTATGGGATTAATTGCGGATATTCAAACCCCTGATTTAGAAACAAGAATGGCGATTTTACAGAAAAAAGCTGAATATGAAAATATTCGTTTACCACGGGAAGTAGTGGAATATATTGCTTCTAATTGTACTTCTAATATTCGTGAGTTGGAAGGGGCTTTAATTCGCGCTTTGGCTTATATTTCTATTTGGGGTTTACCGATGACGGTAGAAAATCTTGCCCCGATTTTAGGCACTCCTACCAAGAAAATAGGCGCAACTCCAGAGATAATTTTAAATATCGTGGCAGATACTTTCAATATTTCTATTGAAGACTTAAAAAGTAATTCCCGTCGTCGAGAAATTAGTTGGGCTAGACAAATAGGGATGTATTTAATGCGACAATATACAAGCCTCAGTTTACCCAAAATAGGAGAGGAATTTGGTGGTAAAGATCATACGACAGTGATGTATAGTTGTGAGAAAATCACCCAGTTACAAGGAAGTGATCAGAGTTTAATTCAAACTTTACACCAATTGAGCGATCGCATTCAAATGGCTACTCGTTCGCAAAAATAGAATTAACTCCCTTGATGTTTTCCACAAGTAAAAAACTAATTTATCAAATTAAAATCTGGACTATGGGGTCGGAATTTTAAGAAAAATATAATAAATAATTAACTTTTATTTAAAATTGCCGTAAAAATACAATTTTTTGGGGCAAAGCTGTGGAAAACTTTAATTTATTATTCATCACTTTTATAGAGTATTATTACCTTGTGAAAAACTAAGATAGTTTTTCCACAGTTTTTCCACAGGGACACATCTATAGTAGTTATTTTTTATATCAGGAGTATTGACAAATGGACGAATTTATGAATGCTGCAATTCATGAAGCTCAACAAGGTAGACAAGAAGGAGGAATTCCCATTGGTTCTGTGTTGGTTAAGGATGGTAAAATTATTGGCAGAGGACACAATAAGCGCGTACAAGAAAGTGATCCTGTCACTCATGCGGAGATTGATTGCCTCCGGAATGCGGGGAGAATTGGTAACTACAGGGGGACAATACTTTACTCGACATTAATGCCATGCTATTTGTGTGCTGGTGCTGTGGTTCAGTTTGGCATTAAAAAAGTAATTGCTGGAGAATCAAAAACTTTTTCTGGTGCTAAGGAGTTTATGATATCTCATGGTGTGCAAGTAGTTGATTTAAATTTAGATGAATGCGAACAAATGATGAGTGAATTTATTGAAACTAACCCCGAACTTTGGCATGAAGATATTGGTAATTAAAGTTTAGATATCTCCAAAAAAGAATGTAGAAACGTTACATAGAATGTCTCTACAAGAGTTCTAGAATACGCATATTCCATTTCTGAAAATGCCTTTTGGATTTCAGAGGGAACAGGAAGCAATAGGGAACAGGGAAAACTCATGTTTTTAAATATGAGATTGAAATAAGGATGCCGTTTTTTTCGGGCTACGCATCTTTTAAAAACATCTTTTTTTTGACTGAAGCTCTGGACTCAGAAATTTTTGTTTCTTATCTGTTCCCTGTTCCCTGTTCCCTTTTTTGTAAACTAAGTTTTACTATTGAGGTGATCGAATTTTCTGGATAATCGAGTTTTTAGAAATAATTGCCAAGCAGGAGGGGAAAATATGGCTTGGCTGAGTATTTGCCAACTTTCTGAGAAGTTTTTATTTTTAGCACTGATTAAACCCCAGTGCAGCCTTAAATATTTCTCAATTATTTCCAAAGTAGGTAAGATATTTGTGTACTTACTAGAAACTAAAGGAATAATTTTTTCCTTAATTAAAATATTTTTGTTTAACCGTTCCTGAAATGATATTTTTTTGTTAATTGAACCTGGCCAAACCATTCTGTAAGCTAGATATTTATCCAGTAAAATAGCATCGCCATATTTAGTAATTTTTATCCAACAAATAATATCATCATAGTTATAATCAAAAGCAGAATCCCAACCTCCTGATTTCATAAACGCATCTTTTTGAAATGCCACTTGAGTTGGTGTTCCAAATGGTAATAAATCTAGGAACATGAGATAATGAATATCTACTTGGGGAATATAACGGATATTTCCAGTTGCTATTTTAGCTTGGCCGAACACATTACTGTTGATATCTACTTGCAATGCTTGACAAGAGCAAATGACAATATTAGGATTATTGGTAATAATCTTGTCCATAGTCTCCATACATTCATGACTGAGATAATCATCATCATCTAAGAGTTTAATCCAGTCTCCAGAAGCAATATCTACACCAGCATTAACGCTGGCTGAATGACCCATATTCCTGGGGTTACGATGGTAAATAACCTGATTACCTAAGCTCTGAATATACTCTTCTGTACCGTCAGAAGAACAATCATCAACAATAATAACTTCACAAGGTAAGGTTTGCTGTAACGCTGAGTCAATTGCTCGTTTTAGTAAATTTAAACGATTGTAAGTTGTAATAACGACACTATATTCCATGATGTGTCAACCTATTGATCATCTACAGTAAAATTCAGGAAATTTATATATCTATCTAATACATACTAATACATAATATTCTTTCTCATGCAAAATAAGTAATAGGACAGAATTAATTACACAACTGATTTTCCTGTTCCCTGTTCCCTTTCTCAATAAGTGAATTTAATTTTGTCAGACTACTTAATTAATCCCAAAATTTAAATTAAAAAATTTGTGTCAATTTTCTTTACTTGCGTTATCATGGCAATCACAAGCCTGAAAACCTTGTAAACTGGCTATGTCCACAACTATTCAGCATCAAAAGCAGTTAGTGGTGGTGATTACCGTACAAAAACGAATTCCCAAGCAATTTACTATCATTGGTTATGGTATACTAAGAAAGTTAAGACTAGCTTTGCCAAACCATAATTGCTCTACGCACAGGTAATAATTGCAAACGGAAAGCTGTTTTAATCAAGCATTTACACACAAAAATCTGAAATACACCGAGGTTATGATTCAGCAAGTAATTCACCCAATGGTGAAATTGCAGCGTAATGTGCAATCACTCGTAGAATCCAATATTATCAAACCCAATGATAGGATTTGGAAAATTGCCTTACTCTATGGCGATGAATGGCAGCATTGGAAACAAGAGTTGCTAGACTTTGGATTTAGTACCCAAGATCCCATTAGCGACTTACTAGCGGTAGAAAAGTGGGACGATGACTAAATATCTAAAATATACCAGCTATATCTAATACAGCTTGGCGCAAATATGCCTACCTTTGGCAATGATATTCCCTTGTCCTTGTTTCAATGGTGGGTTAACTTCCGCCATAATTCTATTACAGATTTAGCACAACAACGATCTGGCATTCAGTGTCCTAAGATACTCAGGCATCTTAACTAAGGCAGATAAATTATGATTCAAGCCTTACCTAAAACCCAGTTAGTAACCTTTGAAGAGTTTATTAAATGGAAACCAGAAGGCGGATTTTATGAATTGCATGACGGGGAAATTATCGAGATGAATCCGCCATTAGGAAAGCACGAAAGAAGAACTGGGTTTTTAACTATAGAGTTAGCTATAGAGTGTCGCCGCTTAAATTTTCCGTATTTCATCCCCAAGCAGGCATTAGTTAAGCCAGCAACAAGAGAATCAGCCTATTGTCCAGATATTTTGTTGATAGATCCCACAAACCTAGTCAATGAACCTCTTTGGGAAAAAACATCAACAGTAACTCAAGGTGATTCTGTGCCATTAGTGATTGAAGTGGTTAGTAGCAATTGGCGAGTTGATTACTATAGAAAATATAGTGATTATGAAGAAATGGGAATTAAAGAATACTGGATTGTTGATTATCAGCCTTTTGGCGCTTCTAAATTCGTTGGTGAACCAAAACAGCCCACTATATCAGTTTGTTCTCTAATTGGTGATGAGTATCAAATTAGCCAATTCAAAGACAACGAGCAAGTGGTTTCACGTATTTTCCCCGAACTGCAATTAACAGCTAACCAGATATTGCTAACTGGTGATTGACATTAATGCCTGAGCTAACTCTTGTGCAGTATGATAGCGATCGCGTGGTAAAGGTTCTGTCACACAATCAATTACCTGTCTCAATTCATTGCTAATAGTCGGTATACCTTTAACATCAAACCGAAAATTCCGTCCCCGTTGACGATAAAACTTTAAAGGATTTTCCCCAGTTAATAAAAAAATTAACGTTGGACCAATAGCATACAAATCAGATTGAGTCAGAGGTTGTCCCCGTTCCTGTTCAGGAGCGCAATAGCCTTCAGCACCAATTCTTGTGCCTGGTTTTGTGCCAATTTCCTTAACAGCACCAAAATCTAAAACAACAATAGTATTATTACCACCTCGCACCATCAAATTAGCCGGTTTAATATCCCGGTGAATTAATGGTGGTTCTTGGTGATGAAGATAATCTAGAATATCACAAGTTTGCACCATCCAAGCGATCGCCTGTTTAGGTGTTACAGGTCCAGTTAATAAGATCCGTTTTTCCAAATCTTGACCGTGAATTAATTCCATAGCCAAGTATTTTTTACCATCTTCTACAAAGAAATCATAATATTTGGGAACTCCTTCATGATTGAGGTATTTAAGGATACTAGCCTCTCTTTGAAATAACTCTTGTGCCTTGGGGATTTTGACCATATCAGCATTCATTTGCTTTAGTACCAGCAGTTGTGGTACACCAGTAATTTTACCTATGGCATCCCAGGCTAAATAGGTAGTACCCATGCCGCCTTTTCCCAGCGTGCGTAATACCTGATAATGGCGAATAGTCTTTTGTACCAAAATTGGTTGGCCACAGTGAACACAAAAGACATTTCCCGGATGATTCCCTTCGTGGGAACAACTAGAACCGGAAAATACTGGTTTTATGCCATGACTAATTTCCCCACCGTCAGACTGTGAAGAAAGAGTAACGACAGGAGATAATTGCTGAATTTGTACCTGAAGCAAAGGACCCCCCTGAGCTAATTGCAGGAGAGAATTATCAGGAAGATCAGATTTATTGACTAAACAACCATTAAGGAAAGTGCCATTAGTACCTTGACTAATTACCTGCCAATCATCCCCCCTGGCATTAGTAACTAATTTCAGTTCCAAGTGATACCGAGAAACTAAATTATCAGCCAAAACAACGTGATTATCCACCGCCCGACCAATGCGAATGACGGTAGAACCCTCAAAGCACCACTGCTTGAGCGGTGTTTTTGTGCTTTTTTCTAATAGGGTTAGAGTAATCACAATACAACTTCAAACCTAAGAACAAAAAACTAACTTTAGAACCAACCTTGCTGGGATGGACGAACTTTTACTCGTACCAGTATAGCTGTAATATTGTCATGACCATTATGTTCATTACCCAACTCAATTAAATCTTGAATGCCTTTTTCCAAATTACTAGCTGAACTGAGTAAAGGTTGAAGATAAGTTTGCCAATGGGTCTCCAGACAATCATTATCTGATAAACCATCTGATACCAACACCAGCAGCATATCTTCATTAATATCAAAGAATTCCACACTGGGATGGAGAGAATTTTCATTGCGCGGACCCAAAGCCTGGGTAAGTTGATAAGCATCTGCACGGCCATAGGCGATGCTGGGTTCTACACCCCTAGCAATTTCCCGTTGACCAACTTCATGATCTGTGGTTAGTTGTTCTAGTCCTCGCTTGCGAGTCACGCAATAAAGACGACTATCTCCCACATGAGCAATTGCTGCGTGATTATCCTGGAGTAATAACATTACCAAAGTAGTACCCATGCGACCAATGCCAGAACGGGCTTCTTGTTGATTAAGCTCATAAATAGCTTGATTCGCCAAATAAACAGACTCTCGGATACTTTCTTTTCTAGGTAATTCTTCCTCCTCCCAGGTTTCTTGAAAATATTGACGGATAGTATTTACAGCTAATTCACTGGCTACTTCACCCCCAGCATGACCACCCATACCATCACAAAGAATATATAACCCTTGTGCTTTGATAATACGATTTCTTGGTAATTCCAGCCTATTAATTTGACTCTCAATCCCAAAATAATCTTCATTATGATTCCGTTGACGACCAACATCCGTATATGCAACATATTCCAAACTACTTAGTTGCATAGACAGCACCATAGTTGGTGCATCATCATTTTTAGTAATGACATCTTCTGGTTTAGTGTCTACTTGCAAGATACTTAAAGCAGAATCAGAATGGGATATTTCCTGACTAGATACTTCTTGGATTTCTGTGGCCATTTCTTGCAACCGCAATTGCAATTGTGTCAAAGTTTGAATATTTCCAGATTCCACATCCTCCAACATTTGCACAACACAGCCAAATTGAGTGCGTTGGGATTCTCTAAACAAAGTTTGCCATAGCTGACCCAGGCTTTTAATTGTTAAAGCTTGTTTTCCATCATGAGGATATAACCGTTGTAATACCAAAGCTTGGTCTTCATCTAATCGCAAATTCGATAACTCTAACAAACTTTGACAACAACCCACACCCTCTAATAACTCCCAGAGTTGAGTCATTTGATAAAACCAATATAAAATTTCCAACATACTTGTTGTGTCTTGCTGCCAGACATCAAGCAATATTGGCCAATCGGATCTATCTTCTAATAACACCACTTGTAAATCATCTTGCTGCCAAGCATCATGAATCTTGGGTATTGCTGGGTGCATTTCTTCCCGCAATTCTAGATAAACCTTTGCGAAATCAGGAATTGTATTTGGATCTATCTTGGTTTCATGTCCAAAGCTGGCCTCAATTGGTGATACTTGGTAAGGTTGGCAATCTAAAACCCTGACTTTTACTTCTAGATTAGCCGCAATAAGTTCTGGAGTTACTAGAGATTCTAAGACACGATAACGCTGTTGCGGATCTAAATAGGAATCTATGGCAAATTTTAAAAACGGACTAGAATCACTGACACCATTTACTATATTTTCATTTTCTGGATTTTGAATTAATTCCCCAGTTTCCGCAACAGCAGAAACTTCTATAGGTAATGCCTGGCTAATTATAGCCCACCAAATCGGGACACATTCTGCATCACATTTATGACAATATTGTGCATCTAAAGCTATATTAGCACTGCATTGGACGCAGATTTTATGAGCTAAGGATGTACCACAGCTTTGACAAAACTTATTATGATCAGGGTTTTCAAATTTACACTGGGGACAAATCAGCATAGTGGAAGTTCCTTGATGTTCCTGCTAAGGTGCTTCTAGCTACTAATATCGAAAGTGCTACAATTAGCTAATTAAAATTTTAGATTTTAAATTTTAAATCTTGAATTCAAAATTTAAACAGGTCGGAAATAGCTGAATTTATTCAGAGAATAAATCTAGAATCTACAATCTAAAATTGTCTAACTTGGGAATTAAGTGGCATTGTTGACACTCTCCGGTATACTGATATTACAGTAAACTAATCTAGTTTTCCGGTGAATAATTTAGCTTTGTGAGTTCTAAGGGAGTGAGTTCTCGCCATTGTCCTGGGGCTAAATCCTGTAATTGAATATTAGCAATACTCACCCTAATCAATCGCAAAGTTGGAAACCCCACAGCCGCAGTCATGCGACGGACTTGGCGGTTTTTGCCTTCAGTTAGGGTCATTTCTAGCCAAGCCGTGGGAATATTTTGACGAAATCTAATGGGTGGAGTGCGTTGTCCTACCAATGGTTCTTCTAACAATAACCTAACTTGAGCAGGGGCAGTCCGGTAATCTTGAATTTCTACCCCAGTTTGTAGCTTACGGATTGCATCAACATCGGGAATACGCTCCACTTGCGCCCAATAGGTACGTTGATGACCAAAACGCGGATGTGCTAAACGATGCTGTAACTGTCCATCATTTGTTAACAACAGTAACCCTTCACTATCCCAATCTAAACGCCCCACAGCATAGACATTAGGAACATTTATATACTCTTTCAGCGTGATATGTTTAGGACTTTCTTGAGTAAATTGACTCAGAACTCCATAGGGTTTGTGAAAAATAATATACCGATTATTCATAAAATATAGGAGGAGTCAGGAGGTAGGGGCGCAGGGTCTGCGCCCATTCAGAAGTCAAGAAAAAGAAGCAAGAATTAATAAACATCAATTATGACAATGAGCAAAATCAGCCGCAGATCCTTTTTATTTCTTAGTGGAGCAACCTTAGCCCAAGGATTAACTCTAACATTACCTAGTTATGCCCAAGCTGTACAGGTAAACAAAAGTCAAATTAATGGTATCCCTTTTTATCAAACCATAGTTGACCTCACAGATCCAAAAACCTTTATCACCATGGGTTTAGCCAAAAATGCCAATTTTGCGAACACAATTCAAAAAACCAGTGGTGATGAAGAATTTAATAAATTGGTGGCGCGTTATAAGGCTACTGTAGTTGCTAACGGCACATTTTTCGCCAAAAACCCGCAAAAAACAGTGATGGGCAATATGGTGGCCGGGGGAAAATTTGTTAAATACAGTCGGTGGGAAAACTTTGGGACTACCTTGGGGTTAGGAGTTGGCAACAAACCAGAAATGGTGACAGCCAGAGTAGACGGCAAACCAGAATGGAATAAACATTGGTTTTCGCTCACTTGTGGACCGCGACTACTGCGACAAGGGGAAATTTGGCTAAACCCAAAAATTGAAGGTTTTAAAGATCCTCATGTTTTAGGAAATGGCGCACGGACAGCGATTGGTTTTACCCAGGACGGTAAAAAGCTGATTTTAGTGAACTTTGAAATTGACCTTTCTTTACAGCAAGAAGCGGAAGCAATGAAAGCAATCGGTTGTTACGAAGCCATGAATTTAGATGGTGGAGCATCTAGAGCCTTAGCCAGCAAAACTAATATTGTAGTTCCTGCTGGTAGACCTTTAACCAATGTCATTGTCATTTATGATGCTGCTAATCCCGCACCCGCAGCCCTACAACAGGCATGGCTGAAGTTTCAAAAAGGGGAACGCCCTGGTATACCTGCTTCGTAAATAAGGCAGGGGGCAGGGGAATAATTACAAATTAGCAAGCCCCTTATTACGGAGTCAAGGGTATAATTTTTAATTTTTAATTCTTAATTTTTAATTCCCGATAGGGTTTGACGGCAAATACGACTATAAAGTTACGGTTCACCCCAATTCCTGAAAGTATTAATTCTCATACAGTTAGTCAATGTGAAAGCACATTCATCCATGAAACCACTAGAAATAATTTATAAAATTCACCGTTCCCCTAACGGTTCGGTAAACCACCCTTCATGGAATGGCTACCACTGAGTTTATATGATATTAGCTTAGTTTGGGGTTTAATTCCCCGCAAAGCCTAACCCAACTAATTGTTATTAGCAGTTAGTTAATGCAATTTTATATTCTCTCTGATTCATTTAGTAATTTTATACGGAGCAAACACCCAAAATGGCAAAAGTAGTTGGCATTGATTTAGGTACAACTAACTCCTGCGTGGCAGTAATGGAAGGTGGTAAACCCACTGTTATCGCTAATGCAGAAGGTTTTCGGACAACACCCTCAGTAGTTGCGTTTGCCAAAAATGGCGACAATTTAGTTGGTCAAATCGCTAAACGCCAAGCGGTAATGAACCCCGAAAATACTTTTTATTCTGTAAAACGCTTTATCGGTCGTCGTTTTGAAGAAATTACCAATGAAGCTACAGAAGTTTCTTATAAAGTTCTCAGTAGCGGCGGTAACGTTAAAGTAGATTCTCCCGGTGCTGGTAAGCAATTTGCGCCTGAAGAAATTTCTGCCAAGGTTCTTCGCAAATTAGTGGAAGATGCTAGTAAATACCTGGGTGAAACTGTTACCCAAGCTGTAATTACCGTTCCTGCTTACTTCAACGACTCCCAACGTCAAGCCACAAAAGACGCGGGAAAAATCGCTGGTATTGACGTTCTCCGCATTATCAACGAACCTACTGCTGCTTCCTTAGCTTATGGCTTTGATAAAAAGAGTAATGAAACTATCCTCGTATTTGACTTGGGTGGTGGTACTTTCGACGTATCCGTTTTGGAAGTAGGTGATGGTGTATTTGAAGTATTATCAACATCCGGTGATACTCACCTGGGTGGTGACGACTTTGATAAAAAAATCGTTGATTTCTTAGCAGAAAAGTTCAAAAAAGACGAAGGGATTGACCTACGTAAAGACAAACAAGCTTTACAACGTCTGACTGAAGCGGCTGAAAAAGCCAAAATTGAACTTTCTAGCGTTAGTCAGGCGGAAATTAACCTGCCATTTATTACCGCTACCCAAGACGGTCCCAAGCATTTAGATACAATTCTCACTCGCGCCACATTTGAAGAACTTTGTTCTGATTTAATTGACCGTTGCCGCATTCCTGTAGAAGATGCGCTTAAAGGTGCGAAGTTAAATAAAACCAATATTGACGAAGTTGTTCTCGTTGGTGGTTCTACCCGGATTCCTGCCGTTCAAGATGTGGTTAAACGGGTGTTAGGTAAAGAACCTAACCAAACTGTTAACCCTGATGAAGTGGTAGCTGTTGGTGCTGCTATTCAAGCGGGTGTTTTGGCTGGTGATGTTACAGGTATCTTGTTGTTAGATGTAACACCATTATCTTTGGGTGTAGAAACCTTGGGTGGTGTAATGACTAAGATTATTCCTCGCAACACTACGATTCCTACCAAAAAATCTGAAGTGTTCTCTACTGCGGTAGACGGACAAAGCAATGTGGAAATTCACGTTCTCCAAGGTGAGAGAGAATTTGCCAATGATAATAAGAGTTTAGGAACTTTCCGTTTGGATGGTATTCCTCCTGCTCCTCGTGGTGTTCCCCAAATTGAAGTTACCTTTGATATTGACGCTAACGGTATTCTCAACGTTGCGGCTAAGGATAAGGGAACTGGGAAGGAACAATCTATCAGTATCACTGGTGCTTCTACTCTTGATAAGAATGATGTAGAACGCATGGTGAGAGAAGCTGAACAAAATGCTTCTTCTGATAAGGAACGTCGTGAAAAAATTGAACGCAAAAACCAAGCTGATTCTTTAGCTTATCAAGCTGAAAAGCAGTTGGAAGAGTTGGGTGATAAGGTCCCGGCTGCTGATAAAACTAAGGTTGAAGGTTTGGTCAAGGAAGTCAGAGAAGCTGTGGCTCAAGAAAATGATGCTCAAATTGAGAAGTTGATGCCAGAACTGCAACAAGCTCTGTTTGCTATTGGTAGCAATATCTATCAACAAGCTGGTGATGCTGCTGGTGCTGCTGGTGCTGAACCTCAAGGTGGTGGTTCTACTCCTCCTTCTGGTAGTGGTGATGATGTCATTGATGCTGATTTCACTGAAAGCAAGTAGTAATAAATTCTCGTCGAGGGACGAGAAACCCCATCAAGGGCGGGGAAACCCCGCCCCTACAAGATTAATACCCACCCAGGGCAATGACTGGATGGGTATTTTTTATGGTAGTTAAATTATCTACTGCGAGATAGTTCTTCCTTATCAAATTTATGATAACAAATTTAAAAGCAAATATCAACCCCCTTGATCTCTTTATATGATTTTTGAGGGGAAGATGTCCCACTACAAACTTCAACTAAATTATGATGATTAAATTTAGTTGTGTAACAGCTTATATCATGCAGTTAAGAAAATTCATGCCCACTATTGTGATTTTTATTGAATAAAAACCCAACGTGGAGTTCAGTTGCTCTTCTAAAGTGACGTAAATCACATATATATATGATTTAGATCCTCCCATAGAAATCGCCATGTTGGCATAATTAATAGCAACTGAACTCTAGCCGAGTCATTAATAGGGAACACACTAATTGCCGACAGCTTACCACAAGTTTGTCGGTTTTTTATTGTCAGTGACTTACTGACTTATGGCAATCATAACACTAATTTATAATTATGATGCTGACAGAAACAAGGCGATAAAGCTGATTGAATCAGGCTTTTTCTGGAAAATACTCCGTCACTTCAAAATTAAAGAAAAGTCTTACCCATTATATTACTTAGATCAAAATATCCCCACAACTGGTTAATAACCTGACAAATATTGCCATAGCCACTACCAATTGTGGGGAAGTAAAGACTTTTAAGTCTGTTCCTTGCTATAGTACAGGCGTTTGATTAAGACATCGCTTGAATGATGTAATCAAAGTAAGGTGCGGTTTCCCCAGCGTCTTCTGCATTCAATAAATCCAAAGCCGCTTGTTTGAGAGAAGTGATAGCTTCTACCATTCCGGGAACAGGAACACCTAGAGAGTTGTACATTTCCCGCACACCAACCAAACCAATTTTTTCAATGGGTTCTTTGTCACCAGCAAGTACACCGTAGGTAATTAGGCGTAAATACCAGCCAAAGTCCCGAATACACAAAGCCCGCTGTTTGTCACCGTAAGCATTACCACCAGGGGAGATAAAGTCAGGGCGTTTTTGCCAAAGTTTTTTGGTAGCTTCTTGAACGATCTTTTTCTCGTTTTCTGAAAGGGTAGCAGCGATTCTTGTGCGCTTTACACCTGTTTCCAAAAATTCTTTGATGCTTTTGAGTTCGCCACTGCTAGGGTAACGCAGTTCGTCGTCAGCTTGGAGAATAACTTGGCTAATTACAGTCATGATTATCTAAATGACCTGAAATATTTATATTTGCTAGTTTACCGACTTAGAGGGACATTAGTGAAGTGTATGGGAAGATAGGGATAAATGAATTTACAATTCTACATTGGGAACTCTCCCTTCCCTGTGAAAAAGTTCCCTATTCCCTTATAACTGACTAATGACTAAGACAATGTGGCGACAAGATGAAATTATCGAACTGGAAATTACTGATTTAAGCGACACTGGTGATGGTGTGGGACGCTTTGAGCAGCGTGTAGTTTTTGTTCCTGATACCGTACCAGGAGATCGCTTACTTGTCAAATTATTCAATGTTAAGCCAAAATATGCTCATGGACAGGTGCAGGAATTACTGCAAGCCTCGCCTCAACGGGTGCGACCAAGTTGTATTGTCGCTGATAAATGTGGTGGTTGTCAATGGCAACATATTAAATATGATTACCAGTTAATAGCCAAACGAAATCAAGTAACCCAAGCTTTAGAAAGAATTGGCGGTTTTGTGAATCCACTGATAGATCCAGTCTTAGTACCGGCTGCATCCTTTAGTTATCGCAACAAAGTTACTTATCCTATTGGTATGTCCGCTACAGGTCATGTCCAAGCTGGATATTATCAAAAAGGTAGTCATAAATTAATCAACTTGAATCAATGCCCCGTTCAAGATACTCGGTTAAATCCTTTATTAGCTGAAGTCAAATTAGATATTCAGAAGCAGGATTGGCCAATTTATGACGAAACCCGACACAAAGGCTTAATTCGCCATTTGGGTTTACGCATTGGCCGCCGCACAGGGGAAATGCTGCTAACTTTGGTCGTCAAAGATTGGAATTTACCAGGAGTTGAAACCCAAGCACAGCAATGGTTACAGCGTTATCCTCAATTGGTAGGCGTTTCACTCAACCGCAATAGTGATCGCACAAATGCTATATTCGGATCAGAAACCCGTTGTCTAGCTGGAATTCCCTACCTGCGAGAAAAATTCGCCGGACTGGATTTTCAAATCGGCCCAGATACCTTCTTCCAAGTGTACACAGAAACAGCCGAAGCACTCTTAGAGGTGATTCAGTCAGAACTGAATTTACAAGGTCATGAAGTCCTAGTAGATGCCTATTGTGGTATAGGAACTTTAACTTTGCCCCTAGCTAAAAAAGCAAAGCACGTCACCGGGTTGGAATTGCAATCAACAGCAGTAGAACAAGCAATTGTCAATGCCCAAGAAAACGAAATTAATAATGTGACTTTCCTTGTCGGTGCAGTGGAAAAAATTCTCCAGAATTTAGAAATTATACCAGATGTAGTCTTACTTGATCCGCCCCGCAAAGGATGTGAAGCTAACGTTATCAAAACATTAAGAAACCTGAAACCATCTCGAATTGTTTACGTCAGTTGTAAAGTAGCTACTCTTGCCCGTGACCTAAAATTACTTTGTGAAGATGGGCTATATAAACTCACAAAGGTGCAACCTGCGGACTTTTTTCCGCAAACTGCTCATGTAGAAGCAGCCGCTTTTCTGGTGCTATCGGACAATGATAAGAATAGTTAATTATTCCCAAAAATAAAAATCAGAAATTTGTAGTCTAGTGGATACTCATAATGCTAGAATGGAATTACATAAAAATAGAAACTCATTTTGTTTTAAAGAAATCGAAGCTGCATAGACTCTTAAGAAAGGTGAATAAAATTGTGTTAATTACAAAATGAGCAGTTAACGAGAATATCTTTCTCCTCCTGTTCAAACATAGCAGTTTTTACTCATCTGCTAAATGAACACATTAACTTTAGCAAATTGTAAATAAGCAATCATGAATTTTCCTGCTAAGTGTCTATGTCCTAGCATTTTTATAAATTTAGTTTTACAGACGGAAGTTTGAAGGCAGCATGACTACCTAATTTTGATCAGAATGCCCAAAAAAGCAAACTGATGTCTAGCTAAATATAAAGCTACGGGGTTTCTCTTGTGATTACCATTTCTCTTCGTCCAGTTGGGCGTTATTGGGGGACAATTAGTTTTGCCTCCACCCTTTATCTTTGTCCAATCCTAGATTTACTCTTGACTGATATTCCGGCAAAATTACAATCAGAACTGCGACTAGGACTCCAAGAAGCCCTAGTAAATGCCGCTAAACATGGGAATAATCTTGATCCCGGCAAATTCGTCGTAGTTCGGTTCTCATTGATAGATAATCAGTATTGGTGGATTATCTCAGATCAGGGTAGCGGCTTCACTCCCTCCCTCGAAGGTGATAGTGATTCCGATGACTATTTACCACCAGATGAAGCGGAAAGTGGACGGGGTATGTCCTTACTGCATCAGATTTTTGATCAAGTAAAATGGAATCGCAAAGGTACAGAACTCACGCTTTGTAAGCAATTAGAAAGCCGTCGTTTATTATCTTTGCGAAGGTAAGAAGGTGACAGTTGCTACGCCACGGGGACAGGTGACAGAGAAGAAGATAAAGAAAATAATTAGGAGAAAATTCCTTTTCCCTATTCCTTAATTTCCTCGCGCTTGTGTCCGTGAGTGGGACAGGGAGGGGCAGAAATTGACTTATCTAGCCAGCCTACAGCCTGTTCTAGCCTTGCCTGTGCTTCTTGGGGTTCATTTTTGACCAAAAATACCATTGCGGCTGCTGCTTGTTCACTAGCGCGGGAATTGCGGTTAGACTTGAGACGATGCCAATCATCAGGAGAGATACTTAACCTTTCCATAAGGGCTTGTGCTAGTTCTAGAGTGCTAATTTCATTTAGTTGGCTAGTTTGCAACATAAGACTAAGTACCGAGTTAAGAGTAAAAGTTATGATTTAATCATCATAGCCAATGACTAATCACGAATGAGTAATTTAGAAGAAAATCCCCAACCAGATTTTGCACAGGAATTAGAGGAAGTAGAAATTTCTCTCCGATTCTTGAAAGATAGATATACCCAAGTGCAAAATGATCAACAACAAAAGGCACAATGGCAACAGGAATTAAAGAATTTAAAGCAAAATAGAAAGCAGACTCCAGAAATTAAGAACGAATTAAGCCGCCTGCAAAAACAGTTAGAAACCTTAGAAATCAACTTAGAAAGCCAGTTGTTTTCTTGGAGTAGCCTGAAAAGACCTTTTTGGCAAGCTGTCCGGTTTGGTGGTTTAGGCGTTATTATCGGTTGGTTATTAAAATCCTGGGTTGGGTAATGAAATTTTGGATTTTAGATTTTGGATTGTCTTAAAATCAAGTCAAATGATATCAAATCGGAAATTTTATGATTCAGTTCCTCCAATCTTGAGTTTCTTATTTGCTAGAATCAGTATTAATATAATTTAAAAATGAACTTGTAGAAAATGCTAAATCCTCGGATTGCGGAAATATTAAGAAGTGGTAAACCCGAAGAAACTTTGGTAGTCCAAGGTTGGGTAAGAACAAAACGCGAATTAAAAGGATTTGCGTTTCTGGAAGTTAATGATGGTTCATCTTTAGGTAATTTGCAAATTGTTATTAATCAAGATTTACCAGACTATCAAGGAATATTAAAACAAATCAATACAGGTGGTTCTGTAGAAGTATCAGGAGTCCTAGTAGCTTCCCAAGGTAAAGGACAAAGAATAGAATTAAAAGCAGATACTGTAAAAGTATACGGAGACGCTGATCCTGATATCTATCCTCTGCAAAAGAAACGTCATTCCTTTGAGTTTCTCCGAACCATAGCCCATTTGCGTCCTAGAACTAACTCCTTTGGTGCAGTATTTCGGGTGAGAAATGCTTGCGCGACTGCTATTCACCAATTTTTTCAACAGCGGGGCTTTTTATGGGTACATACTCCCATTATTACCGCTAGTGATTGTGAAGGGGCTGGAGAATTATTTAGTGTTACCAATTTCAATTTAAAGAATGTTCCCAGAACTGAAAATCAAGAAATTGATTATAGCCAAGACTTCTTTAGTAAACCTGCATATTTAACAGTCAGTGGACAGTTAGAAGCCGAAATTATGGCTATGGCTTTTACTAATGTCTACACCTTTGGTCCCACATTCCGGGCTGAAAATTCTAATACTTCGCGTCACTTAGCCGAATTTTGGATGGTTGAACCAGAAATGGCTTTTTGTGATTTAGAAGGTGATATGGATTTGGCTGAGGAGTTTCTCAAATACATATTTAAATATGTGATGGAAACCTGTCCCGAAGACATGGAATTTTTCAATGAACGCATTGATAATACTGTTTTAGAAACTGCAAATAATATTATTAACAATCAATTTGCAAGATTGACTTATACCGAAGCAGTCAAACTTTTAGAAAAAGCTGATGTTAAGTTTGATTATCCTGTGAGTTGGGGTGCAGATTTACAATCAGAACATGAACGCTATTTAGCCGAACAACTGTTTAAAAAGCCCGTGATTGTCACAGATTATCCCGCACAAATCAAAGCCTTTTATATGCGGTTGAGTGATGATGAAAAAACCGTCCGCGCAATGGATATTCTCGCACCAAAAATAGGAGAAATTATTGGTGGTTCACAACGGGAAGAACGGTTAGATGTTTTAGAAAAACGGGTTTTAGCACAAGGTATGAACCCGGACGATTTGTGGTGGTATTTAGATTTGCGTCGTTATGGTACTGTTCCCCATGCTGGTTTTGGTTTGGGGTTTGAAAGATTAGTGCAATTTATGACGGGTATGGGAAATATTCGGGATGTAATTCCGTTCCCACGTACACCACAAAGCGCGGATTTTTAATGACTTGAGAGGATGTTTTTATCGCATTGCTAAAATTTCCTTAGCAGCGCGATCGCATACTCCCAATTCTCCCAAACAATGGCGCATTTCTTGATAATTTAGCAAAGTTTGTTGTCTATGTTGAGAATTAGTGAGTAATTCCATTGCTGCTTGGGTAATGTTCTCAGCTGTAGCTTGTTCCTGTAAGAATTCTGGAACAATTTCCGCCATAACAACTAAATTTACTGGAGAAGCAAAGGGAATTGAACCTTTAAGAATATGACGCGCAATCCAAGCAGTAATAGCATGAAGACGATAAACTACAACTTGGGGGACATTTAATAATGCTAATTCTAAATTCACAGTTCCCGATTTAGTAATTGCAAAATCAGCCGCTGCAAAAATATCCTGTTGTTGTCCTGATACTACTGTAGCTTTTAACCCATAATCTTTAATTGCTGTTGTAATTGGTTGTCTAAATGTTTCCAAAGATAGAGGAATCCAAAAATGTACATTTGGTAACTTAGATTGGATATTTTGAGCAGCGTGAAAAATAATTGGTAACAGATATTTTAATTCTTGATGACGGGAAGCTGGTAAAAGTGCAATTGCGATTTCTTCGGCTTTAATTCCTAATTTCTCCCTCGCAGTGTCTCGATTTGGTGCATTTGCCATTCTATCAATTAAAGGATGTCCTACCCAACAGACATTTGCCCCATTTTGTTGATAATATCGGGCTTCTTGTGGAAAAATTGCCAATAGTTTATCTGTAAAACCAACAATCCGATTAGTATTTCGGAAACTCATAGACCATACCCACTCTTGGGGAGCGATATAATAAGCCACAGGCACATCTGGCAAGTTTTCCCTCATGAATGTACCAATGCCCAAATTTGGACCCATGTAGTCAATTAGCACAACTAAATCCGGGGGATTTTCTTTCAGATAGGCGATCGCTTGCCGTTGTACTCTTAAAGTAGGGATAACATAGGGCAAAGATTCAATCAAACCCATAGAACCAATACTGCTGGTATTCCCCACAATTTTCGCCCCAGCTTGCGCCATTTTATCCCCACCCAAGGCGATAATTTCTAATGTCAAACCCGCAGTTAAAGCTTGACTCTGAAGTGCTGCAATTAATAGCGAACCCTGTAAATCGCCAGAAACTTCACCAGTGCTAATAAATATCCGCATTTTAAAATTTTAGATTTTAGATTTTTACTTCCTTTCCCACCCCCTTCCCAGTTAAAGATTACCTATTTTCTTCTTCTTCTTCTTCCTTCGCGTCCTTCGCGTCTTCGTGGTTCATTCAATCTATATTCTGCCAACAAAAATAGTGTAAATTTTGAGGACGAGGAAACCCCGTCCCTACATCTGATTCACTATTCATTATTCATCACTGACGGATTTTTTGCCTTTTCCGGGAATTAAACCCCGTCTTCCTGGCATTTTAGAAAGTAGCAAGAAACGGCGAAGATGTTTTAATTCTTCTGTATCACCTAAATTTTCTAACTCCTGTAAAGCATCTTTAAATAGGAAATCAGAACGGTAGAGAAGACGGAAAGCTTTTTTAATTAATTGCAAATCACTCGGAGGCATTCCCGAACGTTTTAATCCTACCAAATTGAGTGATCGAACTTTGGCCGGATTTCCTTCTACCAACATATAAGGAGGTACATCTCTATCAATGCGTGTCATCCCGCCCACCATTGACATTCCACCAATGTGAACAAATTGATGCACGCCTAAAACTCCGCTGAGTCTAGCCCGTGATTCAATATGTACATGACCCGCTAAGGCTACAGAGTTAGCAATAATGACGGAATCTCCAATCACGCAGTTATGACCTACATGAACATAAGCCATTAATAAATTGCCATTACCGATAACTGTCGCTTCACCTCTGCCAGTAGCGCGGTTAATCGTCACATATTCACGAATGGAATTATTGTTACCAATTTTTACCCAAGTTGGTTCTCCCACATATTTGAGATCCTGGGGCTGCATACCGATAGCTGCACCGGGAAAAATCTGATTTCCTGTGCCAATCTCACAAGGTCCCTCTAGGACGACGTGAGCGCCAATCACAGTGTCTGCGCCAACTCTGACATTCGCTCCAATCACAGCATAAGCGCCGACTTGCACTGTTGGATGGAGTTCCGCGTTGACATGGATGACAGCAGTTGGATGAATAAGTGTTTTCAAAGGTGAATCTCCAAAACTAAGTGCTGTGTATTTAATATTTCAGTTAAGAAATGTGTCGGGCAAAGTAAGTTATGTGTGAGGGCGAAAATTCAGAATCTGGTTTCTTGCTATAATGACTTTTAACTAATCAGAGAAAACATTAGTTCTCCTTCAGCGGCTAGTTGTCCGTCAACTTCTGCTCTTCCTTGCATTTTCCCGAAACGACGCTGTTTTACCCACAACAGTTCCACAGTCATTACCAGTTGATCTCCGGGTATAACTTGACGACGAAAGCGGACTTTATCAATCCCAGCAAATACGAATAATCCTCCTTGTGCATCGGGCATTTGAGTCATGACAATGCCCCCAACTTGTGCCATAGCTTCAATAATTAGCACACCAGGCATCAGCGATCGCCCTGGAAAATGCCCTTGAAATTGGGGTTCATTAAAGGTAACATTTTTAATGCCTACGGCTTTTTTTCCAGGTACATAGTCAATAATCCGATCTACCAGTGAAAATGGATAACGATGGGGTAATAGTTCCTGAATTTCCTCAATAGTAAAGGTAGTTTTAATTGTTTGTGTGTTGAGATTATCCTCACTCGATGTATTCACTTCCGTAGAATTAGGTTTGGTAATAGTGGACATTGGTGGTACTTAATTTTAATTATTAGACATTGATGTACAAGTCAGAATTCTAGATCAGTTCTAAAATTTTCCGTGCTAGTTGAATGTGTAAATTATGACTAGCTTTGTACGCCAAAAAATGAGCAACAGGGAAATTTCCTAGTAAACTCAAATCTCCGACTAGATCCAAGATTTTATGACGGACTGGCTCATTTGCAAATCGTAATGGTGGATTTAGCCAACCTTGTTCCCCACAAACTAGGGCATTATCCAAACTACCACCTTTAATTAGTCCTGATTTTTGCAAATGTTCGATTTGATGCTGCAAACCAAAAGTCCGTGCTGGCGCAATTTCTGAAGCAAAGTCAGCAGAAGAGGTTTCTAAATTTGTCGTTAATAACCAACTGTGCCATTGATTACCAATTGCCGCTACATTAAAATCTATACCATAGCTAAATCTTGTTTCCGGTGCAGGTATAGCGCAAACAAAAGTATCACCTTGATAAATCCAAATCGGTTCGGTAATAACGACAGGTGCAGTCAAATTATTCGCTGTTTGGTAAACTAAGCCGACTTCAGCAATCCTTTCACACCAAATACGAGCCGAACCATCCAAAAGCGGTACTTCTGGCCCATCAATTTCAATTCTGGCGTTATCCACCCCCATAGCCGCCAAAGCTGCCAATAAATGCTCTACAGTGCGAACATAGACTTCATCCTTACCCAATTGAGTAGAAAGCACAGTTTGACTCACAGCCGCAACTTGGGCGGGAATAATCGGTGTATTCGGTAAATCTACCCGCACAAAAAAGCGATCGCTTCCTGCTGGTGCTGGTAATATTCGCACTTGAGTATTGACACCACTATGCAACCCCACACCAGCCTGAGTAATTTCCCCAGCTAAAGTATGTTGTCGCATCGCCTAAAAATCCCAATATTGTAATTAGTATTGCTCATATTCCCTCTTGGTAGAAACCCTGATTAATCTTGTTGGGAAAATAGTAAGGGATTTTGGATTTGAGATTTTGGATTGAAAATCTCAAATTCATTCAGCAGTCAGCACATTAGTTTGTATCCATAGCCGATAGCACCTTGGTAACAATTCCTTAGCCACCGACAACCGACAACCGACCACCAACAACTGACCACCAACAACTGACCACTGACAACTAAGAACTGACAAATTTAAAATCTTTCCCCAATCCCAAAATTGATGCGACTATCACCTTCATCAGTAATACCGTAATCTATGCGAATTGGTCCAAGTGGAGATTGTACCCGCACACCTAAACCATAGCCATAGCCAGTACCATTTTTATTTAATAATTGTGCAGCTTGGGTACTTGTTCCCAAGTCACTACCATAATCAAAAAACAGTGCGCCACTGACAACAGAGAAAACAGGGAAGCGATACTCAACAGCAGCTTGGACATAACTACTACCAGTGCCTAATTTGCCTTCGTCATAACCCCGAACTGAGTTGCTACCACCCAGAGTAAAGGCCTCATAAGGAGGTACATCTCCAAAAATTGTCCCACCTTGGATGTTAAATGCCAAAGTTTCCGGTTTTTTGCTAAAACTAGTCAATTTAATAGGCATATAGTGACTATAGTTACCCCGAAACCTAGTCATAAAAATACTACCTTCACCTATAGGTACAGATTGATCAACTCCAAAGCTGAGATAAGAACCTTTTGTGGGTTGTAAGGAATTATTACGGAGATCCCTTTGTGCGCCCAGCTTGAAGAGTAACAAATCATCTTCCCCTGAAGGCGAAAGGGTGAGAGGAATCTTATCACTGATGATATTTCCATTACTATCAAATATTGCCCCTTGTTTTACCAAGTTGCCGTCAGCATCACGACCAGAAACCCGTTGATACTGTAGTCCAGCGGAAGCCACCCATTGTGAATTTTTATAGGGATTAGCGGAAAGGGGACGGGTAAATGTAACACCACCACCTAACCGGGTAATCCGGGGGCTAACCTGTGCAGATGTATTCGTAATATTGTTAGGATCAAAGGTATTAATGTTTTTATCTTTACCTTCAAAAATCAAAGAAATAGAACGACGACGGAAAATATTGGCTGTATAAGAGGTGCGATAAGGATCACCCGCAATCCAAGGATCAGTAAAGCGCAGGTCAAATAGTAGTTCCCGTTCTCCTAACTGTACCTCTGTCCCCAATTTTTGATTTCTTCCCCCCAGGTTTTGCTGCTGATAGCTAACAGTCCCAAATAAACCACTAGCAGAACTAATCCCCGCACCTGCGGCAATAGAACCGCTACTCCGTTCTGCCACATTTACTACCACATTGACTTTACTAGGATCAGTCCCAGGGTCAAGGGAAACATTCACATCTTCAAACAACCCTAGTCCAAAAACCCTTTGTAAGTCTTTTTGGACGATGTTCCGGTTAAATACCTGTCCAGGTTTTAACTCTACTTCTCTGGTAACAATGTAATCTTTTGTCCGACCCCGAATGGGTTCTCCCTTGTCGTTTACATCTTGTCCTTCTTTGTTGCGGAATCTGACTTTAACGTTTTCTACCACCCCTTCTGCTACTTGTAGGGTGACAACTCCATTTTCTGCGACTTTGGGCGCTCCAATTAAGTTAGCCAGTACATAACCTTGGTCTTGATAACGTTTGGTTAATTGCTTGATTCCTACTTGCAATTCTCGCAAGTTGAGAATTTTGCCATATTGACTACTAAATATTTCGTTTGCAGTCTGAGCAGGAAGTACAGACGCTACACCTGTACCCGGATTGGTTTCTAATTCTACTTTGGAAAGAATGGGATTGGGGGTAACAACAAAGCTGACTCGGACACCAAGGGGGGTATCTTCTGGAAATGCTTGCACGTTGGAGAAAAACCCAGTTCCAAAAATCGCATTAATATCTTCTTGGAGTTGGGAACGGGTTGTTATCTGTCCTGCTTGGGTACGAATTACTTTGTAAACTTCGGTTTCTAGTTCTGGGGTGACTTGTCCTGTCTCCGATTTGACAACTACCTCTGACACTAAAACGCGAGATTCAGTGGTTGCTGAATTGGGGGATGGTGTCGGAGGTATTGTTTCATTAGATTCAGCCGCAGGTGGTTGAGTAGGCTTGGTTTGTGGATCTTGCGCTTTTTTGGGAACTATTGCCGGTTTTGGCACTACCACAGATGCGGGGGCTGTTGCTGGGGTATTCAGATTTTCTTGATCAGATTCAGCCCCCAGTGGTTGAGTAGGCGTTGTTTCTGCTGCTTGTGCTGTGATGGGAACTGTTGTAAGTTTTGGCATCACTACAGCTACCTTATCTTTATCTTTGTCTATAGATATATGTGCTGCTATTGAGGTATGGATATTTTCTTGATGAGCTTCGTCCGTAGATAGTTGACTAGACTGCGCTTCTGGAGCTTGTGCTGTGATCGGAACTATGGTCGAATTTTCTACAACCACAGCCGTTTTGTCTTTGTCTATTAATGCTGCTTTGCTCTTTAAAACTTTAATCAGCGGAGAAAATTTGTTAGCTTCTTTCTCCATTATTACTGTGACTTGTTGAGGATGAGATCCCCGATTTTCTTGGTTCTCACTTTTGAGAGAATTCTGTTTTTCTAGATGGTTTGTTTCTACTGTCAAAACCTCTGTTGTCTGGGGGTGAATATCAACAGATTGGGCATTTGCTCTCACAGAACTGGCTATGGGGACTGTAATGGCGACCATCGCCATTAATCCGGGTGTTAAACTTGTTTTAATCATATTTCTCTTCACTACCACACACCATTAATCATTAGTTATTGGAAAAATTACTTATCCTATTTTGTAGCCTTCTACTACTTTTAATACTCTCTGTAAAACCTCCTGGTAGGCATTTTCTACGTTTCCTAAGTCACGACGAAAACGGTCTTTATCCATAATCCGGCTGTTAGGATCGGTTTGGTCTATATCCCATAAACGGCAGGTATCGGGACTAATTTCGTCTGCTAACAGTATTTGCTGTTGGGAGTCCACACCAAATTCAAGTTTAAAGTCTACTAGGGTAATGTGGCATTTTTCCCAAAACTGTTGGAGAAATTCGTTAATTTGCAATGCCAGATGGGTAATTTGCTCAACTTGTTCCGTTGTGGCTAATTCTAGGAGCAATAAGCGATCGCGTGTAAGTAGAGGATCACCTAAATCATCCCTTTTGTAATAAAATTCTACCAAAGGCTGTGACAAAACCGTACCTAGTATTAACCCAGTTTGCTGACACAGGCTACCAGCCGCAATATTTCTCACAACTACTTCTAATGGGATAATTTTGACAGCTTTCACTCGCATGAGATTGGGGGCTGGACTATCAATAAAATGAGTTTGAATCCCCTGTTTTGCCAATTGTTGAAACAGTTGGCTAGAAATACTACAGTTAATTATCCCTTTATTCTGAATGCTGCCACGTTTTTGAGCATTAAAGGCTGTAGCATCATCTTTAAAATCAGCCAGCAAAACTTCTGGATCTTCTGTTGCGTAGAGAATTTTAGCTTTGCCTTCGTAGAGTTTAGAATTAACAGACATGATAATAGATACTGCTTGCAGTAATAGACGGATGGGATTAAGTCGGCTTCACCATTTTATCTTTAGTTATTAATCATTGGTGAACAGAATAATCACAAGAATGTTTCCAGAAATATTATGTATAAATGTTGGGTTTAATTTATAATACTGATTACAAATCATACTTTGAAAACCGAGTATTCCAATCTAAATGTCTAATCATCTTCTATAAAAGAAAATTTGCCAAAGTATTGCTAAAAGTAATATAATAACCTATCTTAAGGAATATATTAATAATTTATTGAATTTAATACAATCTGTTGTTAGTAAGAAGGGAAGAATCAAAAGTGACTAATTGATCTAAAGCTTCACATAAGGCTTATGCAATGCTGTACTATCAGCAGGATGTAATAATTTTACCCTTCTTGTTCTGAAAAAGGTGGAGGAGCTATGAATATAAAATTACCCATCTGTCCTGATAACCAATAGGGGAAATAAAGAGTAGTGTATGGCTTTGCATGGCTTTAGTCATACTGGGCTATCATCAGCATATAAATTATATAGAGCGGTTGAGTAAATGGAGAAAAAAATAGTGAGCAAAGAAGATTTTCTCTATCCCCGTGGTCGTTACTATGGTCATGTCAAACCTGAAAACTTGGTATTCAATGCAAATTTACAGGAATTTGCCCAGAGAGTTAGCTATATCTGTAACTTAGAAACAGGTGGAAAAGTTCCCCCAGATGAGGCTTACGAACAAATTAAGTTACTTTGGAAGCAGTTAAAGCACTCGAAAAAACAACTAAAAATAGGTGAACAACCTTTTCAAAATAACGGTTCGGAAGAGGGTTAATTAACAGTGGGCGAAAAGTTACAAATTACTTGCATTATTTTCAATACTCCCTCTTGCCTCTTACCAGAAATAACTAATTATTTTGTGATCATTGTCCAGACACCATCCCAAGACTTTGGTGGTGGTATCTGCTGGTATCTATAGGCGCGTTCTAAGTGGATATTAACAGCTTGATCTGTGGGGCGAATGGCTTGAGCCGATTCAAAACAGGTGATTGCTTGAGTAAATTCTCTTAATGTATAGGCATTGCGTCCAGCATGATAATGGTGCAAAAATTCCTGGGTGTTAGCATCTAGGGGAATCGAGCGATCGCTAATTAACTCGTAGATATTCACCGCTTGGTGTTTACCTTTAACGCGAATTTTATCTAATTGACGCACCCACAGGCGCTCACTGCACAGATTGTAAGTAAACTCGCTGATGATTATATCACAGCCATACTCTTTAGTTACTCCTTCCAGGCGGGAACTCAAATTCACCCCATCTCCAATTACCGTATAATCCATGCGTTTCTGAGAACCGATATTACCAGAAACCACTTCCCCAGAACTAATTCCAATCCCAATGCGAATTTGTGGTTGAGATTGAAAAATCCGCTTTTGATTAAATTCCTGTAATCGTTGGCGCATATCCAGCGCTGATTGTATCGCTCGCCAAGCGTGATTTTCCGTAAGTGGTAGAGGCGCACCAAATACCGCCATTAAAGCATCACCAATAAATTTATCTAAAGTCCCTTCATAATTAAAAACCGCCTCTACCATTGTTTCAAAATACTGATTTAGCAGTGATACTACTTCCGCCGCACCTAGGTTTTCTGTTAGGGTTGTATAGCCTCGGATATCAGAAAATAAAATAGTTACATCCTTCCGTTCACCAACCATTAAAGAATCTTGTCCCAAAGCCATGACTTGCTCGGCTACGTGAGGATTCAGATAACGGTACATAGTGCTTTTCATGCGTTTTTCTCGACTGATATCTTCCAGTACCACTAAACCACCACGAGAGCCTCCTTCTGGGTTAGTGAGGGGATTAACAGTGAGATTAATACTCCGTTCTAACTTCTCTACTGCATCTACACTAATTAATTCAGATTGGGAAGTTAGAGATTGATTCCAGGGAATAAAAATATTGGGATTATTGCGATCGCTGATAGCTAAAATTAACTGTTTATTTTCATTATTTACCTTTTCATATAACCCGACTATCAAACTTTGTTCAGGGACATAATGTTTAGCTCCATGTTTCAAACTATCTTCTAGTCGCATTTGCAGATTTTCAATAGGAATCACATCCCAAACTGGGCGACCAATTAAATTTTGTTCCCATAGTAGTTTATTATTTCTATTATTAGCCTTTCTGACTGGACAACCTAATAACTCCAATGCAGCATCATTAATAGTCACAATTTGACCGAGCATATCTGTAGAAATTACCGCATCAGATAAACTTTGCAGAATATCTTTTTGATATTGTTTTTCTAACAAAACACTTTCAAATAAGCGGGCGTTTTCCAAAGCAATCCCAGCTTGAATATTAAAAGCCCGCATGAATTCTTCATCTGAAGCGGTAAAACTACCTTGTTGTTTATTAATTAATTGGGTAACACCAATCAATTCATTAGCAGAATTGAATACTGGTAAACATAAAATATTGCGAGTTACATAACCAGTTTTTTTATCTATAGAAGAGTCAAATCGAGGATCTGTATAGGCATCTGTAATATTGAGGGCTGTACCAGTTGAGGCCACATAGCCAGCAATCCCCCGACTCGCACTAATGCGAATTTCTATGAGGTTTTTACCATTAACCTCTGCTACCTTTGTCCACAGTTCATCTAATTCTTTACGATATAAAAATAGGGTACTACGATCTGCTTGCATTAAGATCCGGGCTTGTTCCATCACTATTTGCAAAGTGGCTTCTAAATCTAAACTTTGTCCTAAAGTTTGTGTAGCTCGTAATAAAGCCGTTGCTCCTCGTTGATGACGAGCCGCTACATAAAAAGACTGACAACTTTCTAAGATAATGCCAATAGCAGCCGCAAAGTCCCGAAACCGTTCTTCATCCTCTGCATCAAAAGGAATATCTCCGGCTTTATTTGCCAGTTGTACTACTGCTACAGTTTGGTTTTTACTACTCAAAACTGGCATACATAATAAATTGCGGATTTTATAGCCCATTTGTTTTTCTAACTCTGGGCTAAATAGGGGATGATTTGCGGTTTCTGATATATTGAGACAGTTACCTGTACCAGCAACATGACCAGGAATACCAACATTAATAGAAGTGCGAATTTCTAGAAACTTTTGATTATTATCTTGAGGAACTTTTGACCATAATTGCCCTTTATCGTAGTCAACTAAAAAAATAGCGGTATGTTCTGCTTGAAGAATTTGACCAATTTTTAGGGTAATAGCTTCTAGCACCTTTTCCAACATAGTTTCTAGAGCTTCATTATTGATTAAATCAATAGCTCTGATAAATTGCTGGAATTCAGCGGTAATAAAGTCAAGTAAACATACAAATTCATTAACAGAAAGGTCTTTAACTCGACTTAGTAGGGCATGAGTCCGGTTAACTTGGGTTAGTTCAGTTAAAGTAGCCAAGACGCTACCAGGATTAGGAAGTGTCATGGGAATTTTAGATTTTAGATTTTAGATTTTGGATTTTAGTAATATAGCTCTATGCAATTGCATGAGGTTGAAAAGTTCGAGAAAAAGCCATATAGCACTTTTATTCTCGCTTCTGACTGGGCGCAGGCCTTGCGCCCCTACCTCCTGCTACTGTTGAAGATGATTTTTTGATAATAATCTTGAAGTTGTTGTGTAGCCGATGTCCATCCCCATTTCTCTGCTTCTGTCCGGGCATTTTTACGGATAATATTTATTTCCTGTCTTTGTTTTAACAGACGTATGGTAGCATTAATCGCCTCTTGAATATCAGCTTCTGGGTCAAAAAGATATCCATTCACCCCATCTGTCACAATATCAGGTATGCCTCCAGAACGGGCTGCTACCACTGGACATCCTGCGGCCATAGCTTCTAGCAGCACTAATCCCAGTGTTTCTGTGCGGGAAGGAAAAATAAAGGCATCAGCACTAGCAAAGGCAGAACCTAATTCTTTACCCATCAGATAACCAACAAAATAAGTATTTGTTCCGGCAAAGTGTTTTTCCAAAGTTTGCCGATGGGGTCCATCTCCAACTAATGCTAGTCTGGCATCAGGAATGGCTTCTAAAATCGGTTTAATGCGTTCAATTTCCTTTTCCGCTGAAAGACGACCAACATACAACAACAAGGGGCTATCTGGATGATTTTGGGAAAGATGCGATCGCATTTTCGCACTAGCTAAATCTGGAGAAAAAGTTTCAGTATCTACCCCTCTTTGCCACAAATCTACCCTTTCAATTCCATGTGCGGTGAGTTCCTCCACCATGGCTGTAGAAGTACAAAGATTTAACTCAGCCTGATTATGACCTAGCTTAAGCAACTCCCATAGTAATCCTTCTAACATTCCTAATCCGTAATGTTGCAGGTATTGGGGTAAGTGGGTATGATAAGAAGCCACCAAGGGAATTTTCAGAACTTTACTATAAAAAATCCCTGATAATCCCAGAACAGCGGGATTGACAACATGAATAATATCTGGCTGAAACTCTTCTAAAGCATGACCAATGGCAGGGCGAGGCAGTGCCATTTTCAACTCTGGATATAGAGGGAGGGGAAAGCCACTAACTCCATAAACTTTCGCACCTTTATGTTCAGTGATGCCACCTTCAGGGGCAACTACCAAAACTTGATTGCCATGACGTTGTAAATGGTCAACGGTATGGCGGAGGCGTGTCACAATGCCGTCAACTTTGGGTAAAAAAGTTTCTGTAAATAGGGCAATTCGCATAAAAAGAAGGAGTTAGGAGTCAGGAGGTAGGGGCGCAGGGCCTGCGCCCAGTTAGGAGTCAGGAGGTAGGGGCGCAGGGCCTGCGCCCAGTTAAGAGTTAAGAGTTAGGAGTTAGGAGTCAGGATTGGAGAATTAATCTACCGTTGCCTCTTGCCCTCTTTCTACCACCTATCACCTATCACCTACCACCTGTCACCTATTTTCTATGCCAAGAGACTTTGGGGAGAATTTGTTTGTGATCAACTCGGTTTTGATACTTGACCGCAAAGTTTAATAGCGAATCAAGTAGAGAATCCGAGAGAAGATGAGGTTGTAAACCCAAATCCAAGAGTTTGGTGTTTTTTGCGTTGAAATAGTGTTCTTCCTTCTCCACCCTGGGGTTATCTATGTGGTTAATATCCAC
Source organism: uncultured cyanobacterium (assembly GCA_903848645.1). Lineage (GTDB taxonomy): Bacteria > Cyanobacteriota > Cyanobacteriia > Cyanobacteriales > Nostocaceae > Dolichospermum. The sequence goes on along the minus strand of CAINGU010000082.1, from coordinate 187,217 downwards.
ATTTAGCCCCATAGCGTTACCGGCTTTTTTCACCATCATTGCCAAGTCACCGACGCTAAATAGTTCGGTAAATTGGTTAAACACACGAAATTCTCCTGGTTCGGCAGGATTAGCGATCGCTAATTCAATACATCGGACTGTATCCCGAATATCCAACAAGCCGCGAGTTTGTCCACCTTTACCGTAGACGGTGAGGGGATGTCCTACGGTTGCTTGAATACAGAAGCGGTTTAGTGCTGTCCCAAATACGCCATCGTAATCCAGGCGGTTAATTAACAGTTCGTCCATCCCCGTTTCTTCGGTTAAGACACCGTAAACTATCCCTTGATTCAAGTCTGTAGCTCTTAAACCCCAAACCCGGCAAGCAAAGTGGATATTATGGCTATCATGGACTTTGCTCAAGTGATACATAGAACCAGGCTGCTTGGGATAGGGCAAAGTATCCTTGCGTCCGTTGTGTTCAATCGTGATGTATCCTTCTTCAATGTCAATGTTGGGAGTTCCATACTCACCCATTGTTCCCAATTTCACCAAATGGCAATCTGGGAAATCTTCCCGCATAATGTACAGCAAGTTCAACGTGCCAACTACATTATTGACTTGGGTGAGAACAGCGTGTTCACGGTCAATCATGGAGAATGGCGCTGAACGTTGTTCACCAAAATGCACGATCGCAGTTGGCTGAAATTGGTGTAAGGCTTTGTGCAGAAATTCGTAATTAGTAATATCGCCGATGAACAGATCAATGGACTTGCTAGTCAAATCCTGCCATCGCTGGAGACGTTGCTGAATTGGTGCGATTGGGGTCAGGGTTTCTACACCCAATTCATTATCCCAGTGTCGCCGCACCAAACTATCTAAAATTCCAACTTCATAACCTCGATTAGAAAGGTAAAGCGCGGTTGCCCAACCGCAATACCCATCACCACCAATTACCAGGACTTTCATCTTTACCAGTTTTTACTCGCTGATAGCTAAATCTACCAGGTTTTGTGTCCCTTCTTCATCATTAAATTCTGATCAAGACAGGAATCAATTAAAATTAGAAATTAAAAATTCCAGAAAACTCCTATTCCTTCTCTGAACAACTGACCACTGACCACTGACCACTGACCACTGACCACTGACTACTAACTACTAACTACTAACTACTAACTAATTTTATACTCTTGAGCAATATAGTAAAACAGCCTGTAATAATTTTGAAACTCTTGGCTATCGCTTTGTCCTTGCCAATGATATTCCAATTGTTTTTGGGTAATGGTTAACTTCATGACAGTCACCTTTTCCCCAACTTCTACAGCCAGTACCCCAGAAACCCCTTGATTAGTCTGAAAATTAGACACTGGCTTGAGATTTTGCTTTGAGGATATTAATAATGGCTTGCTTGCGTGAGAGCGAATTTCTACGGTTTTCTTATTTGGTGAAACTAAAGCAATACCATCACTGTTGTCTGGGTTTCCTAATGTCTGCCAAGTCTTAGGGTAGGGAAACTCAAAACCATAACGATTATTTCTATATGTTTTCCATGCCGGATCTTGAGTATGGAGGTTATTCGCATTACACCCCCAAACAATCATTCCTATACCAACACCTGAAGTAATAGCGGACAACGCCTTTTTTACTTGTACTGCACCCATATTAAACAATTCAAAAATTAAACTCCTTGTCAACTCTTACCCATTACCAATTCCCTAAGTTTAATAAATGACTGATTTTCACTATTATCTCACGGACTCGATCCAGTCTTATTAAGAAATGTAACAAAATCACCATTAAAATGCTTTACCATCTTGACAACCAAGAAAAGAACCGATAAGGTGGGATACATACCCGGGTAAGACCACTAGAAAGTCGTATGCAAACTAAGCAAAAGGTTACGTTATATTTATCACCGGAACTGCACAGAAGACTTAAAATTCGTTCTGCTGTTGACTCAGAACCGATGTCAGACCTAGCCGAACGGGCGCTCAATTTCTACCTGACGAACTCAGAATTGGTGGAAGAGATAGAAGCGTCTTCTCATGGGCGAACTCATCGGGTTTATTCCTGTCCCACTTGTGAATCTTCACTTGTATTACGTGATGGTGAATTAGTGAACTTGGGCAATCAACCAGGAGTCATCGGTCAAGATCATCTACCTCTTGATGGCAGAGAAAAAGATGAAACCCATCCCAAGGGTGAGGAAGAATTAGTTCCTTGTTAGGTAGGAATTATTAATGATTAAATAGTTTGGCTTAACGCCACGCTATCGCTTATCGGTACTGTCTCTATAAGGTCTCAAGTAGGTCGATAGTATGAAAGAAGAGCTCAATATTTTAATTCAAGCTCAATACCCTTTAATCTACCTTGTGACCTCCGAGGAAGAGCGGGCAGAGCAGTCAATTTTTAAAGTCTCCCAAGATTTAAAACCCCAAAGACGAGTATATATTTGGACAGTAACTCACGGTATCGTCGAGTACGGTCAACCCCGGAATACCACTCAACATAATACTGTCTCTCCCGAAGCAGCGATTGATTGGATTATTCGTCAAAAAGAACCAAGTATATTTATTCTTAAAGATTTACATCCCTTTATTGATGCGCCAGCAACAACCAGATCGCTCCGGGACGCGATCGCTAGTTTTAAAGGAACGCAAAAGAACATTATCTTAATGTCCCCTGTGCAGCAAGTTCCTATCGAACTAGAAAAAGAAGTTGTTGTTTTAGATTTTCAATTGCCTGACATGGCTGAGTTAAATAAAGTTTTAACCTCCCATCAAGAGCAAAATCGTGGACGACGGCTGACAACCGAGGCGCGAGAAAAACTGCTCAGAGCCGCTTTAGGTCTAACTAAAGATGAAGCTGAGAAAGTCTACCGTAAAGCACAGGTAACAACTGGGCAATTGACGGAAAATGAAGTTGATATCGTTTTATCCGAGAAAAAACAACTCATCCGCCGTAACGGTATCTTGGAGTACATCGAAGAAGATGAAACCATTGATGCTGTGGGTGGCTTAGAAGAATTAAAAACTTGGCTCACCCAACGCTCTAACGCCTTTACCGAAAGGGCGAGAGAGTATGGGTTGCCCCAACCAAAAGGAATGTTAATTCTCGGTGTTCCTGGTTGTGGTAAGTCGCTCATTGCTAAAACTACCTCCCGTTTATGGGGTTTACCAATTCTGAGATTAGATATGGGGCGGGTCTACGACGGCTCAATGGTGGGTCGAAGTGAAGCTAACCTGCGGAACGCCCTAAAAACGGCAGAATCAATTTCCCCCACGATTCTGTTTATCGACGAGTTGGATAAATCCTTTGCGGGTAGCGGTGGTTCTGGCGATTCTGATGGGGGGACATCAAACAGAATTTTCGGCTCTTTCCTCACCTGGATGCAGGAAAAGAAATCTCCAGTTTTCGTCATGGCGACTGCTAACCGCGTAGAACGCTTACCTGGAGAGTTTTTGAGGAAAGGTCGCTTTGATGAAATATTCTTTGTGGATCTGCCCACACCGGAAGAACGTCAGGATATCTTCGGTATTCACCTGACCAAACGTCGGGAGGAAATTGCTAGATTTGACCTAGAACAACTAGCAAAAATGTCCGATGGCTTTTCCGGGGCAGAAATTGAACAAGCGATAGTGGCGGCTATGTATGAAGCCTTCGCCCAAGATCGGGAGTTCACCCAATTAGATATTATTGCTGCATTGAAGTCTACTTTGCCACTGTCACGAACGATGCAAGAACAGGTCACAGCCTTAAGAGACTGGGCCAGACAGCGTGCTAGACCCGCAGCCTCCTCTGTTGCTGAATATCAGCGCATGGAGTTTTAAAAGCTTTCCTCTGCTGTTTGTCAGGGGGAAAGGTTAGTCACAAGGCTAACAGATAGAAAAAAGCCGTTCCCAAATCATGCGGCTTCGTTGGAAAAGAACCGTTGTCGTTTTTCTCATCAATCTTCTTATTGGAGGAAACCCAAATGTCTCACTTTAGCACTCTGCGTACCAAGATCACCGATGCCGAAATTCTCAAGTCTTCTTTGCGCGACTTAGGTATCAGCGTAAAGACTGAAGCTGATGTACGTGGTTATAACGGTCAGCGTCTCCGTTCCGACATCGTTGCTGTATTGGAAGGCGAGTACGATCTAGGTTGGTCTCGTAACAGTGACGGTTCTTTTGACCTCATTGCTGACTTATGGGGTGTTGCTAAGAAGCACAACCAGACCGAGTTGATCAACTCTATCAATCAAAAATATGCCGTTAACAAGACTTTGGCTGAAGTAAAACAGCGCGGTCTGCAAAATGCCAATGTTAAGTTGGTATTGCAGTAACAATTTCTGTAGCGCGTTCCCAAAGTGAAACGGGTTAACCTTCTAATAAGCGGTTAGCCCGCTTTTTTTTGTCTTTATTTGTCTGAATCAGGATGTACAGGATTTATAAAATTGTCAGAAAAGTTTTGGGCGAATATAATTCGCTGCTACACAAGCAAAGTCCACCTGCGTGGACTAATAAATTAAGAGTAAATAAGGAGGTTAACCATGATTTTAAATGAACGTCAATACATGATTACTAAAGCTCAGATTAAAAAATTTCAATCAGCAATATAAAATCTGGAAAAAAAGAAAATCTGGAAAAAAAAGTACCCCCACAAGATAATAAAAATGAACAGTTACGGCATCAATCATATCTAGCTTCATTCAATGGTGAAATAGAAGAACTATTAGAACAAGTCGAAGAATATGAAAAATTGAAAACACAGCAAATAGAAAAGTTAGAATGTAATTCTTTAGAAGAATTACCAGAAGCATTGATTAAAGCTCGAATTTTTCGCGGTTTAACTCAGGGACAATTAGCTGAACTTTTAAATGTAAAGGAACAACAGGTGCAACGTGATGAGGCTAATGAATATGCTAATTCTAGTTTCACAAAACTTTTGAAAGTTCAACGGGCTTTGAATATTGAGATTAGAGAGGAAGTTATTTAAAAATTACTTTCTGAGTTTTAATATCTAGATTTAGAGAGTTATAAAAACCAGTAAAAATGCTTAAGTTTTATTAATCTAGTTTAGACGAAATGAAATTAACGAGTTCTTGAACTGTCCTAATAATCTCCAATTCAAGTATGAGAATTGCATCATAAATTTTATCAAATTCCGTGTAATATTTGATATACGTGAATAGCCCTTTGTATCCTCTAAGAAATTGAGGATATACATTCTGAGTGTTTGATGTTTAATTCTGTTGACTTAGCTTATTTTTCGGAAAAAAATCTAAAAATATACAAATTTCAGATTCTAAGAACTAACATTAAAAGAAACAATTAATTAAAAATTGGTGTGTATTATGGCAACTAAAAAACAATTCAATAGCTTTGAAGAAATGCTATCTGGCTCAGATGTACCTGTGTTAGTAGACTTTTATGCTGACTGGTGTGGTCCTTGTCAGATGATGACACCAATTCTACAACAAGTCAACAACCAATTAAAAGATCGGTTACGAATTGTCAAAATTGACACGGAAAAGTATACGGAATTAGCAAGTCAGTATGGCATTACGGCTTTACCAACCTTGGTACTATTTAAACAAGGACAGCCTGTAGATAGAATTGAAGGTGTTGTCCAAGCGCCACAATTGGTAGAGCGTCTAAAGACGAACATTTAAAGTTTTGAAGTCAGAGATGCGAAATTTCGTTTCTCTGATTAAGGTGAATAATTCAATTCATATTCAAAATCGGCGCTATCTTGAATTAAGAAGAGCTTAAGGATTGCATCTTTTTATGAAAGGCAAACAAGTTTTACTTACAGGTGGCACAGGGGGACTAGGTTTAGGCGTAACACCCGCAGTTATCGCCCAAGGTGCAGATGTAACTATTCCTTATCGTAATCCTAAAGATGTAGAACGTCTCAAAGGAATTATTTCCCCTGCGGATTTTGCCAGAATTCATTTTATTCCTGCTAATTTAGAAGATGAAGCCTCAGTAGAAAAACTTGTCAGTCGGATGACAAAAGTGGATGTATTAATTCATTTAGTCGGTGGTTTTTCCATGGGAAAAACCCACGAATACAGCTTTTATGATTGGAAACAACAAATAGATTTAAACTTAAATACAACTTTTTTGACTTGCAAATATAGCCTCAAAAGTATGTTAGAAAATGGCTATGGACGGATTGTTACCGTCAGTTCTCGCGCTGGTGCTGAACCTGCGGGAAATTTAGCGGCTTATTCTGCGGCTAAAGCTGGGGTGATAGCCTTAACAAAAGCGATCGCAGATGAAACCAAAAATACTAACATTACAGCTAATACCATTCTTCCTAGTGTCATAGATACCCCCACAAACAGAGCCGCTATGGGTGTAGAAAACGCTGATAAATGGGTAAAACCGGAGTCTATTGCTCAAGTTATCTGCTTTTTAGCATCAATTGCAGCTAAAGATGTCCGTGGTGCAGTAATTCCCGTTTATGGAAATTGTTAAATTTGGGGAACAGGCAAGAGGCAAGAAAGGCAAATTTTCAAAGTCTTCTAATACCCTGTTCCAAACCCTCACATACACCCGTGAGAAAATCTAAATCCAAAGTGGCAATAGTATCACTGGGTTTGTGATAATGGGTATTTCGCATAAATGCCGTATCCGTCACCATGATTGCGGGATAACCCTGATCCCAAAAAGGTGAATGATCACTTAAGCGAGTTTGAGGAACTAATAAACCCCGATTTGGGGCTGGTAGCCATTGACTATTTATACTAGATTGCTTGATACTACCACTTAAACTAATTAAATCACCCAAAGTCCGCAAATTGCCAACTAAAGCAATAAAATCACCGCGATTCGGGTAAAATAATCCGAGAGGAAAAGGGTATTTTTGAGAACCAGGAGTAAAATCTCGATATCCTAACATTTCCAAAGATATCATCAAGCGAAGAGGTTGCTTTTGTTCGCGCAACAAAGCTGCATAATCAGCACTACCCAACAACCCATATTCTTCCATATCAAAAACCACCAACCGCAAAGGATATCTAGCGGGTTTTTCGGCAAAACTTCTGGCAAATTCTAATAAAACCGCCACACCTGTCGCATTATCATCAGCCCCAACTGTTCCTAACACACCATCATAGTGAGCGCCAATTAAAATAGGTGGTAAATCTGCCTTGTGGTTTTCGACTGAAGCGGGTAAATTTAAAATCAAGTTTTTACAGCTTTTACCTCTGACTTCAAAGGTGTGGATTTCCACACTTCCCCATTGTCCCAATTGCTGGCGAATGTATTCTTGAACAAAGAAATGCGCCGCACTGTCCATATAGGGATTGCGTTCTCTCGCTACTTCTTGAAGGTGGGTTTCTAACCGCTGTTTTAAATTCAACTTATTGATGAGAGATTAGTGATTAGTAAATTTTTTGTCTATTCCCTGTTCCCTGTTCCCCGTTCCCTGTTCCCTGTTCCCTCTCTTGAAATGCTATCCTAGTTTAGCAAGTAGCACGTTCAGCGAAAATGCCTCTAATTCCTGATTCAATAATGACTATTATACTATTGGATTATTGACCTGATTTAGCACCAAGCTAAAAGCAGTCTCATTATATCATAATAAATTTATAAAACACGCAACAGGAGACAAGTAACGCATGGGCAAGGTAGTTGGCATCGACTTGGGGACAACCAACTCAGTAGTCGCCGTCATGGAGGGTGGCAAGCCGGTGGTGATTGCCAATGCAGAAGGAATGCGAACCACCCCCTCCGTGGTTGGCTTTAGTAAGGAAGGTGAAAGGGTTGTGGGGCAAATGGCGAGACGGCAAACCGTCCTCAATCCCCAAAATACCTTTTTTGCAGTGAAACGCTTTATTGGGCGCAAGTATGGCGAATTAAACCCGGATTCTAAACGTGTTCCTTACACAATCCGTAAAGATGAAATTGGCAATATTAAAGTTGCCTGTCCCCGCTTAAATAAGGAATTTTCCCCAGAAGAAATTTCGGCCATGGTGCTGAAAAAATTAGCTGATGATGCTAGTCGTTATTTGGGTGAACCTGTTACCGGGGCTGTGATTACTGTTCCGGCTTATTTTAATGATTCCCAACGCCAAGCTACCCGTGACGCGGGCAGAATTGCCGGTTTAGATGTTTTACGGATTCTCAACGAACCCACAGCCGCATCTTTAGCCTACGGATTAGATCGAGGTTACACAGAAACTATTCTCGTTTTTGATTTGGGTGGGGGAACTTTCGATGTGTCCTTGCTGGAAGTTGGGGACGGCGTATTTGAGGTTAAATCCACCAGTGGAGATACTCAACTTGGTGGTAATGATTTTGACAGAAAAGTAGTTGATTGGTTGGCGGAACAGTTTTTAGAAGCAGAGGGTGTAGATTTAAGACGCGATCGCCAAGCTTTGCAACGGTTAATGGAAGCCGCAGAAAAGGCTAAAATTGAACTTTCTGCCGTTAGTGTCACCGATATTAATTTACCCTTCATTACCGCCACAGAGGACGGTCCCAAACACCTAGAAACTCGGTTAACGCGATCGCAATTTGAAGGTTTATGTGTAGACTTACTGAGTAGATTAAGAACACCAGTTAAGCGGGCGTTAAAAGATGCCGGACTTTCTCCTGTAGATATTGAAGAAGTCGTATTAGTTGGTGGTTCTACGAGAATGCCCATGGTGAAACAGCTAGTTCAAGACTTAATTGGCATTGAACCCAGCGAAAACGTCAATCCTGATGAAGTCGTCGCTATTGGTGCAGCAATTCAGGGCAGCATCCTCGCTGGGGAACTTAAAGATATTCTACTGTTAGATGTTACACCCCTATCTATGGGCTTAGAAACCATCGGTGGTGTCATGAAAAAACTCATCCCTCGGAATACAACTATCCCCGTGCGTCGTTCTGACATTTTTTCTACTTCTGAAAATAATCAAAATAGCGTAGAAATCAACGTGGTTCAGGGTGAAAGGGACATGGCCACAGATAACAAGTCCTTGGGACGGTTTAAACTCTATGGCATTCCTCCCGCACCCAGGGGCATTCCCCAAGTGCAAGTATCTTTTGATATTGATGCTAATGGAATTCTACAGGTGACGGCTCTAGATCGTACCACTGGTAGAGAACAAAGCATTACTATTCAAGGCGCTTCTACTTTAAGTGAGTCAGAAGTTAACCGCATGATTCAGGATGCCGAAAAATACGCCGATGTTGATAGAGAACGGAAGGAACGAGTTGAAAAACGTACCCGTGCTGAAGCGTTAATATTACAAGCAGAACGACAACTGCGAGAAGTGGCTTTGGAAATGGGAATGCAATTTGCCCGCAACCGTCGTCAACGCATTGATAATATTTGCCGAAATTTGCGAGAAAGTTTACAAGCTGACGAAGATCGCGGTATTGATCAGGCTTATGCTGATTTACAAGATGCTCTGTATGAACTGAATAGAGAAGTCCGTCAGTATTATGCTGAGGATGAAGATGAAGATTTATTTGGTGCTATCCGTGACATTTTTGTCGGTGAAAAAGAAAAAGAACCGGAAAGGGATGTTTATAGAGATAACTATCGGCAACGAGAGTCTTCTAACCGAGGTGTTAACAGGGATTATGGCAGGGAAAATCAAAATCGTTCCCCCAATTATGAAAGTCGTCCCACTCGTAGCAAACGCCCCAGCTATCAGGATAACTGGGATGATGACGATGATTGGCTGTAAGGTAATTTTAGATTTTGGATTTTAGATTTTGGATTAACTGTCTTCGGTCTAAAATCTAATTTTCAGTATTTGTAGTGTCAGTCATAAGTAGAAGTACAACTGACAACTGACAACTGACAACTGACAACTTACATTTAAATAACAGATTATGCAAAATTTGCAAAACTTTCGGGATTATTACGAGATTTTAGGGGTTTCTAAAGATGCCACCAGTGAAGAAATCAAGAAGGTTTATCGGCGTTTAGCTAGACAATATCACCCTGATCTTAATCCTGGAAATAAGGAAGCTGAGGAGAAATTTAAAACCATTGGTGAGGCTTACGAAATCCTTTCTGATTCTAGCAGGCGATCGCAATATGACCAATTTAGCCGCTATTGGCAACAAAACGGCTTTGCCGGCAATAAACAAACTCCCAAGCCTAAAGGTTGGGATAACCGCGCTAACGCTCGTTCTAGTCAAGAAGTAGACCCTAGCCAATTTAACGATTTTGAAAGTTTTGTTAATCAAGTAATTGGTGTCAGCAACCGCAAAGATCCCAAAAGTAGTCCGGGAAGTACCAGCACTAGCGACCCCTTTCGCAGTCCCAGAACTAAAGTTGCCTATACAGTTAATACCCCACCCCGTGCCACCCGTCGGGATATTGAAGCTAGATTAACCTTACCTTTAGAAAAAGCTTATCAAGGTGGTAACGAAAGAATTCGCTTAGAAGATGGACGTTCTCTCGAAGTGACTATGCCCCCAGCTATGGTAACAGGGCAAACTATCCGCTTACGAAATCAAGGGATTAGTGGTGGTGATTTATACCTTAAGATTACCGTTGATCCTCATCCTTTGTTTAAACTAGAAGGTGTTAACATCTTCTGTCAAGTTCCTGTAACTCCCTGTGAAGCAACTTTAGGCGGACAAGTTGAAGCACCTACCCTTGATGGCCCAGTAAAAATGACCATTCCCCCTGGTGTCAGGTCTGGACAAAGATTCCGGCTTGGTAATAAAGGCTACCCCGGCGAAACCGGTCAACGTGGTGATCAATTAGTGGAAATTCAGATAGTAACTCCCAAAAATATTACGTCCCAAGAACGGGAACTTTATGAAAAATTGCGGGAAATAGAAACTTTTAAACCTCGCGCTGATTTAATTTAATATTTTACTGCCGGGAACATGACTATTTATTACAGTCCTCGGCAAATTAAAACCAAAGATTTTCGTAGTCCAGATTTTTTTCTAGTGCTGGACACTGAAAACAGTGATTCATGCGGAGCGCTTCGCTATCGCAACAAACCCAACGCGCAGAACGTTTAGCTGCCAAACTAAGAGAATTGAATATTGACCCTGACATTTTATAAAAAAATACACTTTGTGTAGGTTGGGTTGATCCAAGGAAACCCAATATTTCAATACATATTGATAATAAAATCAAGAACAACTTAAATGTTGATATTTATAACCATTAACAGGTGGCAATAATTTACTATCAGGAACACACTGATTTAGCTCTGTTTTTTGTTCAAAATAATTTTGTTAATAACTATTACTAAACAGCCTATACTAGTAATTACCCACAAAATTGCTAAAGTATAATGACGCGCTTCTTGAGCAAGACAAATACCAAAAGGGGAAGTAGCCATCATTGCTGCTGCTAATTGTCCCACTAACTGAGAACGAAAAGCAAACTAACCTATTCGCTTTCACTTACAGTAGGCATCGCATCTTGATGAGCAGCTATTAGTTCTTCTATATCGTTATGTAATTTGCGACAAAGATTATCTAACGGAATATCATTAGGATCATAACCAAATGGGTTTTCAATCTCTAATCCAATGGCTTCAATACCAAATAATGCAAAAGCTACAACACCAACAGCTAGTACCGTCCACCAATGTAAATCTTTCACCATTTGAAAAGGCAAGGCAAAACAATACAAAATTAATAACTGCCGTAAATGTATTGAATAAGCTCTAGGAATTGGGGCATTAAGAATGCGTTCGCAGCGCGATAAACATTCGACTAATTGGTCGAGTAAACGGTTGATGGCGGCAAATTGAATACTATCTATGTGTTTTAGGTTGTATTGTTGAGCTAAATATATGCCAATCCATTGAGTAATTCTCAGTGGCATATTGCTAACATTTTGCAATTCTAAATAATGTTCTGGAGCTAAAAGAGATTTTAGACGATCATCTACACCTTCTCGCCGCAAATGTTGTGTCATGGCGACAAAAAATGCGGCAATTAATCGCAAATGATAGGCTTTTTTTTCTTGATCTTCAAAACTTTTAACAAGGATATTCATCCATATTTGTCGAGATAAATTACGACCTGTAAATATTGTCATCCCGCCAACTTGCCAACCTTCCCAAAATCTGTCATAGGCAGTATTCGTGCGGAAAACTAACAGCAAACCCAGGACAATTCCCGGAATCAATCCGGCTAAAGTAGGCTGACTTAATCCTGTGTATTTTCCTCCTTCATATAAAACTGTGATGATCAGAGCAATAATCATAGTTACTGCTACCTGATACTTAATATCTCGAATAACCGAACCTCTGAAACTCAGGGCTAATTTAAACCAATTATTGTCATTGTTCATAATGTTGCACTTACACCTAAAATATTTAACATTTATTTAACTCAAGGAAATGTTGGGTTTCGTTCCATTGCTCCGCGAACGTTTACGTTCCACAACCCAACAAAGCAGAAAATGGACAAGGTATTGACAAAAGATTTGGATTTGATGTAAGGGTAGCGCCCCCGTGCCTACCCTATGTTTGGGGCAACCACAGGGGATTTGCCCCTAGGATATGTCTATTTAAGATTGATGGTGGAATGGACACTTAGCAGCAGCAGATTCTGTTTCCCAAGGGTCGCGTTGATAGAAATAGTTGGGTTTGAGAAGACGATTTTCAAACTCTATGTTAAAAACTGGAGTCGTAGAAGCTGATAGTGGAGGAGTTAGCCAAACGCGATCGCCATAAACATGACGACCACACTGTTTTTCATCATCTAAAAACTGCACAAAGGAAGCGGTTAAAGCATGGTGATCAAGTATTCTGACTCCATGTTTTTTGTATGAATATAGAACAGCCACATTCAGTTCTACTAAAGCTAAATCTTTCCAAAGTGTCATTGTTTCGCTGCAATCTAAACCAATTTTTTTGGCAATAATTGGGAGCATATTGTAGCGATCAAGATCACTAAAGTTTCTCGCTCCGATTTCTGCACCCATGTAGAAGCCATTAAACGGTGTGGGATACTGAATACCGCCCATATCGAGCATCATATTACTAACCGCAGGTAAAGCAAACCACTTCAGTCCTAATTCCTCAAACCACTCATAACGAGGATGAGAAAGAGGAACTTCCATCACAATTTCTGGAGGAATTTCAAACCATTTTGGCTCACTTTCTCCTATTTGGATAATTAATGGTAGTAAATCAAAGCGGGTGCGAGATTCTTTTGTCCAACCAAATTTCAGTGCTTGTTCTGTTAATTCAACGTTGGCAGGATCACCCAAAATTGAACCATCTGGTTGCCGATAACCTGCATACCGCAACATCAAACCGTTCCAGATCCGAATTTTCAGGTAAGGACTAAGGATGGTAATAGTTGATCGCAAATTACCGTTATTGGTAGCAAATTTAATATGTTCTACTAAAGTTTGAAAAATCTCTTCTTCGGTTTGCAGATGTCGCATATCGCGCAATTGCAAACTTTGCCAAAAATTCCGTCCCAAGCAACGATTACTATTACGCCAAGCTAACTTTGTCCCATAAGCTAGTTCATCATAAGTGTGTTCATAAGTTCCTGTTTCCTCAATGGTGGCTTTTACCTCTTGCCAACGCGGGATGAATACTTCCGCTAATCCTTGTTCTAAGTAACATTGCTTGAGGAATACTTCTGCTTCCGGCATTACCGAAGTGATCGCCTCAACATATATACTGTCTTGCTCAATCGGGGTAATGCCTCCTGCTAGTTGAATTGCTTGCCGGACGGGAGTATTAGCTTTGCCCTCTTCATCCAATTTTGAGGAGAATAACTCTTGATGAATAGCTGTATTTGGCCAGCCAGCTTGCTGCAAATAGTCGCGCATTCCATCCATAAAGGGCTGGGGACCACACATAAATGCAACTGTTCCGTCAGCATAGGAATAAAGATTTTGGACTGCGACTGCATCCAGTCTTTTACCAGATCGGGTGGCACGGAGAGTAAAAGTTAAATTTGGGTGAGCAGTCGTGAGTTCTTCCAATTCTGATTTAAAAACGAAATCTTCGGAATAGGGAGCAGAACAATCAAGATGAAATAAACGAGTATCACCACGATTAGCAAGAGTTCGCATCATAGCGATCGCTGGAGTAATCCCAATTCCCCCAGCAAAGAAAATCACAGGCTGTTCATCTTCCAAGACAAACTCACCCCGTGGTTGGGAAATTCTAATTAAAGCGTCTCCATCAGCGCGATCGCATAACCACCGCGAAAATAATCCTAACTCCTCACGTTTAACCGTGATTTCATACTGCTTTGTTTGATCCGCTGGTGAACTCAAAGTATAAGCGCGAGTTGCCCAACTGCCATCAACCCGCCCTTGAATTAAGATATGTTGTCCCGGTTTAGAGGCGACAATTTCTTCATACACCGGACGAAACTGGAAACACACCATATTTCGTCCTAAATCTTGTTTACCAATCAGTTCAGCAACCGCCAGACTTGCCGAACCTAACATTTCCTCAACTAAAGGTTGGCAACTACCACAAACCATCGTTACTTGAGTTTGCTCAACAATTCTGTCTAAGGTATCCAAACCTGTCTCAATCAGTTCTCGCACCCTGCCACAGGTGGTCTTTGTGCAGTTACAAACAATATCACTATCCGCACCCAGAGCGATCGCTTCCTCAATCTGCAATTCTCCCAATTCTCTGAATAAAGCCACCTGCCAACGTGGTAAAAGCTGATCTTGGAAAAATAATTGAATTGCTAACCTCCGTCCTGCCCAACGTCCTTTCACAGAGAGGCTGGCCAGCTTGCTATCTCTTAATTTGAGGACTCGTTCACTACCATTTTCGGCTGTGTAGCGTACCTCCTCCAGATTGCTAGTATCCTCATCTTCCCAGCGCCACTCCAACAGTTCACCGTCAAGACTACGCTGACCAATCAGCATTCTATTATTAGCTTGTAGCAAACGGGTAATTAATGCTGGTCTTCCTTCTAGCAATCCTTCACTGATAGTCAGAATGCCTCGTCCTGGCAGAATATAGACGTTGATTAATTCCAAAATATGTTGATTTGCCCAATCTTTTAGGGAAGGATTAGGTAAATTCCACCATTCAGTTACAGTTTCTCCCTGTTCTGGCAATCCATACTGATTCAATGCCGTTAGCCACTCTAAACGGGACTTGGCAGCCTTATCACTGATACCGCTTACCATCCAGTCGTGCAGTGCTGCGGATGGAGGTAGATCAAAGTAACGCACTTCTGTAGGTACATCTGATAAAATCTTGCTCAGATGTTCTTCTAATCCCTGAATGAATTCCTCAAAATCTATTGTCCCACTTTTGTCTGTATCCGCCTGTTGCAGAATTGTTTGAGCATCGTCGTGGCTGTATCCTAAATCCAACAGATAGGGAAAAAGTTCTTCTGCATCAATCTGTCCACTTTGATCTAAGTCAATCGCCTCAAATCGCAGTTGAGCAAACTGCCGTGTATTCATTGTTTGCGACAGTACAGCCGATAGTGCTTTGGCAATATCCTGTCCTGTAAGTTGCGTTGCCCCTGTTAGCAGTTCTGGTGGTTGACTGTTCAATTCACCCAACGCCCATTTATATAGTGCCTTGGCAATTACCTCTGGTGCTAACCAAGGTAAACTGCTGTTACCTAGTGGTAAAGATAGAGTCCGCCGGAATTTTAATTCCTTCTTTTGCTCTAGTAAATCAGAGAGTAAAGGCGCATGAAATAATACTAAAGTCTCTAATCCAGAGGAACGGACAGTATTTGCAGCTTCAGTTAGACGTTGACTTAGTTCTGTTCCGGGAGGACAGGCTGGTGCAACCCAAGCTAAACGACGGACTCCTGCTGCTTTTGCGATTTCTAGCATTGAGTGTGTCAGTTGAGTAATATCTGACAAATCTGTGGGCATAATAAACACAAATGCCGTTTCCGCACCACAAAAATATTCTTGAAGAATATCTTGAGAAACAGTGTTGATATTCAACCATTCAATGGCTGAATTTGTTGATGGGACAACACGAAAGCGTTTTAATGCCCGGACTTTTGCCAACTTCTTAGCCGTTAGCAAACTTATCAGTTGTACAGCAGGTAGATAGTGAGCATCAGAGGCAAATAAAGCAAAAGTTAATCTAGATGTTGAAAGAAGGGGTTTCTCTATTAGCATTAAGTTACGAATTTCCTGGTAATCAAAAATTATTTTGTAGATGTCATAGTTGAAGAAAAAATAGAAAGGAGTTTGAGCAGAGCCAGCCAACTATCAAATTTCTTCTGAACGCAAATTAACTTACCTCAAAAAAACTATACCGGAGAAACATCTCGTAAAGATGATTTAGAATATAAAAAACTTCTTTGAGCAAAGTGACTCAAAAAACCGTAAATCATCATGGAGAAGTCCCACAAAGCAGCAATACTACCTATTATTCCCTGCTAGGACTTCATCCCGGAGCATCTGTAATTGATATCCGTCGCGCTTATCGAGAACTAAGCAAACTCTATCATCCAGATACGACAGAATTACCTGCCAATATTGCTACAGCTAAATTTCAACAAATCAACGCAGCTTACGCGACCATTAGTAACCCAGAACGGCGCTTAAGCTATGATTTAAAAATTGGTTATTCCCGTTTTGGGGTAATTCAAGTCCCACCGGATTTAAACCAGCCCGCGCATAAGCCCTATGATTTTTCAAAATCAATGTATCTAGATGCAAGCGATCGCCCCTTATCGTCTGGAGAAATATTTGTATTATTTATTTTGGGGTTGACCATTGTTGGTTGTATGCTATTAGCGATCGCTATTGCTGTTCTTCGCCAAGAAGTAATTTTATAAACCCAACTTCCCCCTTTAACTAAACAATCATTTTAAATTGCTTATGCTTTCCCCTGATACACCCCTATATAGTCATCCTTTACCACAAATTGAACAATGGCTAAAAAACCAAGGTTGTCAACAAGACGATACCCAACTACATTGTTGGCGGATACAACGATCTAGTTGGGAAGCAGAACTTTGCTTAGATACTGAACAAATTACAGTTCGGTATTTCTCATCAGCAGAAAACAGTCAAGATATTCAACGCTCCTTTAAATATTCCCTGAGTCGGGAAGATATAGAAAAAGCCGTTTTTGCTGGACCATAATCTAATTTTGGATTTTGCATTTTGGATTCATTATTAATCTAAAATCCAAAATTGTCACACTTTCCCAAAACGGCGTTCTCGTTGTTGATAAGCAGATAAAGCTCGATGAAACTCACTGCGGTTAAAATCTGGCCAAAGAGCGTCACTAATATAAATTTCTCCATAGGCCATTTGCCAAAGTAAGAAATTTGATAATCGCATTTCTCCACTGGTACGAATTAATAAATCGGGATCTGCTACTCCGGCCGTATATAAATGAGCTTCAAATATTTCTTCGGAGATGTCGTCAGGCTTTAGTAACCCTTCTTGGACTTTTTGAGCGATCGCTCGACAAGCTTGTAAAATCTCTTGTCTACTCCCATAATTAGTCGCAATTGTAAACCGAATACTGCGATTATCCTGAGTTTGAGCCATAGAACGGGAAATTTCCGTCTGAAGTGCCTGTGGCAAAGCTGACAAATTACCCACGAACTGAATTTGCACATTTTCCTCCACCATTTCCCGCAGTTCTTGCCGCAGAACTCGCTGGAACAGAGTCATTAAAAATTCCACCTCTTCCTCTGGTCTTTTCCAGTTTTCCGTCGAAAAAGCATAGGCCGTTAGGGCTTTAATTCCCCAGTCCTTGCAACAGTGCAGCAAATCCTTGAGAACATTTACACCAGCTTTATGACCCATAATTCGGGGTAAACCTTGACGCTTTGCCCATCGGCCATTACCATCCATAATTACCGCGACGTGGTGGGGTAGTAATTCTCGTTTTAAGTCAAGGGGTAAATATTGCAAATCAGTTGGTTGTGTTTTCATTTTTTATCTTGAGAAGCGGTCGTACCCCTACGGGGCAGCAAGCTACGGGTAGCGTGTCGAAGACAAGGTAATCCAGGTAATCGGGAAATTAATTTTAGTGACTGACTACCAAGTTGACGAACTAAACTTAAAATACCAGGGGCTACAGCTTCCCGATCTACAGTTGGAGAAAATCGTGCCTCTAAAGACTCTTTGAGCTTTTTAATAGTTAGTGGTCTATATAGAGTTCCGCGTTCCGCTAAGGAAATAGAACCCGTTTCTTCAGATACAACGACACAAATACAATTTTCGACTCTTTCCGTAATTCCCATAGCTGCCCGATGGCGTGTTCCCAACTGCCGTGAAGCTGTGCGTCCTGAAAGTGGTAAAATTATACCTGATGATACAATGCGTGAACCACGAATTAACGTTGCTCCATCGTGTAACAGGGTTTTGGGTTGAAAAATAGTTTGGATTAGTTCTTTAGAAACTTCGGCATTGAGCTTGACTCCTGGAACTGAGAAATCTTGCTCTTCAATAGGTCCTGTGGTTTCTAAAATTAGTAAAGCCCCAATCCGATTTTTGGATAATTCCTTAACTGCATCCACAATTTCATCAATGACACTATCCGACTTAGGAATGGCCAAGCGATTATTCCGAAACAACTGCCAAAATTCACCACGTCCCAATTGTTCCAAAAAGCGACGAAATTCTGATTGGAGTGCTACTGCCATAGCTACAGCACAGCCAATCACCAATTTTTCCAGGACGAAATTGAGCAGAGGTAATCCTAATTTGCCACTCAGTGCCGAGCAGAGCATTAAGACTATAAATCCTCGCACCATCCATAACGTGCGTCGTTCACTAATAATCACTAGGATCATGTATGTCAGTGCCAGCACTAACATCATATCCAGAGTCCCAAGGAGCAAGGACTGTGACCAATCTCCCAGGTTTATCAGCCATTGCTTCCACCAATCTCTCATGACATCTGGATTCTTATAGTCATTAGTCGTTAGTCATTAGTCATTAGTCATTGGTTCTTAGCTAATGACTAATGACCAAGGACTACGGACTATTTCAGTCTTTCTGGTAGGCAATCTTGTCGAATCAAGTCTTGATAAGTTTCGCGCTGCAAAATTAAATTTGCTTCGCTATTTGCCACAACAACCGCTGCCGGTCGAGGAAGACGATTGTAATTAGATGCCATACTGTAATTGTATGCACCAGTTCCCATAACTACGAGAATATCATTTGGTGCAGTTTTTGGCAGTTGGGCATTTTTAATCAGAATATCTCCTGATTCGCAATGTTTACCCGCCAATGTCACTGTTTCCGTGCAGGGAGTAGACATTTTATTAGCAACTACTACCCGATAAACCGATTGATAAGTGATGGGACGGGGATTGTCTGACATTCCGCCGTCAATCGCCACGTAGGTGCGAATTTCGGGAATAACTTTGGTAGCACCAACAGTATAAGCAGTAACGCAAGATGTGGCAATGAGCGATCGCCCTGGCTCACAGAGTAACTTTGGTAAAGGCAGATTTTCCGATGTACAAGCTGCTTGAACTACCTCACAAATCGCCTTTGACCATTCAGTAATGCTGGGAGGATCATCAGATTCTATATATTTAATTCCTAAACCACCACCAACATTTAATTCTGTCACCGTCAAGCCATGTTTAGCCGCATCCCTTAACCACTGCACCATCACAGCCGCTAAATCTCTATGTGGTTGACGTTCAAAAATTTGTGAACCAATATGAGCGTGTAACCCCACACAGTTTAAACTAGGCTGTTGACTCACAAAAGCAAACACTGCTTGTAAATCATTAGGGTCAAACCCAAATTTACTATCTAAGTGTCCAGTGCGAATATATTCGTGAGTATGGCATTCTATCCCAGGGGTTAAACGGAGCATCATCCGAATGGGCAAAGCAGCGGAATTTTCGGTTTGCTCTTCTGCTATCCTGACTAAGGTATGTAATTCGTGCCAGTTATCCGCAACAATAGTACAACCAGACGCAATTGCTAAAATTAACTCATCATGAGATTTGTTATTTCCATGTAAGTAGATTTTGTTTGGACTCATACCCGCATTCAGCGCAGTATAAAGTTCGCCCCCAGATACTACATCAATTCCTAACCCTTCTGAGGCCACAATGGCACAAACTGCTAAACAATTCCAGGCCTTAGAAGCATAAAGTACCTGAGATTCCCCTTGGTAGTATTCCTTGAAGGTATCTCGATATTGCTTACAAGCTGTTCGCAGGGTTTCTTCATCTAAAATATATAAAGGTGAACCAAACTGTTCAACTAGGGTTGTGACATCACACCCACCGATTTCTAGGTTGTCATGACGATTAACTCTAGCTGTCAAGGGTAAGAGTTGTTGGTTAGGAGAAATATCAGCACTGTTACTATTTGTTGGCTGCAAATATTGACGGCCAGACAGTTGAACTTCGACGGGGTGAGTCGATACCATAATTAATAAGAGTTGTCTTTGTGAAAAATCAGGGCATGAGTATATGTCCTCATTCCCAGTTTACCCCCTCATTGGTAATGGGTAATGGGTAATGGATAATTGCTAATTAACCGTAACTCAATCCTCAAATCCTCAAAAATTGTGATTTCATCAGACTTAAAAATTCAATCTTTAACCACAGACAATTTAACGGAACTGTTAGAACTGGATAAAGCCTGTTTCGATGGTTTGTGGACTATGGAAGGCTACCTCCGGGAGTTAGAAAGTCCTAATAGTCATTTTTTGGGTTTATTTTCCCCCTTTAATGACTCCGAACTTTTAGGAATGGGGTGCTTTTGGTCAATTTTAGAAGAGGCACACATTACAATTTTAGCTGTTCATCCTCAATATCATAGTCAAGGGTTAGGAAAGGCTTTATTGTATTCGCTGCTGCGGAATGCTGCCGACATTGGCTTGGAGAGAGCTACTCTCGAAGTCCGAGATTCTAACCACGTTGCGATCTCCTTGTATCAAAAGTTTGGTTTCAAAACAGCAGGAAAACGACGGGGTTATTACAAAGATAACAATGAAGATGCTTTGATTCTTTGGCTTTCTGAACTACAGCAACCACATTTTCTCAAAAATCTTGATCAATCGGCAAGTTTAATGAATTCACCCTTCTAGATTCCAACTGACAACTGACAACTGACAACTGACCACTGACTAATCTTCCAGTGATTGGGCTTGAACTTCAACTGCTGTCACATCAATTGTCCCTTCTGGTGTGAAGCGTTGAAATTGCAGGTTTTTAACTAATAGCTGCTCACCACAATTAGAACACTGTATTTGACTGTTATTGACTCCTGTTAATTCATATTTACAGACGGGACACTGGTCAGTAACGAGATTCTTTGTTAACCACCAGCGAAACCCAAAGAATGCTATTACAGGTAAAAATAATAATAACCCAACAATAATCACTAAAGAATTAACTAACCAACCCAAGCCTAATGATGCTAATAACCAGGCAATTGCTAACAGGGTCAGCCAAGGGCGAATATTATCAAAATTAAATTGTAAGTTTTTAAAGCTCATGTCTCTTTCTTTGTGCTGCTGACTCTAGGATAGCGATTTTAGTTATTGGTTAGGTCAGATGAACAAAGCAGGAGTTGTTGTAACCGCTGTGGGAAATTTTCTATCCCAAATGCAGCAAGAGCCTGTTCTCGCAGCCATTGTCCATCACAACGTTGGTCATTACCTTGGAGAATTTCTATACAAGCTGCTGCTACTGCCTCAGCATCACGGTGTGGGACTCTCCAACCCAATTTACCATTCTGCAAGGGGTCAACAGAGCCATCATCATCCCCCGACAACACAGGTATCCCACAAGCCATTGCTTCTAAATATACAATACCAAAGCCTTCTTGCGAGGGCATAATATAGGCATCAGCAAGACGATAATGAAATATTAATGCTTCTGTAGGTACAAATCCAGCAAAGATGACGTGATCGCTCACACCTAAATCCTTTGCTAACTGGGCTAATCGTGGTTGGTCATCACCACGGCCAATCACCAAATATTTGACCTCTGGGAATACTTCAAGAATTTGCGGTAATGCTCTGATTGTTACATCTACACCCTTGTAAATATCCCCAGCCCATAATCGGGCTACTGTCACTAATACCTTGGCATTATTTAAGCCATATTTATCAACCAGTTCTGGTAATTTCGGTCCGGGAGTAAACTTATTCCCGTCTATACTACAAGGAATCATCTGTGCCTTGTTTAAATCTAGATGATTAGCCGCGAAAGTCCGATCTCGAGTGTAGGTACTATTTACCCAAATCATAGCTGCTGAAGCTAGAGCTTCCCGTTCTTGATTTTGCAGTGGTTCCCAAACTTCTTTACCGTAGATCAGAACAGTATAGGGAATTCTTAATAACTGACACAAAGTTTTTGTTAGAACTGCTAGTTTAACATGACCACAAAAAACGTGTTCAGGTTTTTTTTGCCATAAAAACCACAGTAAAGATAATATTAATTTAACTCTACCTATGGTGAGAGAATTATTTTGAAAATAGTGAAATTGCAACTTTTCTGAGGCAAAAGGGTTTTGACAATCGGGACTATCTCGCAAGATAAACACATCTGCTTGATAAACTTCATCTAACTGCAAATATGCTCCGAAAATATCCTTAACATAGGATTGAACTCCACCTTCTCGGAGAAAAATTTCTAAAAATAAGAATACATGAGTAGTTGATTTGTTGACTATTTTACTCCCTGACATTTGATTTGCCACATTGTTACTTAGCATTTTAAAATATTAATTTTTGTGAAGAAGATACGGTTGTTGTTAATTGAGCAAAACGGATCCAAGAATTCAAAATATACATCCGCTCTGCATAATTATAACTAGTACACTACGGGGTAAGTCAAGGAATTATTCAAAGTTCGTAAAAAGCTTGTGTAATTGGCTTTTTAAAATTTTTAATTCCACCTTGCTGTACTAACTTCTAATGTTGTTGTTCTGAACAATATTTGACAATTAACAGACAATTTCTCGTATCTGAATCGCGTTCATAGACAACTTTATCTGCCAAGCGCCGCAGCAAAAACCATCCATACCCACCTACTTGTAGAGTACCCGGTTCTGGCTCAGTGATGACATCAGGATTAAATGGTTTTCCATAATCCCAAATTCTTATTTCCAATCTATCAATCCAGAGACTGAGTTGAATTTCTATAGTTGTTTCCGGCGGTAAAGAATGATGAGCATGACGAACTGCGTTGGTAAAACCTTCTGCTAAGGCTAGGTTAAGACGATAAAGTTGACTGTCTGACCAGCCATATTTAGGTAAATATTGCTGACAAAATTCTTCAAACCATTGTTGCACTTGGTTTAGGAGCTTAAGATCGCTCTTTACCGTTCGATGGTCTTGCTGCACTATGCTAAGCATTGACCGTGACTTGAATAGAAAGTAAGTGAAAAATATTTTGCGTTTCTTGGTGATTTTAAATTAGAGATATTTTGGTTTTAACTCCATGTTCATCACTAATCTAAAAGGTTTTCTGCCATCATTCTCCATTAGTTAACGCCTGTTGATTTTCAAAAGCATATCTCTTGTGAAATATCAGTAACAATTAGACCATAAAAAACTTATGGCTAGTTATTTGCCAGATATTACCCCGTATATGCTCTTGAAAATCACAGACGTTACCAGTTTATTTTTGACTGTAACTACCTTAGAACAATCCTAAAGTTAAGGATTTATCTAATGGGAGTGCAGCACCAATACCAAGCCACAGGGTAACAAGAGTACCAAAAAGAAATACTGTTGTTGCTACAGGACGACGGAAGGGGTTTTGGAACTTATTCACGTTTTCCAGAAAGGGAACGAGAATCAGACCCAAGGGTACAGCAGCCATTGCTAACACACCTAAGAGTTTACTAGGTAATGAGCGTAAAATTTGAAATACAGGATATAAGTACCACTCTGGCAAAATTTCCAAAGGAGTAGCGAAAGGATTAGCTGGTTCACCGATCATAGCAGGATCTAGAGTTGCTAGAGCCACAATACAGGCGAAAGAACCCATAATTACGACTGGGAATATGTAGAGCAAATCGTTAGGCCAAGCGGGTTCACCATAGTAGTTGTGACCCATGCCTTGGGCAAGTTTAGCTCTTAATTTGGGATCGCTCAGATCCGGTTTCTTTTGCGTTGACATTTTTAAATGCGCTCTCCGGCTGAAGTGAGGTTAAAGCATTGGTGAAAACTATCAGCAGTACAACAACTAGCTCAAGTTTCCGATAGTAGTGGATGTTTACAACTTACAAGTTATTTTCTCTCAGTTTAAAACAAACTCCGATGATCTGGAAAGACAAGTTGTGCCTGTTTGCTAATAACTTTAATTACAAAGGTCCAGAAATACCTTGTTTGCGAATCATCAAGAAGTGGAACAACATGAAGACGGCAATTAACCAAGGCAGAACGAAGGTGTGGGCGCTATAGTAGCGGGTGAGTGTAGCTTGACCAACACTAGAACCACCACGTAATAAATCGGAGATGAGAACGCCGACTACGGGAATTGCTTCTGGTACACCACTCACAATTTTTACAGCCCAGTAACCAACTTGATCCCAGGGTAGAGAGTAGCCTGTTACACCGAAGGAAACGGTGATAACTGCGAGGATTACACCACTTACCCAAGTTAATTCGCGGGGCTTTTTGAATCCACCTGTGAGGTAAACTCGGAAGGTGTGCAAAATCATCATTAGCACCATCATACTGGCTGACCAGCGGTGAATGGAGCGAATTAACCAACCGAAGTTGACTTCATTCATGATGTACTCTACGGAGGAGAAAGCTTCGGCAACGGTGGGTTTGTAGTAGAATGTCATCGCAAATCCAGTTGCGAACTGAATCAAGAAGCAAACTAGGGTAATTCCACCCAAACAGTAGAAAATGTTAACGTGGGGAGGAACGTATTTGGTGGTGATATCATCAGCAATCTCTTGGAGATCCAAGCGTTCCTCAAACCAGTCATAAACGTTGGCCATACAATCCTAAGTTCCTAAAAATAGATTGCGGTTGATAAGTTTTGTGATGCGAAGCTTAGTCATGGCTGACTATTCAACTAACCTCAGTTAGAGGGTTCGCTTCTCGCTTCATCCAAAAGAATGGGCTTCTATTTGTCCACGAGCGTTAATTTGGGTGTAACTCACCCTATTTTTCAGAGATCTTCCTGTCTCTAGTCTTTGTCAGCCAACACTAACAATGTTGACTCCAAAGAAGATTTTATCGTTGATCAGGAAGAATGGACATCTCATCAAGTTGGACTAGCAACTTTATGAGAAGAATGCACTTCTTCTATAAAAAAAGTAACATAGTCGAGAGATAGATTTCATCAGCAACTGAGCATTACAGAAAGTTTTAGGGAATTTGAGTCTGAGATGGCACTGAAATTAGGGTTCATTCACAAACGGTTTTGGCGGCTAGGATGTTTACTACTATTGCTTTTTGGTTTTGTGTTGGGAGGATATGTTCCCCCAGCTTCGGCTTTAACCCCAGAACAGAAGCTAGTTTATGAAGTATGGCGAATTGTTAACCGTTCTTATCTGGATGGGACTTTTAACCATCAAAGCTGGCTTGATGTGCGACAAAAGGCACTGAAAAGTCATTTCACTAACCAGGAAGCAGCTTATGCCACAATTCAGGATATGCTCAAGAGTCTGGATGATCCTTTTACCCGTTTTCTTGAACCTGAGAAATATCGCAGCTTGCAAGTTAGCACTTCTGGAGAATTAACTGGTGTGGGATTACAAATTACTCTCAATCCCCAAACAGGTGGTTTGGAAGTAATTACACCTATTGAAGATTCTCCAGCCGAGAAAGCAGGTTTAAAAACAGGCGATCGCATTTTGAAGATTGAAGGCTTATCTACAGAGAATCTAACTCTTGATGAGGCTGCGGCGCGAATGCGTGGACCACTTGGCAGCGTTGTCACCCTCTTAATTGGTCGAGAAGGACAAAAAGACACAGAAGTTATTTTAGTACGCGATCGCATTGCTCTTAATCCTGTTATATCTGACTTGCGATTATCCCCCCAAGGAAGCAAGATTGGCTATCTGCGTCTGAGTCAATTTAGTGCCAAAGCTGTTACTGAGTTGGCACACGCTATTTCTATTTTAGAAAAAAAAGGCGCGTCTGCCTATATTCTTGATTTAAGAAATAATCCGGGCGGACTTTTACAAGCGGGAATTGAAGTGGCTCGTTTATGGTTAGACTCTGGCACAATCGTTTACACTGCCAATCGTCAAGGCATTCAGGGAACGTATGAAGCCTTTGGTCCAGCCTTGACAAAAGATCCTTTAGTAATTCTAGTCAATCAAGGAACTGCCAGCGCCAGCGAAATTCTCGCAGGGGCTTTACAAGATAATCATCGCGCCCAGTTAATCGGGGAAACTACCTTTGGTAAGGGCTTAATTCAATCTTTGTTTGAATTATCCGACGGTTCTGGTTTGGCGGTGACAATTGCTAAATATGAAACTCCTAACCATCGAGATATTAATAAGTTGGGAATTAAGCCAGATCAAATTATTCCTCAACCATCAATCAATCGTGAGCAAATCGGTACAAATGCAGATGCTCAATATCAGGCGGCTATAGAAGTTTTGAGTAAAAAAGCAATTGAAGAGTAAGATATAAAATGATTTTCAAAATTGATGTAAAATCCTACACCGAAGAGGGAGTAAATTCATGTCAAATGTAACTGTACCTACAGCTTCACTACCCACACTAAGAAAAGGTTCTCAGGGTGAACCTGTTTACATTGTGCAATTGCTTTTAAACAACTTTCATGGTTTGGAGATTAAGACTGATGCAGTTTTTGGGCAGGAAACAGAAAATGCTATCAAAGACTTACAATTCTCCCGGAAGTTTTCTGCGACAGGAGTTGTTGACAAACTTACTTGGGAGGCATTAGCAACTGCTGATTAATCTGGTAACAGCTTCTTGATCAGCAATCAGAGAAAATGACCTAATCTGACCTAAATTGTTATTAAGCCGAGATATAACCAAAAATCTACCAAATAATCTTGAAAAGATCGATTTTCCAGATTATCTTGTAGGAAATTACAGCTATCTCGGTTTCATTCATGCTGTCATTAGTCATTGGCAAGATAAAGACAGACAAATCTTTTCTTCTGCTGCCTGTCTGTCAACTATTCCCGTAAAGCTGCTAAATTCAAGTTGGTGATTTTTTGGTAAGCTTGATCTATACAGAGTTTACCTCTGAGGTAGCCTGTATTAGCACCGGGGCATAAATAAGTTAAGCTGTGTGGTGTAAAGCGATCGCTCAATAATTTAACGCTTTTAAGTTGTCGTAGCCAATGAAAAGTTTTAGAAGTGCGTAGTGGCATAAGTTCGCCGTGCTGGTTAGGAAGTAAATGCCGTCCCGAAAATAACACGCCGTCAAATTCACGATAGTATAGACAAGAAGAGCCTGGAGAATGGCCTGGTGTCCAAATTATTTGCGTTGTGGCATTGAGAGTGAACTCATCAGTAAAAGTGGTGACGGTTGAACCAGGCAATAAATAAGCCTCTTGTTCTTGAATGAGAATTTCGCAATTTAAGATTTGCTGATATTCTGCGGCTTTACCAATAGCACCACGATGACTGATAAAAAACCACCGGACTCCCCCATGCAAGGACAGAAAATCCTGGTTTATCTGTTCTAAAGCTGGGCAATCTATGAGAATATTCCCTTCATTTGTGACAATGAAGTAAGATGTTGCTCCTAAAGTGTCCCGATTAGGTGGAAAAGCAAAAATACTCTTGGGTGTCAAAATCGGAGGATTTCCCTCAGTTGATGTTGCTTCAACAAATATAGAACGTGGTTGTTTAGTCTTATGACTGGACTGTTGAGGAAAAGAAGACATAAATGAAAAAACCAAAACAGCAGGAGTGGTGAACAATCAGGTTACAGTGTATTTACCATGACTGTGAACTGTGATTTTAAAATTAAGGTGTGCAGTCTTATTTGTAATCAAAATCTGTAACAGAAATTATAGATAAGGCATTCTATCAAACATAGTGAAAATAATATGGCATTTTGGTTTCTCCTCCTTCTGGGGTCATTGACTTATTTAATGATGCAGCACAGTGTTGCACGGGCTACAAGAACCCCTGTGTGGTTGTTGTGGTTGGTTTTAATGACACCGGCATTTATATTGACTGCTTGGACGCTGATATATGGTATTAAACAAACTCCGCCATCAGCACTAATTCTTTGGATATCAGCGGGTTGTTTATTGTTATATTGGTTATTGTTCAATTGGGGACGGCAATTACCCGTAAATCCACAAAATCAAGGAGAATCAAATAATAATCCTCCCACAGAAACAGCACCAGTCCGTCCCATTGATTTAGCAGAAGAAAGCCAACTGCGAAATTGTTTTCCCTGGTCTGTATATTATGTGCAAAATATTGAGTATCGTCCCCAAGCAGTAATTTGTCGGGGACAGTTGCGAACTATGGCTAGTGCTGCTTATCAGCAGATTAAAACTAATATTGAAAGTCAATTTGGCGATCGCTTTTTAGTAATATTTCAAGAAGGAATAAATGATAAACCCTTTTTTGTGTTAGTTCCCAATCCTCAAGCAGCTAAACAAAATAACCAACGGGATTCCGAAAATATTACTCAACCAGTTTTAGCATTGCTATTATTAGTAGCAACTTTATTTACCACTACCTTTGTGGGATTGAGAATTGCAGGTTTTCAAGTTACCCAACTAGAATCAGATTTCACATTATTTTTTCAGGGTTTACCTTATGCTTTAGGGTTAATGAGTATTTTAGGAACGCATGAACTAGGCCATTATTTAACAGCCAGATTTTATAAAATTCGCTCTACATTACCTTATTTTATTCCTGTACCTTTTTTCCTAGGAACATTTGGTGCTTTTATTAAAATACGGAGTCCTATGCCTCACCGCAAAGCTTTATTTGATGTGAGTATTGCTGGACCTTTAGCGGGATTCATTGTGACTATACCTTTATTACTCTGGGGTTTAGCTCATTCGCAAGTAGTAGCTTTACCGGAAAAAACCGGAATGTTAAACCCCAATGCACTTAATCCCCAATATTCGATTTTATTCGCTTTACTCTCAAAATTAGCGTTGGGAAGTGAACTAACTGTCAAATCTGCCCTGGATTTACATCCAGTTGCGGTTGCAGGTTTTTTAGGATTAATTGTTACAGCTTTGAATTTGATGCCCGTGGGACAACTAGATGGTGGTCACATTGTTCATGCTATGTTTGGACAACGTACCGCTGTTGTCATTGGTCAAATTTCCAGATTATTATTACTAATGCTTTCGTTTATTAGAGAAGAATTTTTATTTTGGGCAATTATTTTATTATTCGTTCCTTTAATTGATGAACCTGCTTTAAACGATGTTACAGAATTAGATAATAAACGAGATTTTCTGGGATTAATGTCAATGGCTTTGTTATTGTTGATTGTCTTACCATTACCGCAATTCTTAGCTAATTTATTGCATATTTAATACTTATCAATTCTTTCTTTTGCTGAAGTGCTGATAGCTGACGGCTGAATGATTACAAATAAACTATAAATGTGATTTTTTTTCCATGAGACTATCAGTATTGACAATGATATTGGATTATCATAATTCAATATCATTTGTAAAGTACATTTTATACTAAATTAGATAAAATTATCCTAATCTATTGTATTTTCTTTTGAGAACAAAAGATTTTCTAAAGCTTTACAATATAGATGTTCTTTTTTGTGGAATCTTTATTTTTAATTTGTGATAAATCATCTAAATTAAATAAAGTAAAACCTGAAAAAGCTGTAGTTATGATAAATTATCCTCTTTTATATCAAGATATAGAAATTTACTTAGACATTGATACTAATTCTTTTATAACAACAGACAAGACAGTTGCTATACCATAAAAGAATCTGTGAAACTGTCTTTATTTGAGTTTTCAAAATCATCCGAATCAAATTCTTTCCTGACATGAGCAATATCTTCAGTATATATAACAAAGCTCAATTCAGAATTTAGATTCGTATCCAAAAATATTAATTCAGGAATATTTTACTAGCATCAACCAAAAAGAAATATCTTTTTTACCTACATTCTGCATCTAAAGGTTAGTAAAAATTTAGAGGTAGGTTGATAAGACAATATAGTGATTGGTTCTTAATCGCTGAAATTCAAGCATAAGAATATTGCCAATTAGCTATACGTAATCCTAACATAAAAACTCATGAATCAAGACAATTATCTTCATAATACATATATTCATGAGCTAATTCTGCATAAATAATTACACAATTACTTCATCTTTATTTACATGATGAAACTATACACACCTATTGATATCGAACAAGTACAACATGATCTTCCCTACTTAACTGAAGTTATGGAGTGGGTAAAAAGTTTTTTATCAAGACATCATCCAGATTTAGGAAGACCCGGACCAGTTTGCCCTTATGTGCCTCATGCTCTCAAATCTAATAATATTGAAATGGCAGTTATCAGGACAAAAAATCACGAATCACAGCAGATAGAAAAAGTTGTAAAAAATTACCGTGATATATTTCTAGAAACAGCTAAAAACCAAAAAGAAGCAACAACAACTAAAGCATTTTTACTAATTTTTCCTGATGTTCATATAGAAGATACTACTCCAATAATTGACAGTATTCAACAAAAACTTAAACCTTTATTTGTAGAATCAGGATTGATGCTTGGGGAATTTCATAAACGAACTCAAAGTCCAGGTCTACATAACCCAAACTTCCGTCCACTTCGTAGTCCTATTCCCTTATTGGCTATTCGTTTCATGGGTGAGTTTGATCTGCCATTTCTTGAGAGTCCAGATGATCCACATTTACGGATTAGATACCTTGAAGCTTACTTAAAATATTTTAGTGGGCAGATTAAAGATGAAGCAAAGTTGCAAAATATTTGTGAAACTTTGGCTTTAGCAAAAGCAGAAGTACAGCAAAAGATTTTAGTTAATTATTAATTGATAAAAGATGCAGATAAATAGTAAAAAATTAGAGCTTGAGCAAGCAATTCAAAGAGATAAATTGACTCATTTCCTGAGTGGTCAATTTCTACAGCAGTACCATGAAATTGAAAAGATTCATGGTCAAGATTTGTGTATTCATCAGCTATTTGAAATTCAGGTAGAGCGAACTCCTGATGCTATTGCTGTCTTATTTGAAAATACACAACTTACCTATCAACAATTAAACCAACGAGCAAATCAGTTAGCCCATTATCTAATTTCATTAGGTGTGGGAACACAAGATTTAATTGGTATTTGTTTAGAACGCTCCCTAGAAATGCTAGTGGGACTGCTGGGAATTCTCAAAGCAGGAGCAGCTTATGTACCTTTAGATCCGGGATATCCATCTGAGCGTTTAGCCTTCATTTTAGCAGACACCCAAACACCAATAATACTGACTCAAGAAAAATTAGTCACGAGTTTACAAGCACATTCAGGACAAGTAGTTTGTTTAGATTCTGACTGGGAAGTAATTGCCCAAAATTGCCAAGAAAACCCGGTTTGTAAAACAACATCTGAACACCTCATTTATGTAATTTACACATCTGGTTCTACAGGACAACCCAAAGGTGTGATGATTCCTCATAGGGGAATTTACAATCAACTGTTTTGGCGACAAAAAACTTTTGAATTAACCACAGCAGACAAAGTTTTACAAAACATTTCTTTTAGTTTTGACCCCTCAGTGTGGCAAATATTCTGGCCATTGTGTTTCGGGGCAAAATTAGTTTTAGCACGCCCTGGAGGCAATCAGGATACCAGCTATCTTGTAAAACTGATCATCAAAGAACAGATTACCGTTATTGCTCTCGTTCCTTCCTTGCTACGTGTTTTACTGGAGGAAGAAGAAATTACAAACTGTCAATGTTTGCGGCACATTACCTGTGGTGGTGAAGCTTTACCAGTGGAATTGATAGAGCGTTTTTTTGCGCGGCTGAATTTAGATCATGTTCTACATAATTGCTATGGGCCAACAGAAGCTTCTATTGATGCAACTTTTTGGACTTGTCAACGCCAAACAAATTACACAACTGCTCCCATTGGTCGCCCCATTGCTGGTACAGAAATTTATATATTAGATGAAAATTTGCAGCCTGTACCTACTGGTGAATCAGGTGAACTGCATATTGGCGGTATTGGCCTAGCTCAAGGCTATCTTAACCGTCCTGAACTGACTGAAGAAAAGTTTATTCCTAACCCGTTTTTTTCTAGGAGTCAGGAGTCAGGAGTCAGTAGTCCAGGAGAAAGAAGAAAGAATAAAGAAGAAAATTTTTTCCCTACCTCTTCTTCTCGTCTTTATAAAACTGGGGATTTAGCCCGTTATTTACCAGATGGTAATATTGAGTTTCTGGGTCGGATAGACTACCAAGTGAAGATTCGGGGCTTTCGGATTGAATTGGGAGAAATTGAAGTTGTACTCAATCAACATCCAGGTTTACAACAAGGAATTGTTATTGCCCGTGAGGACATTCCTGGAGAGAAGCGACTGGTAGCTTATGTTGTTGCTAAACCAGAACAAATTCCCAGTGAAGCTGATAGCCTGCGTGGTGCAGCCATATTGCGTAACTTTTTGCAGACGCAGTTACCTGATTATATGGTTCCGGCTGCATACATATTTTTAGAGAATATGCCATTAAATCCTAGTGGTAAAATAGATCGTCGGGCTTTGCCTGTGCCAAAGACATCTGATTTTGGTTGTGCAACTAGCTTTGTGCCACCGCGCAATGAGATAGAACAACAGTTAACACAGATTTGGGAAAAAGTTTTAGGTATTCAACCTATTGGCATTCACGATGATTTCTTTGCTCTAGGAGGCCATTCCCTGTTGGCAGTAGACCTGTTTTCGGAAATAGAGAAGATATTTGCCAAAAACCTGCCTTTGTCCACCCTTTTTCAGTCGGGTACTATTGAGAGTCTGGCAGAGATTATTCATCCCAGAGAAGATGTGGTAATAACAGACAAATCTAGAAGTTCTTGGTCATCTTTGGTGGCAATTCAACCTAACGGTTCTAAACCACCATTCTTTTGTGTTCATGGTTTGGGTGGTGAAATTCTCTGTTTCCAAAAATTAGCACTATATTTAGGCACTGAACAACCATTTTACGGATTACAACCGCAAGGTTTAGACGGAAAACACCCTCCCTATCAGCGACTTGAAGATATGGCATCGCACTATATTCGAGAAATCCAAACTCTTCAGCCCCAAGGACCTTATTATTTAGGTGGTTATTCCTTTGGTGGTGTAGTTGCTTTTGAGATGGCTCGGCAACTGCGTGAGCAAGGGGAGAAAGTCCAAATTTTAGTGATTCTGGATACTTGTCTGCCGGGTTATAGTGAGCGATCGCCATTCCTCAAACGAATTTTCTTACATTTAGATAATTTTGTCCATAGAGGGCTGACCTATTTTTGGCAAAAAATCATCAGTTGGAGTCAATGGAGTACAACTCAAGTCAAGAATAAGTACAAGCGTTACTTAGAACTACGGCAAAATCTACCGGAAGATGACAAGCACTGGGAAATTATGAACATTAATATCCAAGCTGCCCATGACTATACCTGCCAAGTGTACCCCGGTCAAATAACGCTTTTACGAACTGAGGATGAAAGTCGAGAAAACGCTCTCACAAGATATGATCCTCAATTCGGTTGGGGTAATTTAGTGACGGGAGGAATAGATATCCATTACATTCCTGGATCTCATACTTCCTTCCTTGATGAACCTCATGTACAAGTTGTTGCCGAAAAATTGAGGGCTTGCTTAGATAAGGCGCAATCCTAAACTGTGATTTTTTTGATTTATATGGTTTTTCAATGATTGCTGACCTGTTGCCAACCCCTTTTCCCCTGTCCCTGAAGCTTGGCTAACTAGCAGCAGCAGAATTAGCGGCTTCCGTCGCCTTTTTAGAAGCATCGGTGCTACCCATACGAATTTCGGAAGTGAAGGAAGCCATACTAAAGCCACCAAACCGCTTCAGAACACTTACCCGCATCCGCAAGTTAGGACTAGCAAACCACAGTCTTTCTTCTGACCACATGGTTTCATACTCAGTGGTGAGTGTTAAAGCCCCATCATCTCCCATTTTATAACTACCGGCAACGGGAGCTTTTTCGGCATAACCCATTTCCCGCAGTAATTTACCTTCATCTGGGTTATTTGCATTGGGAACTGTGGCTAAAACCGTCGAACCCTCGTGTTTTTCTTCGTCCCATTCCATTGTGCCATTCCAGGTAACTCGCGCCCCACAGGAAGCTGTCTGAGGCTCAATTTCATACTGTTGACACAGTTTAATTACTTCTGGATGATCAGCGGCTAACATCTCAATCACGATGTCTGATTTGCCGTCTTCTGACTGCTTAAACGCTAAATGGTGACTGGTGCGATGGGAAAACCACTTGCCAGCACTTAATTCAAAAAATTCTTCAACGTTCATAAATAAAGTTACCCTGCATCGTAATTTTAACAATCTCTTTTATTATTAAAAACTAGGAAGAGACTTTAATTTCAACTGAAATTATTTGTTTCTTCAATTCTTTGCAGTGAAATCTTGGCTGCTTCAGCAACGTTGTTATGACTATCTTTTTCTAGATATTTTAAGGCTGAAACA
Organism: uncultured cyanobacterium; assembly: GCA_903848645.1. GTDB lineage: Bacteria > Cyanobacteriota > Cyanobacteriia > Cyanobacteriales > Nostocaceae > Dolichospermum. The sequence continues at coordinate 152,741 of CAINGU010000082.1, read as the reverse complement.
CTTTTAGGTGTGGGTAAATTTCCCAAGGCTTCAGCTAGACGTTGCCGCACTAACCAATCCTCTGATTGAGCAAAGCGCAGAATATGGGTGACAGAATCTAGATCCCGGATTTCTCCCAAAGCAGAAATAGCCGCTTGTTGAATGACTATTTCTTCACTATCTAACGCTTGGATGAGAATATCACGGGCGCGAGGGTCTTTAATATTACCTAAAGATACGGCAGCACTAAATCTCACTAACCAGTCTGTATCTTCATAAAATGCCCGTGATAACACTTCTACGGCTCGATTATCTTCCAGATATCCCAATGCTCCAGCAGCATCAGCACGGATACCATAATCGGGATCTGTTTCTAAAATTTTCACTAGAATAGAATAACACTCTGGGGTTTTTTTGATACCTAGCGCAAATATAGCCATTGATCGCAGTTGCAGGGATTGATCATTTAAAACCTTTTTAATTAAAGGTACTGCTTCATCAGCAGATACTTGACGCAAGCTAGCAAGAGCTATCATGCGATCGCGCAAATTTGGACTTTCTAACTGAGCCGAAATTACTTCTAAACTTGTGGCAGCCATTTATTTGACAGCATTTTCTTAATTTATCTTTACTTTAACGCAATTAGGGCAGTCTAAACTATGATTTTTGTGATTTTGATGATTTTTATGATGATTTTGGCTATAACAAGTCCATTAATCATTTAAATCAAATTAATCAAACAAATTATAGTTCAGACTTCTGTGACTTAAATAGTAATCAAATTTCATACCTATACTGTGTCTTTAGTAAGAAGAGAATAAATCAGAGTAGACGTAGGGTTAATGGAATGACTGTTTAAAGACAGCGATATACCATTAGGAGAATCATCATGGTTTTAGTTAGTGAGCGTCCAGGCACAAAAAAAATCACCAGCTTACAACAGAAGTTTATCTATGAAATTAACACCATGTACGATGCTGAGAATCGCTTCTTAGAGGCACAGCAAATGATGTGGCAATGTTGTCAAAATAGTAAATTGAAGGCAGTGATTGAGCCACATCTTCAAGAAACTGAACAGCACATTGAAAACCTCAAACAGGTATTAAGCACTTTAGGAGAGCAACCACAACGGATTACTTGTGATGTTGCGGCTGGTTTAATTAGTGAATGTCAAAAATTTGCACTTCTAGCTGCGGATAATCCCAAAATTGTAGACTTAGGATTGGCAGGATGGCATTGTAAAATTGAACAATTGGAAATTGCTTGTTATCGTGGCTTAATTAAAGTTGCGGAACAAATGGGACAAAACCAAGTTGTCCAGTTGTTAGAGCAAAATTTACACCAAGAAGAACAGACAGCACAAAAGCTGGAACAGTTGATGATGCAGTTAATTCAAGAAGCCAAGCAAACTGAAGCTAAGACTACTGCTAAAGCTCGTTAGTCTGATTGGTATATTCTGAAAAAACCCAAATCCCCGATTTTTTGATGATTCGGGGATTTTGACTTGGAGATTTTTACCAATTAAATACCGAAAATCTATAAATTAGGAGGCACGAGTAAATTATCAATTTGATGAATAACACCGTTGCTACCTTGGATATCTGCTTTAGTTACGTTCGCATAATTAATGTGAATGCCATTACCATCAACTTTGACATTAATAGGATCTCCTTCTAAGCTTTTTACTTCCCCAGATTTCAAATCATTGGAAAGTAGCTTACCAGATACTACATGATAGGTTAAAACCTTCAGCAATACTTCCTTATTTTCTGGCTTTAACAAATCTGATACTGCGTTTTTATCTTTTAGTTTTGCAAATGCCTCATCTGTAGGAGCAAAAATAGTAAAAGGACCATCTCCTTGTAAAGTATCTGTAAGTCCCGCTACTGTTAAAGCTTTAATAAGAATTGTAAAAGATTTATTCTTGTTAAGCAACACTACTAAGTTTTTGGTTTCTGTTGTTTTGGGTATGGGTGTTGTTCGCTGGGTAGGTTTTTTAACAGGTGTGGTTTTAATAAGTCTTGTACCGCGATTGTAAGGTGGTTCGTTAAAAATACTTGGCCGGGGATTGGTGATTTCTTCTGCTGGAGATGGTATAGTCATCAGTAGACTAGCACTAGCTAATCCGAGAATGCCCGTGATTTTGACCAAAAATTTGCCGTAATTACCCTTCATAAATTTTTTCTCTTGATTGCATACAAGTTATATCAAGACTTATACCATTTTGCCAACTAGAAAATATCACTAATCAGGAAATATGATTTTAACAAATATAGATAACCGTTGTTAACTTCACGGTATTGACGAGAGAAGTATCTCATAAACCAGAAAAATCATGATAGAATTCGCAATGGATATTTGAGAAAAATCTAAATTCTTATGCACACAAAAATTCAGATTGTTTTTAACGGAAGTTGTAGCCAATAATCTCAAAAAATCATTGATTGACCGGAAAAAATCTAGAAATTGAAGATAGAATTATTAAAGTTAATAACCAAAAAACTTTCAAAGTATAAAATATGCTAGAACTATATCAGTGGGAACTATCTCAATTTTCCGAAAAAGTCCGTCTGATCCTTGATTATAAAGGCTTAGAGTATCGTAAAATCGAAGTTACACCAGGAATTGGACAGTTAGAATTATTTCGATTAACTGGACAAAAACAAGTTCCAGTGTTAAAAGATGGCAATAAATATATTGCTGATTCTACAGAAATTGCTAAGTATTTAGATTCAGAATACCCAGATAATCCACTAATACCGACAGAACCCAAAAAACGGGCTTTGACTTTATTATTAGAAGATTGGGCAGATGAGTCAATCGGTGTTAAAGGTAGAAAAGCACTGTTTGCAGCTATTAGTCAAGATCAGAATTTTCGTAAGTCCTTGTTACCGGTTTCCACTCCAGATATTCTCAGAAGTGTTGTGGAAGTTGTTCCTAGTGATTTTCTATCCGCGCTTGGTTTTGGTGTCGGCTTTACAACTGATGCAGTAAATGCTGCTATTACCAGCTTAAAACAAGATTTAGACATTATTACTCAATTATTAGTAGGTAGTCCTTATTTAACAGGTGATGAACCAACTTTAGCTGATTTAACAGTAGCCAGTTTATCAATGCTTTTGAAGTTTCCTGATGGTGCTTACTTAGATTTACCAGTATCTCTCAGAGGTAAAGGTTTATCTAGCATAGCCGATAATCCTGATTATGAAGCATTTTTTGCCTGGCGCGATCGCATCTACTCACAATTTAGAAAACCTTTACCAGGAATCACTCCCTACGGGGGAAATGCACCAACAAGTATTCAAATTGATTAAAGAATTGGTAATGGGTAATTGGTAAGAATTTCTTTCCCTGTTCCCTGACAACTGACAACTGACAACTGACAACAAACAAAAATGAATTTGGGATTACCATTAGGTTCAGTTATTGAAGGTTCTCTGACTGGGGGTTTAGAAGTCAGATTACACCCAGATATCTCTGTAGAAGATATGCGGGTGGGTAAATTTCTCGTGGTACAGGGAATGCGATCGCGTTTTTTCTGTATGCTAACAGATGTATCGCTAGGAATGGCAAATGACCGCATTACAGCTAGTCCTCCCAATTGGGAAGATAGTTTCTTGCGCGAAGTATTAGCAGGTAGCGGTACTTATGGGATGATCAACCTAGCACCAATGTTGATGTTTACCCCTGAATCTCAAGAATCTGGTTTTTCTCGCAATGGTAAATCCCCTAATTCTTTTATACCATCGTCCACTGGTTTAGCATCCTTTCAACCCCAAACCAGTACGACGATGGAATTATTACCTGTTAAAACTATTCCTAGTCACTTTAGCCAAGTTTATGAAGCGAGTGTTGAGGATTTCCGGAAAGTATTTGGCTGGGAAGATGATCCACAACGCAAAAACTTTTCTATCGGTAAACCCTTAGATATGGATGTGCCGATTTGCATTGATTTAAATCGCTTTGTGGAACGGAGTAATGGTATTTTTGGGAAATCGGGGACTGGTAAATCTTTCCTGACTCGCTTAATTTTAGCTGGTGTCATTCGCAAGAGTGCGGCTGTAAACTTGATTTTTGATATGCACTCAGAATATGGTTGGGAAGCAGTCGCAGAAGGGAAAAACGTTAACACTGTTAAGGGTTTAAAACAGTTATTTCCCGGACAAGTTGAAGTTTACACACTTGATCCAGACTCGACTAAACGCCGTGGTGTCCGTGATGCTAAAGAACTTTATCTTAGCTATGAGCAAATTGATATTGAAGATATTAAACTATGTAATCGTGATTTAGGACTTTCTGAAGCAGCTTTAGATAATGCTAATATCCTATTCAAGGAGTTGGGTAAATCTTGGATTGTTAAGTTGTTAAGTATGAGTAACGAAGATATTGATAGGTTTTGTGAAGAAAAAAGCGGACACAAAGGCTCAGTTATGGCATTACAGCGCAAATTGTGCCGCTTAGAAAATTTAAAATATATATGTGGTTCATCTTCGCAAAATTATATTAAAAATATTGTCCAATCTTTAGAAGCTGGAAAAAACGTAGTTATCGAATTTGGTTCGCAATCAAATATGCTCTCATATATGTTGGTGACAAATATGATCACTAGACGGATACATGAGCATTATGTCAAAAAAGCTGATAAATTTCTCCAAAGTAAAAATCCTTTAGATCGGCCGACACCATTAATGATTACAATAGAGGAAGCACACCGCTTTCTTGACCCAGGAGTTGTCCAAAGTACAATTTTTGGAACTATTGCCAGAGAACTGCGGAAATATTTTGTCACACTTTTGGTAGTTGATCAACGTCCATCAGGCATAGATAATGAAGTTATGTCTCAGATCGGAACTCGCATCACCGCTTTGCTCAATGATGAAAAAGATATTGATGCTATTTTTACAGGTGTATCTGGTGCAGGTGGTTTACGCTCAGTCTTAGCTAAGTTAGACTCTAAGCAACAAGCTTTGATTTTAGGTCATGCTGTTCCTATGCCAGTGGTTGTACGTACCCGTCCCTATGATTCCACATTCTACGCCGAAATTGGTGATATAGCTTGGGAAGAAAAGTCAGACGAGGAAGTATTCACCGCTGCTGAACTAGCTAAAGCAGACTTAGGTTTTTAGTTTTAAATTAAATCAACAACTGACAACTAACAACTAACAACTGACAAGTTCGTAACACCCCTCCATTATAGAAGTAACTCAAGTTCGGTTATCCCGCTACTTGAAAGCAACTTGAGAGGGAGTTTTCGCGTCACTATGGATATACCAGCACAGTTTTTGGAATTTCTAGTAAAATAGTCATCAACTTTTCGACTTAATAACTGAAACATTTATCATCTGGAAACTTTACTATTCACTCTGTTTGTCGTAACATGAAACCAAGATAAACTCATACTGACTTCGTTTTTTATTCGACTACTAGATCACTGAAAAACAAGAATTCTGGAAAAAAGCCGAATGCGCTTGTATTACAACTCCAAAATCAAGGGAGGGAAAAAAGTCTATTTTTATTTTAGAGTAACAACACGTTAATAAATGCTTGACCAATGTAATTATTGATGGCAGCTTTAAGTATCCCATTGATGTATATTGTCAGCTTACGAATTGCCTTTGTGGAAAAAATATTGATTATGTTTAAAAAGTAGAGGATAAAAGCAACAATGCCTACCGTTAAAAATCATACAGAAAATATCAACGCCAAATTTACGGCTGATATGGTGCGAACCTATCTGCGAGAAATTGGTCGTGTCCCTTTGTTAAGCCGTGAGCAAGAAATTGTCTACGGTAAGCAAGTACAGCAAATGATGGTGCTGCTAGAAGCTAAAGAAGCCTTAAGCAAAGAAATTGATCATGAACCTAGTCTATCAGAATGGGCAGCCCATGTTAATCAATCTGATACAGAACTAAATCATTTAATGGTTCAAGGTAAACGAGCCAAGCAAAAAATGATTGAAGCGAATTTACGCTTGGTTGTAGCTATTGCGAAAAAATATCAAAAGCGGAACATGGAATTTCTGGATTTAATCCAGGAAGGAACTTTGGGATTAGAACGGGGTGTGGAGAAATTTGATCCCATGCGGGGTTACAAGTTCTCAACCTATGCTTACTGGTGGATTCGTCAAGCAATTACCAGAGCGATCGCACAACAAGGGCGGACAATTCGCTTACCAATCCATATTACCGAGAAATTGAACAAAATTAAAAAAGTTCAACGGGAGTTAGCGCAAAAGCTGGGAAGATCACCCACACCTACAGAAATCGCCAAAGAACTAGAGTTAGAACCCGCTCAGATTCGTGAATATCTGAATATGGCGCGTCAACCAGTCTCTTTAGATGTGCGCGTCGGTGAGAACCAAGACACTGAGTTGCAAGAAATGCTGGAAGATGACGGCCCATCACCAGAGTATTACACTACTCAGGAGTTTTTGCGTCAAGACTTGAATAACCTGCTTGCAGAACTTACACCCCAACAGCGCCAAGTTGTAGCCTTACGCTTTGGTTTAGAAGACGGAAATGAAATGTCCTTAGCCAAAGTTGGTGAACGCTTGAACCTCAGCCGCGAACGAGTTCGTCAATTAGAGCATCAAGCTCTTGCACATTTACGTCGCCGTCGCGCTAATGTCAAAGAATATATTGCCAGCTAGGAATGCAAACGCGAAACAGCGTATTTTAAAACATCCCTCTTGGTGATGCGCCTCCTGAGTTCAAAGCAGGGGGCGATTTTTTTTGTTTTTTGGATTTTTTTGTGCGAAATCTGTGAATTAGGCGTTGTATCTATTTACATGGTAAGAAAATTTAGGAAGATGTTTACAATTTGTTCTCAAATGCTCATCAAGAAATTAAACGTATTATTCATCATTGAAAAACACACAATTATAATGACAAAGTAAAAAAATCCTAAATTTTGATTTTACATCCCCCAAATGGATGAATTGATTGAGTGAAGCCTGAATTCATAAAGTAATGATAATGTGAGATTATTCCCAAAAATTCGATAAACAGCGATTTTTTGATTATTTAAAGTCACGATATATAGATAAAACCTTTGAGGGAATCTTAAGTAGTTGATCTTTAGTTATTATTTCAGGAAGCTAAAAAATAAAAGTTAAGTTTGTTACAGGAGAAATCAGGTGCTTAATCATATTTCCAAATATATTACTTCTAGCCAACTAAAAGTTCCCGTTCTTACCTTGATTATTTCTGTTGGGTTTTTAGGTGTTAGTTATGCTAGTGAACAACATCAAAAACTGATCTCATCAACAAATCTAGCTGCTAATTATCTAGTACCTAATCATCAAAGTCAGATTAACTCTGATCCTTCCCTTTTATCACGACTCAGAGAGATAAAAGAGGAAAGTATTCAACCATCACAACTTAATCATTCTAATCAAGTATCTGCTGATAAATTGACAGAAGATATTACAACATTATCTACAAATTCCAGAGAATTAGGGAGAAAAGGAAAGGCTGAATTTCCCGAACAAGATGGTATTTATCTTTATGGACAATCAACAACACCAAATCAATTAGGACAAGGTTACATCCTCTTTCAAAAACAGCAAAGTAAGATTATTGGTGCTTTGTATATGCCTCAATCTGAATTTAGTTGTTTTCAAGGTACTTTAGCTAAGTCGGGAGAATTAGCCATGACAGTCAAGAGTTCCCCCGGTGAAGTTGGTGCAATGGAGGTTTCTACAAGCAGTAGAATACCTAGAATCAGTGATGATGAATCAACAACTTATGCTCATTCAATAAATTTACAAGACTATCATCAAATAAATTCTTTGAGTGCTAATGATAAAGAAATGTTGCAAATGTGTAAACAGGAAGCTGATGATGTTAGATAGGAAACAAAAAGCAGAGAGCAAGTATTTTCCCAATTACCAATTACCAATTAGAATTAATACTCAATTCCCGCTTGAGCTTTCACACCTTGATCTTTAAAGGGATGTTTAATTAATGTCATTTCTGTGACTAAATCGGCTTTTTCAATTAATGCTGGTGGTGCGCCTCTTCCCGTGAGAATTACGTGCTTTTCTAGTGGTTTTTGGGCTAAACCTGCTAACACTTCTTCAACTTGCAAATAACCCAGTTTGAGAGCAATATTAATTTCATCTAAGAGGACTAATTTAAAATCTGGGTTATTGATAAATCCTAGGGATTTTTCCCAAGCAGCAGCGGCTTTATCTAGATCCCGATCTCGATCTTGGGTTTCCCATGTAAAACCTTCTCCCATTGCATGAAATTCTAGTTGGTTTTCCCAATGGCTAAAAGCGCGTTTTTCTGCTGGTTCCCATGCACCTTTAATGAATTGAACTATGGCTACTTTATGTCCATGACCGAGCGATCGCAAAACCATTCCCAAAGCCGCAGTGGTTTTACCTTTACCATGACCAGTATTGACAATAATTAAGCCTTTTTCGGGTATGGCTTTAGCTATGCGTTGATCTTGAACTTCTTTCCGTCGCTGCATTTTTTGACGGTATTTTTCATCAGTTTGAGATGATGAAATTACCTCATCAATTAACCGGGAAATCTCTTGATCTGCATTTAATTCTTCTGGACTGTCACTTTTCATAAATTAATTTTTTCTACCAATAATTGTATTATCCATATATCTATTTATATTACACTAAATAATCTCAAAAATGTGTGATTTTTTTATCAGATTCCTGACTTTTTGAAGAAGTTGGGGATTTTGTAGTGGGGATCTTGTTGTTGTTAAAAAAGGATTTATAATTCTGGGCGCACGCCCTGCGCCCCTACTTTCTGACTTCTGCTGTAACATTAGATTCAGGATATTTACTATTTGAGAGTAATCGAAAATGTCACAAAAGCCAGGTAAGAAAATTGCACCTATCCCCATGTCTAACAATGTTAGCGTGGTTGATTTGATTGATACCTATTTTACCGCTTACAACTCAGCCCGGTTGCGGGAAGCCTGTCAACTGCTGACTAAGGAAGTGTTTCAAGAGGGTGTGACTGTGGGCGTTAGCCTGTCTGGGGCGATGACACCGGCAGGTTTTGGCGTTTCCGCCCTTGCGCCCCTAATTCGCAATGGTTTTATTGATTGGATGATTTGTACTGGTGCGAATCTTTACCATGATATGCACTATGGTTTGGGTTTTGAACTATTTGCTGGTAGTCCTTTTTTAGATGATGTCAAATTGCGGGAAGAAGGGACAATCAGAATTTATGACATTATTTTTGGTTACGACGTACTGCTAGAAACGGACGCTTTTATTCGTAAAGTTCTCCAAGCCGAACCTTTCCAAAAACGTATGGGAACGGCGGAATTTCATCATTTACTAGGTAAGTGTGTGTGGGAAATAGAAAAGCAATTGGGTGTCCAAAATTCCTGCTTATTAGCAACAGCTTATGAGTGTGGCGTACCTATTTATACTTCTTCTCCTGGAGATAGTTCCATAGGGATGAATGTCGCCGCTTTGGCTTTAGAGGGTTCAAAGCTGGTCATAGATCCTGCTATTGATGTCAATGAAACCGCAGCTATCGTTTATGGGGCGCGAGAAAACGAGGGTACAAGTGCGGCGGTAATTATTGGTGGTGGTAGTCCTAAGAACTTTTTATTACAAACACAACCGCAACTTCACGAGGTTTTAGGATTGGAAGAACGGGGACATGATTTCTTTGTGCAGTTTACTGATGCACGTCCTGATACTGGTGGTTTGTCTGGGGCAACTCCCGCTGAAGCTGTAAGTTGGGGTAAAATTGACCCCGATGAGTTACCTAGTGCTATTGTTTGTTATACGGATAGTACAATTGCTTTACCTTTGGTAACAGCATACACTCTTAATCAATGTTCACCCCGTCCCCTGAAGCGGCTGTATGATGGACGGGAAGCTTTGTTAGATACTTTGCAAAAGGATTATCTAGCAGCTAAAGATCAGCCTGTGAGTGAGGGTAGTCAGGAAAAAGTTGCTACTTATCCCTGCGGTACACCTGTGAAAGGTTAGGTTTTACTGTCATATTAGTAAGGTGCGTCAGATATCGAAAATTTTTTGATAGTTAGTAATTTATCGGGTTTGACGCACCCTCTTGATTTGTAAATGATTCATGTCCCATCTATGTTAAATTTTCAATTATTTACATCTTACACGAGTTATAACAACCGCCTCCGAATGAATTCGGAGTTTCATAGCAAAAGTCGTCTAAAGACGACTGGAAAATGCTTTTAGTCCACTTTAGTGGACTTGAACTATTAGACTGGGAATATGGCTTACGCTACGCTATCATTCCCCGGCGGGCTGATTTTTCTGTGATTCATCTCTAATATTAAAATAGTGAAAAAGATTAGCAACGGTTAAATCTGATGCTTGTTGTAAGTTAGATGTAACTAATGTTCTATATCCAGAATTTGCGGCTTGTTGACTCACATAATTTTCATACTCACGGCGTAATTCTGGCGCAAACATAAATAATAATTGATCACGTAAGGAATAAAAATGAGATTTTTCGGCTATATTTTCATAGCTGATTTGTTCTGGTGGTATTTCTGAATTAGTGATAGTTTGGGTAATTTCGGAATTATGAAAATCAGCACTATTTAAAAGTTTTAATTCTGCTGGAGGTAGAGATTTTACCCAATCTACATGATTTTGCCATGATTCGATGATCACTAAATCATGATGATGAATGCGGGTAAGTTCAGGAAAGAGAAAATCAAGTTCGTCGTGGGATTCACATTGATTAATTACAGTATGGGCATCTTCACATATTTTAGCTTGGAGTTGGTTGAGGCGATCGCTCACAGCCGAAACTTCATTTTGGACTTGATAAGTGGTAATAATTGCTTGTTCAATAGCCCAAGAACATTCTAACCGGCGCAGTTGTCCAGGCGCACAGGTTTCTGCTAATAAATGGGGATTGGTATAATCTGCTAAAGCCTCAAATAACATTCCTCTAGCAGCGTCAATTTCTGCATTTCTGCGGCTAATATCTTGTAATTGCATAGCAGAACGTAACCGGTTTATAGCTTGCACAAATAAACCATAAGCCCTAATTAAAACCGTGCGATGTTGTTCAAATTTAATATCTTGGGCTACCTGTTCAATTAGTTGGATAACGTTAAATAATGAGATATTAAATTTGTAAATGCACCTAACCACTAGATAAAAATGATGGAGTTAGACCATAAGAAAATATAAATCAGCTTTACACATTTAGATAGCATCACATTCTATAAAATAATCGTATGCTTTTGTGTTTAGCTTAAAACTAAAAGTTTTTTCAATATAATTTTTTTGTTCAAAAGACTTAATTGGATAACAATCATACATAGGATTATTTGATTCAACTCTAAATAAATTTTGGAGGTTAGAAAGATTTACATTATTCAAAACTTTCTCTCCTACAAAATCACTGCCATATTTAGCATACCAACGTACAACTCTTTGAACTAATGGTTTATGTGTTCTAATACTCATTACTCAATCTCCTAATATTTATTACTCAATTTAATATTAAATCTAATTTTTAGATAATGGGGGCATAAAGCCCCCAATTTTGTTAAATGATTCTACGAGAAGCAACTCTAGGGCTTATTTTTTCTCCTGTTACAGGATCAAACCCTCCCAGATGATTACGTCGTTTATCATACTTTTCAACTGAACCATGTCTAGAATCCCACTCATATATATACTCTTGATCCTCCCATCTTTTTCGTAATCCGCCTCCTCCTTGTACGGGTGTTCTACTTTTAACTAGTTTCGCTGTTGGAAAAGCTTCAAGAGTTTTTGGCGGGGTAACATAACTCATACTGATTTCCTTATATGTATTATATAATTAACCCTTAGTACCCATCTCTATACTGAAGAGGGTATTGAAGGAAGTAAATTTTGAAAACACACCAGGGAAATAGTAGGCTTACTTGAAAAATATAGTAAGCATAATCATAGTAACATAAATTTTGGTGTTTTCATACAAGTAAATATACAGTTATATCTCCTTCACTGGTTCTACCTAAAAATACAGTTTAAAATGTTCCGAGTTTAGATTATATGTAAATATACGTAAAATAACTATTTAAAATGGATAGAGAACTTTATCTCAGCATTTCTTCAGAAGCAGCAAATTCCTTTGGATCAATAATTTTAATTGATTCAAACTTTTTCAAAATTAGTAAATCTTTATCACCTGTAATAATGCAAACAGCCTCTCCAGCAATTGCTGTTGCTAAAATCATATCATCATCAACATCACGACAGACAGGGACATTTAACGGTGTAGGTATTACAACCTGCATTCTAGAACGCAATAAATTTATCACCTCTCCCGCATCTTCAGAAGAGTATTTAAACTTTACTGTCAGTTTTTCATGTAATTCATTGAGAATAAAATCTGAAGTAATGGGAGAATGCACAATTAGACAGTGTTCAACAACTGTGCTACACATCCCTTTAGCAATAAAAGCAGCAATCAAAACATTAGTATCTATAACTAGCTTCATGAAATTATCTCAAAAATTTCCTCATCTGTGTAAACTGTTTCATTCTTTCGCGTCAAGTAAGAACGCAATGCACGGAATTTGTGTGTAAAGATGTAGTCCTCAATAGCTTTACCAACTAAACTATCAGCAGATACACCTTCAGTTTGGGTAATTTCTAAAAGTGCGGCTTTCAGTTCTGGAGTAATGGCAATGGTTAGGGTATCTTGCATATTTTATCAGCGAGCTACATAGTTGATTATACAATAGATTGAGCTACCATATCTATTTTGCACAAATAAAGTCAAACATTTGCTTCTTTAACTAATATGAAAACATCAACTGACAGACAACGCATCCTAGAAATGGCTTGTATTTCTCAACTAGCTTACGTCGCCTATAAACAAGGAAATGATATAGTTAGCAATATCCTAAAAACAGGTTCTCCATCATTTTTTTCACCATATAAAACCATAGAATTTATCTCAGCACTACGTCCTTTAAGTGATACTGATGAATTAGTTTGTTGTGGTTTACTTCTATCCACAGAAAATGATATTGTCATTGCTATTAGAGGTACAGAAAGATTAGATGATTACTTCTTTAACTTACTAGCATTCCCCAATTCAGAAGCAATTCACTCCGGTTTTAATCTTTATGTTAAAAGTTTTTGGCAACAATTACAAGACTTTATTCAAAGAGAAGAAAACGCCAACAAAAATATTTTCGTCACTGGACATAGTTTAGGCGGTGCTGCGGCTACATTAATTACTAAACGAATTAGTGAAAGCGAATTAAAACCTATTGCACCTTATACATTAGAAACCTATACATTTGGCGCACCACCCGTTAGCACAATAGAATTAATTCTGGATACTCCTATATATAGATTTCGCAATATCGGTGATTTCATTCCTAACTTACCGAAAATTATCGCTGTTTTATTAAATAAAATCCCAGGAATCAAACAAGTAATTATCAATTGGAAACCAGAATTATTAAAAACACTGGCTGATTATTCTCATGTAGGTAATGAATATTGTCTTAATAAAAAATATGAAATCATTGAACAAACCGAAGCTAACTTACCTAATATTAAGTTGATACTGCAAATTTCCAGTTTATTAGCTTCACAATTAAAATCACCATCTCAAGCAGATGTTAATAAATTTCGGTTGTTAATAAACACCTTAATTCAAACCTCATTAGAGGAACATCGCGCCATTAAATATGTAGAAAGAATTAATTTTGGGAAACTTCCGGCTTATATTTCTAATTTCAATGATGATGATTAAAATAGAGATTAAGATTTTAATGCAGTTATTATCCCACCGCAAAACCTGTAAATTGCCGCTTATAAGGAGCATGAAATCCTATAACTAATCACTAATTTGCATTTTACTTAAAATTCGACGGGAGACATTAAAAAATATCAAACCTAAAATTGTCAGCATGAGGAAATCAAACCAAACTCCTGGCCAACCCGTACCCCGCAGAAAAGCATCACGAGTAATATCAATATAATAACGAGCAGGAACTATGTTAGGTACAAGTGAAAGGGGAAAAGGAATATTGTTGAGGGGATAAATAAAACCGGACAATAATAAAGAAGTAATAAACCCAACTAGAGAAATAAGTTGAACAGCGGAATTTTGGTTATCGCTACGTACCCCAACTAGCAAACCAAACATTACACTATCTATCAAAAATATTAAAGTTCCTAATAATAGAGTAATTGGATTATTTGCCAAGCTTAATTTAAAAATTATTGTCCCCAATCCTATGACAACTAATGCTTCTGTAATCGCAATTAACAGATAAGCCATGCCTTTACCTAATAACAATTCTGTGGCACTAATGCTAGAAGCATAAACTTGTAGAATTGTCCCTTTTTCTTTTTCTCTCACCATAGCAATTGCTGTTAGTAAAGATGGAAAAATCCACAGTATTACGCCATACACCCCCGGAACAATATATAAAGATTCTAATCGTCCAGGGTTAAACCATAAACGGATTCTAGCCGTAATTCTTTTCGTAGCTGGTAAAAGTCCTTCTTCCTGCATAAAGAAATTGGTAACTCTTTGAATACTTCCTCTCATTACACGGGCATTATTAACATCTGTGGCATCAATTAAAACTTGTACTGTGGTAGGTTTATTAGCTTTAATATCTCGACTAAATTGAGGAGGAATAATTACCGCTACTTTGGCAATACCTCTATCAATAGCATCTCGCGCTGGGTTTCCTCCTGTCCATTCTTTGGGAATAAATTGATTGGTAGCATATAATTTTTCAATATAGCTATTACTCAAGTTGGTATGGTCAAAATCCTGCACAACTAAGGGAATATCTTTACTCTCTAATCTGACAGCAAAACCAAAAATTAATAATGTCATAAATGGCAATAAAAATGCTAATGCCAATGTTAATTTATCGCGTCTAAACTGAGATAGTTCTTTAATGCACTGGGAAATAATTCTTTTCATATTTAATTACCAATCACAAATTACCTATTTTCTGCTCTTTGGACTATACCAATAAAGGCATCTTCTAAGGAAAAAGGAATAGGACGGAGAGATTCAACTATAAAGTTTGCCGATTTTAAAAGCTGCATTACTTGGGGAATTTCTGTTTCTGGATTATCGAGAACTATATGTAAACTATTCGCAAAAATAGAAACTCTCCAAGAATCAAATTGTTGTTTTAATAGTTTGGATGCTGCTTGATTTTGATTAACAATAATTTCTATTAGTTTTCCTGGTTGGGAAGATTTAATATAACTGGGTGAACCTTCCGCAGCGATTTCTCCAGCTACCATAAAACTCATCCGGTTACATTGTTCCGCTTCTTCTAAATAATGGGTTGTGACTAAAATTGCTGTACCATTCCGCGCAAAATCATTGATTAGTTTCCAGAATTGACGACGCGCTAAAGGATCTACTCCAGATGTTGGTTCGTCTAAAAATAAAATATCAGGTTCGTGCATAACTGAAGCACCAAAAGCAACTCGTTGTTTCCAACCTCCTGGTAATTGTCCCGTTAGCATATTTTCTTGTCCTTCTAACCCACAAGTAGATATTACCCAATCAATCTTTTCTCGTCTGAGTTTGCGAGGAACGCTATAAACACCGCTATAAAATTCTAGGTTTTGCAGAATTGTTAAATCGTCATAAAGGGTAAATTTTTGACTCATATAACCAATGCGTTTTCTTAATTCTGCACTTCGTAGATTTCCTGTTTCTCCACCTAAAGAAATTTCTCCACCACTAGCTGCTAATAATCCACATAACATTTTAATTGTGGTGGTTTTTCCTGCACCATTTGCACCTAAAAGCCCGAATATTTCCCCATAATGCACTTCAATATTGACACTTTTAACTGCTTGAAATTTACCAAAGACACGATTGAGATTATTCGCATAAATAGCAATTTGTGAAGATGGTAATTGGTAATTGGTAATTGGTAATTGGGAGGAATTTTTCTCTCTGTTAATTCCCTCCTCTACTCCTTTACTTTTATTTCCCCCACGAGAACGGGGAAATTGTAAAAATTGTGGTGCAGAACCTTGTTGTCGTAAACGGGTAACAAAAACATTTTCTAAAGTAGGTTCATCATGTTCAATATGGGGATGTTGTTGTTTGAGTAATTCATTTACTTGGGTTTCACCCATAGTTACATTTTCAACTAAAACATCCAAGCGATCGCCAAAAGTTTGCACATCAACTATATTTGTATGTAAATTCTGCAAGAGAATTTTCTCGCTGAGTTCCAAATTTGCAGTTCTTACCTCTAACCGATGTAAACCTAAATTGGCTCGTAAAGCTGCTGGAGTGCCAATTTCATGAATTTGACCACTATACATTAACGCCACCCGATGACAGCGTTCAGCCTCATCTAGATAGGGTGTAGCTACCACAATTGTCATCCCTTCCGCTGATAATTCCGCTAACACATCCCAAAATTCTCTTCGGGAAACTGGATCAACTCCCGTAGTCGGTTCATCTAATAGTAAAACTTCCGGTTGAGAAACCAAAGCACAACATAAAGCCAGCTTTTGTTTCATCCCTCCTGATAATTGACCAGCCAAGCGATCGCCAAATCGTTCTAAACTCATTAATGTCAGATATTTATTTCTGCGTTCCCACAACAAATCATCATCAACTTGTCGCAAACCTCCCGCATAACGCAAATTTTCATCAATACTTAAATCTAAATATAAAGAAAATTGTTGTGTTAAATAGCCCGTCATTAACCGCGCATCTCTTGCCGGTTTACCAAAGATCAAAACTTCCCCCGCAGTTGCTTCCATCACCCCACCTAAAATGTGAAAAGTGGTAGTTTTACCCGCACCATCAGGCCCAATTAACCCAAACATTTCCCCCTTATTCACAGTGAAATTAATTCCTTTAACTGCGGCTAACTTTCCATAATGTTTATGTAAATTACTAACCTTAATAGCCTCCGTTTGGTAATTGGTAATTGGTAACTGGTGATTGCTAATTGATAACTGGTAATTAGTCATAATTCTTTCTTTATACAAAATTCCTAACTTATACTCTATTACCAATAAAAGATCAATAATCTTCTTCCTTTCTTCCTATCCCTTCGGGACGCTGCGCGAACGTGTTCTTCGCTCCTTCGTGGTTCATTTATCTTCCCAAAACTTAACTTTTACCTATTTCCTGTAACCTAATTTCCGCATCTGCCGGCATTCCAATTTTAGCGCAGGGTAAATCTGATTCCTTATAGGGATTTTCAGGATTAAAACAACCTTGAGGATTTTCTACTTGAATGCGAACTCCTATTACTTGTCTCACCCGATCTTTTTGAAAGTAAATATTTTCTGGTGTAAAAGAAGCTTGAGGATCAATAGAAATTACTTTACCATTTAGCGGTTTTTCCGGTGCAGAATCAAGGAAGATTTTAGTAGTTTGTCCTAATCGAACTTTGCCAATATCACCTTCAGGAATAAAACCCCGCAGATATATATTTTTGGGATCAACTATTGTTAAAATTTTGGTTTGACTGCTAACTACTGTACCAGGTTCAACACTGCGGGCAGTTATTACCCCATCTAAAGGACTCACAACATTTAAATCTTTTTTTGAGTCTTTGATCTGGGTGGAGATTTGCTGTTTTGATGCTAAGGCATCTCTAACTTTAGCATCAGCCGATCTGACTTTAGCTTGAGCAGATTTTAGTTGAGCAAAACTTTGGTCTTTTTTTCTGTTTAATGCTTCTAATTGAGCGTTGCGAATACCAGGATTAAAGCCTGTGGTTTTGGTTTGGGTTAATGCCCCTTGGATAGCACCTAATTGTTCTCGTGCCGCATTTACCGCGGCTTGACGGGCTTCTAGGGTGGCTATAGCTGTGTCTAATGTAGTTTGTGATTGGTCAAATTGTTGTTGATTAATCGCACCTTCTTTGATAAGCTGGCTATAGCGATCGCGGTTTATTCTCGCTAATTGCACTTCTGCCTGTGTTTGCTTCACTTGGGCTTGTGCTTGCAATAATTGAGCTTTAGCTGCCGCTACATTGGATTTTGCCTGTTGAATTCTTCCCTGGGTATCCCCTTGAGACTGCTGTAAATTTAGTTTTGCTTCACTAATTTGACTATTAATTTGTTCAAGTTGACTTTGGGCTGTATCTACATCTGCCATTGCTTGCTGTTCATCAGATTCAGCAGATGTTATCCGTGCTTCAGTTCCTCTTAATTGTTCCTGTAACAGTTGATCATTACTGTCATCCAGTTTAACTAATTCTTGTCCTTTTTTGACATAAGCCCCTTCTCGCACAGCAATTGACTCAATTCTGCCCGAACGCTTAATCCCGATTTCGGTTTCGTAACCTTCAATTCTGCCACTCAGCTTCAGTATATCTACTGCCCCTTGAGGTTGATTTTGCCACACTATATAGCCAAGACCACCTCCTATAACTAACAACCCTAACAACAAAGGAATTGGTTTTTTACCCTTTTGCTGCTTAGATGGTGGTATAGAAGCATTTGTAAAATTGTCTGGAGATGTTGGCGCAGTTTCAGACATAGTAGCACCCTGGAAATTTAGAAATATCTCTCTATTTTAGAACACATACTAGACCGTCTAGTATGATAAAGCAAGAGATATGCCAAAAAATTTACTTTCAAATAATTGATGAAGATTATATGTAAATTTATACTAAATCAATAACCTAGATCAAGTAGAAAAATCTAAAATCCATGTCGAAAACTTCTGCTTCTCAATCTGAAACATTATTTTCCCTCCCTGCGATAACTCAAAAGCAAGAGCAAATCTTAGAAGGGGCTATGCGGGTATTCTTGAGAGATGGTTATGCTGGAACTAGTATGGATCGGGTAAGTGCAGAAGCAGGAGTTTCCAAGCAAACTATATATAGTCACTTTCAAGATAAGGAAGGACTATTCAAAGCATTAATAGAACGGGTAACAATTGCTAATTTTAGCGGTATATTTTGTGCAGAAGATTTGCATGGTGAACCAGCAATTTTACTGCGGGAAGTAGCAGAAACTTATTTAACGAAAGTGGCTGAAAATCCCGATTATCTCGCACTATTTCGCCTCATTATCACTGAGTCACAGCGTTTTCCAGAACTAGCAAAACTTTATACTCAAACTGTAATTCAGAGTGGTCGGTATTTGCTGAGTCAATATTTTGTACTTCATCCAGAATTAGGCATTACTGATGCAGAAGCAACAGCGCAAATATTTTTTGGTTCGCTGGTGGGTTATATGATGGTGCAAGAAATGCTGTATGGCAAGGAAATGATGCCTTTATCACGCGATCGCATTTTAGACAGCTTGATGAATTTGATACTCGCTCATACAAAACAGTAGACTTGTTTTAGTAGTTCTCTAGGATACTTAACAATATCTGAATACTAATGTCATGACTAAAGTAATGGGAGTAGACGTGACTTTTGCCTCATGTCGTTACTGGGTATTAGTCTCTATGATAAAAGCATAGAAAACCGAAATAACCAAGAGTTAATTATGAAACTTAAGACATTATCACTGATTGCTGGTACTCTGGCTTTAACTTTAATCGCAACTCCCTTTGCAGTTCAAGCACAACAAAATTCATCCTCACCGCAACCTGGTAAGGAATGGCACAAAAAAGGTCAATTCCAAAAGTTGAATTTGACTCCCGAACAAAAAACTAAAATGCAGGAAATTGCCAGCAGTACCCGCACCCAAATTGAAGCTGTTTTGACTCCCGAACAAAAGACCAAATTACAAGCTGCAATGGCAGAACGTAAGACTCAACGTCAAGAGAGAAAAGCACAAGGGCAACAAGGACAAGAGCAACATCGAGAAGGACGTGGGAAGAGGGGTGATATTTTTGCTTCTTTAGACTTAACTCCAGCACAAAAAGATCAAATTAAAAAAATCAGAGAGTCATCAAAACAACAAATGCAAGCTGTGTTGACTCCTGAACAGCAAGCACAAATGAAGAAATTCCGGGAAGATATGCGTTCTCGTCGTCAACAAAATAAACCTCAATAATTCTCAACTATTTAAATAGGATTAATCAATTAGGGATGGGCATAAAAGCTCATCCCATTTTTGTATAACTGAATATAAAAACTGACATAATTAATAAACCCAGTTACTTAAAAATTCTACTTGCCCCTGCATATCTTCTGCTGATTTTGTATTAATCAATCGTAAAACCCCGCGCATTAATTTGCCAATTCCGTATCTTTGTTGTGGTGCTAAAATTATTCCAGCATGAGATAAACCTTCTTCCAGCAAAGTAGTATGAATCTGGTAAAAGTCTCTGGCGTTAAAACTAAATATAACTCGGTTGTTTTCCTTAGCCCAAGTTAGCTGTTCTGAATCTGATTTGTACAACATTCCCACATCTGCAACTGTTAATACATCTAGATTGCGGGAACGCAAAGCTTGAACAAAATCTTCATCCATAGAATCTTCGTCAATATATAGCCGGATTTTATTCATCTGCATTTTTATCTTTCTGGCTATGTAAAGTTGCCAAATTCCAGTATTCAGCCTCTGCTTCAGCTAACTCAGTTTCAATCTGATTACGATTAGCGTGGTAGTAAGCTAAAGCTGCATATACTTGGGCAAGGTTAAGGTGACTTATCCGACGGGCAATTTCTTCAGCATTTGCACCTTGTTTGTAAAGAACAACCACCCGACTTACAGAAGTTTTAGTTCCTGTAATCACGGGACGACCACTATTCACATCTGGAGAACAGGTTACTAGCGTACCAATGTTAGTAGCAGTTAGCATAGTTGAGAGAATTTTTAGCTAAGGTTATTTAATTCTAGTTTATTATTGGCGCATCGCACCACAGGCGATCTCTCATACTAAGGAATATCAAATAAGAAAAAAGATAAACTAAACTCCTACTCTCTGTGACTCTGCGCCTCTGCGTGAGCTAAATTATCTTAATCAGCAACATCGAAAACTTAATCCACAAAAAAAGAGGTCTTTTTAAACCCCTTGTAAAATCAAAGTAAAATAATGTTTGATTTATAGAAATTAAGACAAACCAGTATTAGTACCTTGCTTACCAGTTGCCAATTCCACCTTAATAATTTTGCCACCCATTTTCATGATGCGTTGCTGTTCACGAAACCAGTTTTCATAGGGAACTAACTTGGTAAAGTAAGTATTTTGTAATTCGCGTTGGGTGCGAGTCCGACTTAGGCTAGGAACACAAGCAGTTACTTTAAATAAACGAGCCATTTTGTTTTAAATCTCCTGATATTGGTTGGGAAACTTTTTTATCTCAAATATCTTGAGTGAAAATCTTTAATTATTTTTTCCAAGGCTGGAAATCAACCATCAACACTAGACTGATAACACTTACAATCAATCAGCAAGAGAACCTTCTAGCAATCATGATTGATTTCCAGACCTTAATAAAATCGCACCTACATCACTAAGTGCAAAGCTAACTCCTAGCTCAAGCCAGAGGAGATATAGTCGAAGTAAACGCCCATTTCTTTACCAGCGTCAGGACCAACCAAACTAGCGGTTACTTCCTTCATAGCACTGATAGCTTGAATTGTAGCGCCTACGGGTACTCCCAAGGAGTTGTAGGTTTCTTTCAAACCATTCAATACACGCTCATCCAAGATGGAAGCATCGCCAGCCAGCATAGCGTAGGTAGAATAACGCAAGTAGTAATCCAAGTCACGGATACAAGCTGCGTAACGACGGGTGGTGTACATATTACCACCGGGACGGGTGATATCAGAGTACAACAAGGATTTAGCTACAGCTTCTTTAACGATAGCAGCAGCGTTAGCACTGATGGTTTGAGCCGCACGAACGCGCAGTTCACCAGTAGCGAAGTAGCCTTTTAGCTTTTCGAGAGCAGCGGTATCAAGGTATTTACCTTGAACGTCTGAAGAATTGATAACGGAGGTAATTGCGTCTTGCATTGTTGTTTTTTCCTTATTTCCAACCTTATTGTTACAGTGTCAGTCTGAGCCAAAAAATAGCTAAAACCTACTGCATTGCACCAACAACGTAGTCGAAGTAAGAACCAGCTTCACCAGCGTCTTCAGCAGACAACAGGGTAGCAGCAACGTTCTTCATAGCAGCAATGCCACTAGCAACTGCATCTACGGGAGTGCCGAGAGATTTGTACATTTCACGTACACCAACGATACCGATTTCTTCGATGGGGGTAACATCACCAGAAACGATTCCGTAGGTTACAAGACGGAGGTAGTAGTCTAAGTCACGCAAGCAAGTAGCTGTCATTTCTTGACCGTAAGCGTTACCACCGGGGGAAACAACATCAGGACGTTTTTGGAAAAGTTGGTCGCCAGCTTGCTTAACAATGCGCTCGCGGTTTTCTGTTAATACTTGAGCGATGCGAAGACGTGCAGCACCACCAGCAGCAAAACCTTTGATTCTATCTAATTCACCGGGGCTGAGGTAGCGAGCTTCCGCATCAGCATTCACGATGGCTTTCGTGACGATACTCATTAATGGATTCCTCCAAAACTAATGGGACCAGAATTTGATTAAACTGGTACGACTTTATGTGGTTGGTAGTGACTTTACATCTGGGTTTACATTTCTAGCCAGATTGACTGGATTTGGTGTAAACCAGGTGGAAAACTCAATTACCTCCCGCAAAATATTGTCCAGTATTATGTTGAGCATTTATTACTGCTCTTAACATTTTGTAACACTTATTTTCAGATTTGCTCATTTTGAGGGAACAGGGAACGGGGAACAGGGAACAGGGAACAGCCTGTGGAAGGAAGATAAAACTATCTTCTACTGTCACCTATCACCAATTACCCATTACCCATTCACCTATCTATTGGCAAGACCACCTGTTAAAACAGAAGGAGACAAGCTAGACCAAGATTGTTTCACCAAGTCAGCTTCAGCCTGAACACTACCCAAGTAGTTACCTGCTGGTAAAGAGGGATAGCGGTTGTAAGGAACAACATCTTCACCGAAGTAGCGAGCATATTCAGGACTGTTCACCATTGTCTCTACAGCAACTCTTAAACCGCTATCAGCCAATAACTTGTTATATTGACGGATTTCGCCTTGGGTAGCGGGTGCGCGTCCCAGGATGTGACGGAATAGGAATTCAATCACTTTGGTGTTGGGATAAGGAGTGTAGAACCGTTTGCGGTAGATATCAGAACTAGCTAGTTCAAGAACAAACTCACGCACGGTAATTTCGCCGTTACGCAATTTGCTATCTAATTCAGAACGGCGGAAATATTCAGGAACTTGACCGCTAAATACGTCCATTACTTGACAGTAGATAGCATTAATCACCTGATTGGTTTCTGGGGAATTTGTCCCGGTAGTAGCACGGTAAATCCGGGCTGGTTTACGGCGGCTTGTACCCACACCAACTTCTACGGATTGACCACGACCATCATTGAAAGAACGACCCAACTCAATAAACAAGGGTTTAGTCTTGTCCATTTTCTTGGCTTGAGCCGCCAAATCGGCGATCGCCTTGGCGAGAATTGGCGTATGCTCAGTTTTAATCCGTGGCTTCACAGTTTCAAAACTAGGAACAACCAAATCATCATTTTGCTTGGTTAGCTGGTTGTAAAGCTTCTCGGTATTGGGGAAGTTAGCAGCAGGTAAAGTGGGGAAGCGACGGTAAGGAACAGTATCTTCACCAAAAGCTTCAGCATACTCAGCACTATTGACCATTGCGCCAATAAACGCCTTGATACCTTGAGTAGCTAAGATTTGGTTATACTTGCGAATTTCTGCCTGGTCAATCGGTGCGCGTCCTAGGAAATGCTTAGTCCCCATCTCAATTACTTTAGTATTGGGATAAGGTGCATAGAACTCCTTAATGTAAAGACTGGAATAACCCACAGCCTCAACAAATTCCTTCACAGAAATTTCACCATTACCCAATTGAGTTTCTAGCACAGTAAACTCATTCTTGAGGATGAAAGGCGCAATATCCCGTTCAAAAATCTGCCGATAAGCACCACTAATTAAAGTGTGAACTGAAACCTTATCAGCGGTATTAGCTACTAGCTTAAAGACCTTGGTTTGCTCACGCTGCCTAGTAACACCTTGATTCATGCGGAATTCAATATCTGGTTGAGTCCGCATTTCTGTGACTGTACCCAATTCCACAAAGCGAGGAGTTTCTTCCTTCTCAACCTTGTTGATATCTTCGCGGATAGTACCAACACGCAATTGACGCAAGGACACACCAGCAGGAGTTAAATAGCGCTCGTAAGGAACTGTATCCTCATTAAATGCTTGGCTGTATTCTTCACTGTCAATAATCGCATCCACCAAGGCATAGAAACCTTTTTTGGCGCAGACATCAAAATACTTGTTGTTTTCTTCCCGACCGTAGGTAGGACGACCCAACAAGCGACGGTGAATATACTCAACTGCTTTACAAACATAAAGGGAAGTCCAGTACATCTTGCGGAATAAATCCGACTTCGCCAACATCCGCACAAACTCGCGGACGGTGATTTCGCCGTTTTCCAGCTTGATTTCCGCAACCTTGAGGCGTTGACCTTCGTAAACATCACGACCAAAAACTTGTAGGTAACAAGCCTTAATTACCGCTTGGGTAGAACTTTCGGAGAACTTAACATTTGCACCCTTGGCAGCTTTTTTACCAATAGTTCCAGGTAATTGGTCTAATTTGAACACCTTCGCACCCAAAGTCCCAGGAGCAACACCTCTAGCACCAGGATTACTTAATTGGTTATTGATACCAGGCCCTTGGTGAATCAAGATCCGGCGGGTATCCTTACTAAAAGGTGCAGGGCTGCTGCTGGGGTTGCGGGTTGCTTTCGGGAAAATCGCCCCAAATTGAATTTCTAAGGAGTCATTACCAGAACCGTAGGGATGTTGGTCAGGCAATGGTTGTTCGTAAGCCGCAAAAGTTGTAATAAACTGAGGAACTTTACGGAAAGGCGCACTGTATTTAAACAGGTCTTGCTGTTGTCCCCAGTTGCGACATTCTTGTGCCTCTTGACCC
Organism: uncultured cyanobacterium; assembly: GCA_903848645.1. Taxonomy (GTDB): domain Bacteria; phylum Cyanobacteriota; class Cyanobacteriia; order Cyanobacteriales; family Nostocaceae; genus Dolichospermum. Next base: position 127,817 of record CAINGU010000082.1, on the reverse strand, counting down.
AGACCCCGAATGTAGGGAACGGTTTCTTCGCCAAAGTAATCGCTGTATTCGCTAGAATCTACTAAAGCATCAACCAGACCAGCTAAACCTTTGAGGGAAACAATGGCAAAATATTTTTGCACTTCCTCACGGCTGCTTGGCCCCCGTCCTAAAATGTGACGGAAAGCCAATTCAATTACTCGGCTGTTAATAAAAGGTTGATAAAACTGTTTTTGGTAAAGGGGAGATTTAGCTAAACGGCGAATAAACTCCCGCATGGAGATCTCGCAATTTTTGACTTTAGATTCTAAGTCAGAAATAGACAAGCTATAAGCACGGGTAATATCGCGCTCAAATACTTGACGATAAGCCGCTTTGATGATTTCTGTCTTTTCGCTAGAAGACAAACTGGGCTTCATGACGTACTTGGGACGACGTTCTGCGGCAACAGCGTAAATTTGCGGCAGTTGTAACCCTTGTTGGTCAGCGGTCGGACGTTGGCGGACTTTGGTTGAAGGTGTGGGTGCTTGAAATTCTGTCAGCAACACATTCATGTACTCAGTCACAATTTCTGTGGCTGCGGCATCTTTACGGAAAAAGGACAAAGAAGCAGCTTTAATTTCTTGTAAAGCAACGATGGTGGCTTCACCAGAACAAGCATTTTCAATAATTTCCCGTAAACCTCTGGTATTCACAGAGATGATGTTGGGGTCGCCGGCGACAATCGAGTATGTGGCATAGCGTAAGAACCAGGACAAATCCCGTAAACTCTTAGCCATGTTGCTAGGCCCATAACGAGCGACGTTAATGGGTCTAAAGCCTGGAGGTGTGGGGCCACCAGCAGAAGTATTGAAGATAGAACGCAGGTTTTCAAAGAAACCACCACGACTTTCAACGTAGGTGACTGTTCCTAGGGTCATGCCCTCTTTGACACTAACACCAGCGCCAGCCATTGCCAATTCACGCTCTTGGGGCTTTTCTAAGAAAGCCATTGGTGAACCACCCACAAAAATCCGGTTAGCCGCACGAGAAACGATGATCTCGGAATTTTCTGTCAGAATCTTGGCAATTTCTAACCGCTTTGCCCCGGAGGCAAAATAACTGCTAAGTTCACTGAGTTCACCTCTTCCCAAAAAGCGGTCTTGTTGTTCCGCTTGGGAAATGGTTGATACAGGTAAGGTTTGATATAGTTGCGGACGCGCAACTGAGCTTCCACCGCTTGCCTTAACACTCATGAGATTTTTAAGACTCCTATCATAATCGTTTATGTGTTAAGCCTGAGTTATTTATTTTAAGGCTTGACATTTTTGCGTATTTGTGAGTTTTATGCCTATAAAACCCAGTAAATTAACTCGGTCAATTTTTAGATTAGAACGTTTTGCGTTTACGCTGTTGGTTTATTAAGAAGTATGACGAATCTGTAATCTAAATTTGATATTCAAGAAGATACATACTTCCATTTTCCTCGCTGAACATAGATTTTATCCCATATTCTGTACCCTTATGATTCTTAAATTTAGTTGTAAAGGTGGGGAACGGACGGCAATAAAAATGAGAAAGACTATATTTATCACAGGTTGGGAAACCGCTATCTTCTTTTTGTGGATGATTGATATCAGGATCTAATTACGTATAAGATAAAATATGTAATATATACAACTCAATACTCCAAGTGATTTACTCGCTTTAGCAATGGTATTTGTGGTTATAAGCAGATACCCGACTTCTCCAAGAAGTCGGGTATCTATCTTCTAAGTGTTTTATGATTAGAAGTTGAGAATTTCGGAAGTTAAGTAGGTGAACGGAAAAAAACCGTAGACGCGGAGCGGCTTCTCGAAAAGTAATATGTAACGAAAAGTAAAGTTGCCCAAAACCTCTTCTCTGTTCCCTGTTCCCTTGTCATAACGACAATTTTTAACGCCAACCTACTTAGTTAAAACTAAGAATTAGTTAAACTTTTACAGGTTCTTGAGACTCTTGATTGATTTTTTGTAAATAGTCTTCTTCTTGAAAGTAGTAATAGCTGTGAGGTTCGTTTTTGAGAATCACACCATTAACCACTTGTCCTAAGACATTTTGACCAGATTTTGCTAATAGTTCTTTAGCAAAATTAGCATTTACAGAATCAACGACACCAGGACGAACTACTAATAAAACTCCATCAGCCATTTGTCCTAAAGTAACAGCATCAGCAGCCACATTTAAAGCTGGTGCATCAACAATTACGAAGTCATATTTATCAGCAAAATTTGCCATTAAAGTAGCCATTCGCTGTGAGTCGAGAAGAGATGCAGGACTAGGAGGAACTATACCAGAAGTCAAAACATCTAAGTTAGGCATCACTTTTTTAATCGTATTGCTAATTTCCTCGTGTTTGAAAATCAAATTACTTAAACCTTGATTATTAATCAAATCCCAAATTTTATGCTGGACTGGACGGTGCAAATCTCCATCTATTAATAAAACTTGTCGATCCATTTGTGCCATTGCTGTAGCTAAATTAGCCGCTACTGTTGATTTACCTTCTTTGGGTACAGAACTGGTGACAACAATAACTTTTAACTCTTTGTCAGCACTAATAAAATTAAGATTTGCCCTCAACATTCGGTAAGATTCACTAATGGAAGAACGAGGAAAATCTCGAATGATAATCCTTTGACTATAGGATTCATTTTCTTCATAAATGTTAGAGGATCTTTTCCACTTAATAGCTGTAGGAATAACTCCTAACAAAGTCAATCCTAGTAATTCTTTAGCTTCATCAACAGTCTTGATAGATTTATCTTTTATTTCTAAAATATATATAGTAATCAAAGCTGCCAATATACTAAGTAATCCTGAACTTAAATAGGAAACCATAGCAGATAAAGTAGGTTCATCAGGAATTTGAGCGTCGGATAGCTTAGTAGCATTACCTAAATTTTGATTTTCAGCTATTCTACTTTCTTGTAGCTTCTGAAGCAACAGAGAATAGGTAGCTTGTGCTGCTTGTAGTTTACGTTCTAACTGCCGCTGATTTTCTTCCAATCTGGGTAAGTTATTCAATCTTTGTTTATACGCAGATTGTAACTTTAACAAAGAATCAGCTTGACTTTTTAAACCTTTACGGTTAGATTCTAATTCTACGAGTCTAGTAGAGAGTTGTTGTTGTAAAGCACTCAATTGTAAGTTACTTTGTGGTGATAGGTTATTTTTACCTACAGCCTGGGTTATTCTGTTATCAATAACCCTATTTAAAGAAATAATTTTATCTTGTAAATCTATAATTTGTGGATGATCATTCTGTAAAACTGTTTGTTTATTGGCTAATTGGGATTGTAGCTGTTGAATTTCTTTAAGAATATCTTGGACTCCAGAAATTTGGCTGACAGAAGTGACTACTAATGCCTTGTCAGGCTGCATTCTTAATTGTTGACTAATTGCTTGAGATTGTGATTTAAAATTAGCTAATTGAGATTGAGCATCGTTAATTTTTATTTGTAAATCACTAATAACTTCTACTCCTTTAGTGGCTTCTTCCTGCAAAGAAACAACTTTATTTTGCTCTTTAAAAGTTGCTAATTCTGATTCGGCTTGACGGACTACTAATTCGGCTTTTGGTAGTTGGTTTTCGATGAATTTCCTGGCTGCGGCTGCTTCGGCTCTGCGTGAAGATACATTTTGTTCTAAATAAACTTTGATTAGCTCATTTACAACGTAGGCAGCAGTTTTTGGGTTAGTATCCTTGTAGGTAATTTGAAGAACATCAGCACCTTTAACTTCTTTGACAGTAAGTTGTTTGAGAAATTTCTTAGTTTTTAAAACATTACCTTTATTATCTTTGAGACTTAATCTGTTAATAGTTATTACTATAAGAGGAAGAGAACGGATTACTTCTACCTCTGTATTAATAGGATTACCCTGCTGCATTAGAGGATCTAATTTGCCTATTTCTGCCCCTAATCCAGTGAGAGAAGAAGTAGTATTACTTCGTTGAAAACGCAATTTACCTTCTGCTAAATAAATAGGTTTCTTGAAAAATAAAGCTAACTGTGATGTCAGAAAAACACAAAAAGTAATAGATAAAGTGGCAAACCAACGACGTTTGAGGATCGTCCAATATTTTTCTAGAGATATAGAAGATTCTTGTAATTCCATAAGAAATTAAAGTTTTTCATGTATGTTTTTCAACTTGGAGAGTAAATGGCTTTAATAGCATCAATTACTCTGACTAAATCTTCATCTGTTAAATTAGAGCCAGAAGGTAAACAAAGACCATGGACAAATAAATCTTCAGCTACTTCAGCACCAATATATTCACATTCAGAAAATACAGGTTGGAGATGCAATGGTTTCCACACAGGACGAGCTTCAATTTGCTGTTTAGCAAGTTGAATACGGATGTATTCTCTATCTGCACCAAAAGCTTCTGGGGTGATTGTTAAAGCCGTTAACCATCGAGTAGAATCTCCAAAATTAGCTTCGGGCATAAATTCTATTCCCGGTAGATTTCCCAAAGCAGATTGGTAAATTTCAAAGTTGCGTCGTCTAGCTGCTACTCGTTCATTTAAAACTTGTAATTGACCACGACCAATTCCTGCTAAAACATTACTAAGACGATAGTTATATCCTATTTCTGAATGTTGATAATGGGGTGCGGGATCACGGGCTTGGGTGGCTAGAAATTTGGCTTTGGCAATTAATTGATCATCATCAGAAACTAACATTCCTCCACCAGAAGTAGTAATGATTTTATTACCATTAAAAGAGTAGATACCAAACTTCCCAAAAGTACCAGGAGAAAGCCCTTTGTAGGTAGCCCCTAAAGCTTCTGCTGCATCTTCAATGAGAGGAATATTATATTGATTACAAACTTGGAGAATTGGTTCAATATCTGCACTTTGACCATAAAGATGTACAACTACAACTGCTTTGGGCAATTTACCAAAATAGGCGCGTTTTTGTAAAGCTTCCTGCAACAGGTTTGGGTTCATATTCCAGGATATGCGATCGCTATCAATAAAAACTGGTTTTGCACCTAAATAAGTAATCGGATTAGCGGTAGCTGCAAAGGTTAAAGTAGAACAAAAAACTTCATCTCCTGATGTGACTCCAACTAATTGCAAAGCTAAATGTAAAGCCGCAGTTCCCGAACTCACAGCAGCCGCATAACTAGCACCAGTTACTTGACAAAACTCCTGTTCAAAAGCATCAACATGAGGACCGACAGGGGCAATCCAATTAGTATCAAATGCTTCTTTAACGAATGCTAATTCTTGGTTTCCTATATGGGGAGTCGAGAGGAGAATCGGTTTATTCATAATTTTTTTTATTTATCTACTAACAGTAACAAGGCGATAAAGTAAGCACTGAGTGAGGGTATCGCACTGACAAAATAAATTAATTTTCGTATTAATGAGAAGCACGATAAGCCGGAAAGAACTCTGATTTTAATAGCTGTTCTGGATGGATATTTAAGTATTTAGCTTGCAAGTTGACTAGATGATAGTAACTATCTTCATCTGTGATTAAGCGTATAGTTGAAAAAGTATGTCTCTGTTGAGAGAAACCAGCCTTAAAGCGATAAAGATTATCTTGAACACTTCCAACTCCTCCTCCCAAGTGAAGTACCTCATTACCATGCTCTTTTGCCCAAAAGCGAACATAATCAAACATCAACTTACTAGGAGCTTCCTTGAGAAAATCGGACTTTGTTCCTCCTAAATGATATTGAACAATACCACTACATTCTGTAAATAAACCAACGCAAGCAATTTGGTTATCCTGTTCAACAATACATAAATGAATTAATTGTTCTAATAGAGAAAGCTGGCGAAAGTAATTATCATCAAAATAATAGTATTTGCTTGCTCCTACTCTATCCATTGTTTCCTGATAAATAGCCATGAAATTGTCAATATTATGTTTGAAATCAACTATTTTAGCCTGAAAACCACGTCGTTTACATCGGTTAATTTTATTTCGATGTTCAGGCTTTGTTTGCTGCCAAATTTCTGCTTCAGAAAGCTTCAAATTAATTGAAACTGTGTTACCATTAATTTGACAAATTTCAGATGCAAAAATGTCACTCAATTTCTGATTAAGAATTGGATGAAGACGGAAAAAAGCAGAACAAATTTTTCTGGAATTCATAAATTCTTTGAGTTGCTGCATTGCTAGATTGAAGAAATCTACTGATTGCATAGCTGTCTCACTCAATAAAATTCCAGAATAGCCATAGGGTGAAATAATATCAAAAATCTCTCCTATGGTTGATTCTCCATGAATATCAACATCACAAGATCGCAGTAGATAGGGAATGAAAAATATTTTGTCATGATGGCTAATAATTATCGCTTCAGGCACAGCTTGAATCCGCTTTGCTTCTAACAATAAATATTCAGGTAAATGGTAAATATCATGCCGTAATTTTCTGAGCGTTTCCAGCCACAATGGATCAGCTACATCAATGATTTTAATTTTCATCATAGGAGTGTGGTTTATTCAAAATGGATAGTAAACTACTAATTTAAATTCGCTTTAATTGATTACTGCTTTGCGGAAACAACTGGGCTGGACTACCAATATAGACACCCATCTCTTTCGTACTCTTTAAAATCAACGATCCTGCACCAATTACAGACTCTTTTGCAATTACAATTCCGTCTCTAACTGTTGAATTACCACCAAAAAAACAGTATGGTTCGACAGTGACATAACCGGAGATGAGAACATGGGAAGCAAGAAAACAGTGATCCTTAATAACTGTATGATGTCCAATATGATTACCACTCCAAATAATGACGTTGTTTCCAACTTCCACAAATGGTTGAATTACGTTGTTCTCCATAATGAAGCAGTTATCACCTATAACTAATCCAGTCCATGTGCTGGCTTTAGAACTGATATAACTAATTAATCTGTATCCCTTCTCTTTTGCTTCATGATATTTAGCGGCTCTCAGTTTATTAACTTGTCGATAGCTAATTGAGACAAACATTTTGTATTCGTCTGGTGGAAATATGGACTGGACATCTTCAAAAGGCACTATAGGTAGACCAAATAAACTTTCTTCTTGTATGTGAGAGCGATCAACAGTAAATCCTACAACTTCATACGGTGAATCATAAGTTAGATAATAGTAAACTACACTTGCTATTTGTCCATTACCAAACAAAACTACCTTATCCATTTTTGCTTACCTATGTAAATGAAATTTGTACATATTTCTCAATCAGACCTAATTAAAATAATTACATAGGCGTTAAAATTAAATCTTCTACTTCAATAATGATGCTACTCAGAGACAAGCCTGTCCCAAACCCTGTTAAACATAGCCGACCACTAATTTTATTAATTCCTTGATTTAAGGCATAGCGACTAATAGCAATTGGTATGGATGCACAACTTGTATTACCTATGCCTTCTACCAAAATGGGAACTTTTTCTTCACTAAGATTTAATTTTGTCCGGATAGAATCAACCATAAATTTATTGGCTTGGTGAAATATAAATAAATCAATATCGTCAGTGCTTAAATTACAACTTTCAATCGCAAAATTGACAATATCGGGTACTTCTTGAATTGAAAATGAAAAAACAGCAGCACCATCCATAGCAAAATTATTCTCGCTTCTGTAGATTCCATTTTTTCTTAAAGTAGTAATGTTTGTTTCTTCAGTAGTTGGCTTTCTCATGCCACCGGCTGGAACAATTAGCTTATCATAATCATCAGCAATAGTTCGCCAGCAAGCTGTTAGCCCTTTACCTTTTTGATCAAATTCTAAAACACACGCAGCCGCACCATCACCAAATAACAATCGCTCAGTTTTATCTTTGGGATTTACCAATCTTGTAAGTGTATCTCCAACAACCAACAATCCGCATTTAATATCACCATTATTAATTAATCTTCCCAGGACAATTAGACCATGTGTAAACCCCGCACAGCCAGCATTTATATCTAGTGTCAAAATGCTGGTTTTTAATCCTAATTTATGACATAAGAGGAATGAATTTCCAGGAATTAAATAATCTGGAGTCTGTGTAACACATACAATACAGTCTATATCTTCTTTAGGAAGAGATGTAGTTTTAACAAGATTTTCTACAGCTTGGTACATTAGATCAAAAGCTGTTATTCCATCTTCAGCAACTCTTCTACTGTAAATGCCAATTTTTTGACTGAGACGTTCTATTTCTTCATAATTTAAGACATCAGATAATTCATAATTAAATTCAGTTTTTTCAGGTAAAGCAGTTGCTATACTTCGCATACTGAGGTTGGGAATCATCATTTGGTTCATAGTATTTTCCTAAATGGAGAATAGATTTTTTTTCTTTAAATGCTCTTTTGATTATGTTTATAATCTCTTCTCTATCTAAGAGGTTGTTTGAAAAGTTTTGGGTCATAACTTTAAGCACTTGCGGATAGCTTACGTGGCGAAACCATTCCCTTCTAACCCCTCTTTCTAAAGGGGAAATACAGTCAAAATTCCCATTTTTACTGGTAATTAAGGGGTTTAAAAATATTTGATACACCATGAGTAACTTTTAAAACATCCTCCAAGGAAGTGTTGAATCATAATAGTAAAACTTTGCAATGTTTCTGTTGTACTCCACATATATCGGTTATTTATTGTTATTACCTACAACCAATTATTTGAGTATCACTTGTACAGACAAGATCAATGAGGTCTTTAACCGTTTTACTCTCGACAATAGCATTGACAGGAATAGGGCGATTAGCATAACTATCAATCATGGATATTACTGATAATATAGCCACTGAATCCCACGCATCTCCTAAGTTTTCTAGTACAGTTTCTTCCGTAAGATTTGCACTGCTGATTTCCATAGCTTCCCCTAAAATTTCCAGTATTTCTTGGCGGTCTATCATATTTCCTCCTATCAAACTATATTTATCTAATGCTCTAACCAGTAAATTACTATCTGCAATTATTCATGAATAATTGCTAAATAATGTACCCTAAATCTGTGGAAATAATCTTGTCATTTTGGCACTATCTTGATCAAGAAATAGGTTTTTTTAACGTTCGCGGAGTATACCGCAGAAGCACAGAGATCACAGATGTAGAGAAAGAAGAGATTTATGCCTACGGTACGTTTGCGCGTTCACATCTTATTTAGGATCGCTATATCATTAGATTTATTCGTAAAAGATGGCAATGAAATCTGCTTGGCGAGATCAGTTATAGTTGGAGATCGAAACAAACTAATCAAGGGTAAATCCACATTCAATACTGCGCGAATTTCCGCAACTAAAGTCACCGCAACTAAAGAGTTACCTCCCAAGTGAAAGAAATTGTCTTGAGTTCCCACCTGAGAAATCTGAAGCACTTTTTGCCAGATTTCTATGAGAGTTTTCTCTACAAGATTTGCAGATATTATTGTATTCACCGCATCCCTAGCCGGAGAGACTAACATCGGCATAGGTAATGCCTTGCGGTCAACTTTATGATTAGGAGTGAGGGGAAATTTCTCCAGGACAACAAAGTTAGAAGGAACCATATACTCAGGCAATAGAAAGAGTAAGTATTCTCGCATAGTTGCATGAGATGGTTGATATCCCGGCTGTGGCAGTAGATAGGCCACAAGGCGCTTATCCCCAGGCATATCTTCACGAACTATAATCACCGCTTCCCGAACTGCTTCATGGCGGCTTAAAATTGTCTCAATTTCTCCTAGTTCAATCCGGTGTCCCCGCACTTTTACCTGGAAGTCCATGCGTCCCAAGAATTCCACATTGCCATTCATTCCGTAGCGAACTAGGTCGCCAGTCCGGTATAAACGGGCAGTAGTATCGGTACTAAAAGGATTAGGTACAAATCGTTCCTGGGTTAACTCCGGTCTGTGCAAATATCCCCGTGTCACCCCTTTACCGCCAATATATAGCTCACCGGCAATACCAACAGGCACAGGTTGCTGATTCTTGTCCAAAATGTATAATTCAGTATTGGCAATAGGACGACCAATGGGAACAACTCCATTGACTTCAGCTAGAGTATGGGTTGCTGACCAGATAGTGGTTTCTGTCGGACCATACATATTGTGAATCTGTCCAGGAATAATCTGCTGAAGTTGATTTGCCAAGGCTTCAGTCAAGGCTTCACCACCAACCATCATCTGACGAAGTTGCCCCATAGCTTCGCGGTTAGCGGTTTCTGCCATCAATAAACCAGCCATAGAAGGGGTACATTGCAGATGTGTCACCTGATGACGTTTGATCAGATCACCGATAGATTCAGTGGTAGGTTGGTAATTAGCCCGTGTTTTCAACTCATTGAGTAAAGGTAGTTGAGATAGCACCGTATCCGTATCTACCCCATAGTCAATCAGACAGGCAATTTCATTGACACCAATGGCTTTAATCCGATCAACCATTTGCAAACAAGTATCCACAGTTCCAAACAAACTACTGGTTTTAAAGTAGCGTTCAAAGGAAAAATCTAGTACCTCATTCATATCTGGGTCAGATAGATGGGATACGGAAAATTGTCCCTTGTCGTTGGTGGTTTTCTGCTTGAAAGTGGGGAAAGACCAGGCTGCAAGTTTGATTAAATCAAGGGAACTAGCTAAGTATTGCCGCATGGGCTGACGCACCAGTTCTTTGACAGTATCATCACTTTCTCCCACAAAAGTATGGATCATGAGGCTGACAATTCCCTGTCCAGAATGTCCGTTCTCTTGCCATGCTTGCCGATAAATGGCAATTTTGGCGGCTAACTCGTCCAAACTTTGCCCCAGTAAGTGAGTCAAAATATTAAAGCCTCTCGCTCCTGCCATTTGGAAGGTTTCCGGGTTGCCGGCGGCTGTAATCCAGACGGGGAGGTTAGGTTGAATGGGACGAGGCAGGGTTTGTACTTCGATGATTTCTCCCTTACCGTTGGGATAGGTGAGGGTTTCTCCACGCCATAACGCCCGTACCTCCTCAACTTGCTGAAACATAACTTCCTTGCGGTTTTCAAAGGCTTGGGGACACAGTACAAAGTCATTGGGTTGCCAACCAGCAGCAAAGGATATCCCCACCCGACCGTGAGAAAAGTTATCTACTAAAGACCAATCTTCCGTGAGTCGCACTGTGTTATGTAAAGGAGAAACACAGCTACCTGCACGAATTTGGATATGTTTGGTAGTCGTGGCGATCGCTGCACTGCTAACTACAGGATTGGGGAACAAGCCACCAAAGGCATGAAAATGACGTTCAGGAGTCCAAACTGCTTTAAACCCGTTGGCATCAGCAAATTTAGCTCCTTCAAACAACAGCCGATACTTTTCCGCCGCATCTTGACCTTTCTCATGGCTAGAGAAGTAAAAGAGACTAAAATCGGTATGTTTTAATTTATTTACAGCTATGGGCTGGGCAGTCGTCTGCTGCCGTTCTTGTTTGGGGTTATAGATAACTACTTTAAATCCCCTGGCCAATGTCCAGAACAGTTCCAAGACGGAAATATCAAAAGATAAACTTGTAACTGCTAACCATACTCCCGGTGGTTCATGGTCAATGACAGCATCCATCCCCGTGAAAAAGTTAACCACATTCTCATGTTCTACCATCACCCCCTTGGGCTTGCCAGTAGAACCGGAGGTGTAGATGATATAACTCAGGTTTTCGGGTTTAACCCCACTGTGGGGATTTGTGGTGGGTTGTTGGGTAATTTCTCCCCACATCCTATCAATGGGGATAATGCGGACATCATGGTCAACAACGAGATGGGAAATTAGTTTTTCCTGGGTTAAGATGACAGTTGCTTGGGAATCTTGCACCATGAAAGTCAGACGATCTTGCGGAAAATCAGGATCAAGGGGAAGATATGCCCCTCCGGCTTTATGAATTGCCAATAACCCGATCATCATTTCTAATGATCTTTCTAGATGAAGACCCACTAACACATCGGGAGCAACCCCCTGTAGTCGTAGATAGTGGGCTAATTGATTGGCTTGTGCGTTTAATTCTCGGTAAGTTAATTCCCGGTCTTGAAAGGCCACAGCGATCGCATCAGGAATCCGCTCTAGTTGTTCCGCAAATAAATCATGAATACATTTATCTGTGGGGAAAGGTTGTGCTGTATTGTTCCAATCCACTAAAATTCGCTGCTGTTCGGCAACGGAGAGCAGTGGTAGTTGATGCAGAGATTGTTGAGGATTTTCTATACAAGCGGTTATTAAACTCTGAAGTTGCTGAACAATGGCGTTAGAGTCAGTGTCATTGAGTAACCCCGTATGTATTAATTCTGGTAAACTCCCATCTTCATAAGCCACCAAGGCCATAGACGCTCCCATAGAGTGCCAATCCAATTGGTCGGGGGAGGTAGCAAGGACGATGGCTACCGGCAGAAAATTATCATAGCTATGCCCATCCCAGACATCGTGCAGTTGTGGATAACGTCTCCAGATGGTACGTCTAAAGCTACCCAGACGAGAAGCATCATCTAAGGCTGTTTCAAATCGCTTTTTAAAGTCACTGAAAGACTCATGAGCCTGAGTTTTCACGCGAATTGGAACTCGTTGGGCAAATATTTCGGGAGCAATACTGCGCTGTGAATCGGTTTGCAGTCCCAGGTCAAATTCCATTTCTGTTGTCAGTCGCGCACAGTAAGCAGCAAACATGGATAACAAAGATTTCGCTTCTACCTGCTTTGTTAACGGCAAAATAGAGTAGCACTGCATGGAGATATCTAGTTTTTGACTAGATGTTGCCAATGGTAAATAGGGATGCTGAAAAGGAGCAACCTGCATCAAGTGTTTTACCCAAGCTTGTTCATGACGACATAAGGCAGCATTCCGCTCACTAATTGTCTTTCTTGTCTTGGTATCAATTGCAGGTAAGATGTCACCGACGCGCACACCATAATCTTCTTTCAACTGTTTTAGGGAGATATCCTTTCCAGTTAACGTGCTTAACCCACCTAAATGCACAGCCCCATCTATAGTAGCGATACACATCCCTTGGGAATCTAGTTTCAGCACTTGTCCAGGAGTACCGTAATCAGATGTCATTAACCGGGCAGACCCCACAACAATCACCCCTCCTGGTAGCCAGGTTTTGGCCAGACCAAGTTCATTGCGAGTTAGACCAAAATCTAATGCTTTTACCAGATGACAGATATCTTTACTACTAACATCATAGGAGATCACAGAGGCGGCATCTGGGCGATCTCCATGTCCAAAATAACTCCGTTGAGAGAAGTCTTGAGGATAAGGCTGAACCAGATCCATTGCCAGTTCTTGCACCAATTCGTTGAATGAGTCAACTCCTGCATTAAAGCACCTAACATTCAGGCTAAATGCTGTATCATCTGCCAAAATCGGCACGGATTTTTGTTTGAATATTCGCCCAGCATCAATTTTTGAGATCACTTCGTGCCAGGTAACAGCATATTCAGTTTCACCGTTTAGCAAAGCCCAAGAAGTTGCATACAAACCAGCATATTTTGGTAACGGCGAGTCGTGGTAGTTAATAGTAGCTTTTTTTGCCCGTCCAATTACATCCCCAGGAATGATCCATTGGGTGTTATTGATGCTAAAAAGATAATCGTACTCAACACCCAGAAGTGTTTTGTGAAAAATAGATCGAGAAGCAGCATGGGTGATGCTATGTTCCTGAGACCACTTTTGCAATGAATTTGTTGAACACACTCCCAGCACTTGCCAACCTCTTTCCAAGAGGATTTCCAAGCAACTTAATGGCAGAATACCATCGCCGACAACAAAACAGGAAAAGCTGGACATAATTCATGTATCCTTGTAAATCTGACACAAATCTTCTGGGTATGAATGAGATATTTAGATAATTAAGTTGGTATTGATCAATTCATCTGCGGACAACTCAAGCCAACAACTACAGCATATTTCGCTCTAAGGAGGTACAAACTTGAATTATGAAACTCTTGTAGTGCGGGCATACTATGGCTAACGCCACGCTGCGCTATCGACAAGCTCAGTACAAGTCTTGCCCGCTATATATGTACCTCATAACACCGGAAAGTGCTGTATCTAAAAAAAATTCACTTCCCCGAATTTTACAAATTATTGAAATGATGGCTTTATATAATATTTGGTAACAGCAATCTTCAAGATTATTAAATATTCACTAGATTGCTTGGTACTTCAAACTTTGCAGTTTCTCCTGGAGAGTAAACAGCCCCATCTTCCGTATTAGAAAGAATTATTGATCCCGCACCAATAATATTTTCTTTGCCGATTTTGACGTGATTTCTGATAGTAGCATTCAAACCAATAAAAGTGTATTCTCCTACGCTTGATACACCACCAATAACGACCTGAGAAGCAATGAAACAGTGATCATTGATGACAGAGTGATGCCCAATATGATTTCCACTTGTGAGAATACAGTTGTTACCAATGTTCGTGAAAGGTTCGATCACATTGTTTTCCAAAATTAAGCAGTTTTCACCTATTGGTGTGCCATGATAATATGCCTTAGAACTAATATAGGAAATAAAACTATATCCCCTTTTTTTAGCGTTGTAGTATTTTTCTGCCCGCAACTTATTGAGCTTTTGATAACCAAGAGGAATAAACAATTTGTATTCGTTGGGTGAATAATATTTTTCCAGTTTTTGATAGGGTACAACTGGTAAATCATGGAAACTTTCTGCCTGAATGTGGTCTTCATCAACAGTAAACCCAACTATCTCATATTCAGAATCATGCTTGAGATAAAAGTGAATACTTTCTGCAAAAGACTTGTTTCCAAAAATAACAACTTTGTCCATAAAATTCTCATCCTTTATCTCATCTATATCTAAAGCTGACCTTTAAAATCTCCAGCAGTTGCATATCCTTCCTGACTGATGTTTTCACGTTTAATAACTTTCCAGACTGTTAACAAGAGGATTTTGAAATCTAACCCAAGACTCCAATCGTCAATGTACGAAACGTCTAACTTAAATTTTGTTTCCCAGCTAATAGCATTGCGTCCATTGATTTGAGCTAATCCTGTGATACCAGGTAATACTTCATGTCGTCGTGCTTGTTCGGGAGTATAAAGTTCCAGATACTCCACACGTAAAGGACGTGGACCAACAAAACTCATATCACCCTTGAGAATATTCCACAGTTGAGGAAGTTCATCCAAACTAGTTTTTCTCAAAAATTTACCGAAAGATTTCAGGCGTTTTTCATCAGGTAATAAATTACCTTTCTCATCCTTATCGTTGGTCATGGTACGGAATTTGTAAAAGTTAAAAATCCGCGCATCTTTACCGGGACGTGGTTGGTTAAAAATAACTGGGCTACCGTCATGCAAATAAATAGCGATCACTACAACTAGCATGACAGGAAAAAGAAGAATTAAGGCAATTACGGCGACAAATCTATCTAATATTGATTTAATAAATCTACTAATTTTTATTAGACGATGCCTACGATAATCATAGCTATCACTCTGTAAATCTCTAGCTTTCATGAATACCTCTGTCAATTAAAAATTACAAAAATGGCAAAAAAAATATTGTGAACAGCCTTTTTATCTACCAGAAAATAACTGTAGGGATGTGTGGTTATGGCTGTAAAACTATTTTTGTTTGAGTAGATTTTTAGATTGAAAAAGTACGTTATTGGCAATTCATAATCTATAAAAAAATATAACTAAAATCAGCAAGATAAGATGGTCATTTTGTCAATATTTTTATCGAACAGAATTCAGGAGTCATGAAATCCTTGTAGGGACAATTCATGAATTGTCCCTAGATTCTTTTCCGAAGATGTCTAATCCAAAATCTAAAATCTAAAATTCGGTGAGTCAAACCTGAGAGATGTTGGTAGCCTCAGCATATAAACTTGCGTGCAGCCTAATAATTTCCTTCATATCATAATCAGCCATTCGTTCTCGTCCTCTTTTACCAATGATGCGAGCTTCTTGAGGATGATCTAATATCCATGCCATTGCTTTTGTAATTGCTTCTACATCACCGACTTCCACAAGTAAACCACAACCGTCTGTGAGTAAATCCCTAGTTCCCCGAATATTTGTCCCAATCACAGGAGTTTCTAGAGACATGGACTCCATCACACACCGAGGTAGACCCTCTTGCTCAGAAACCAGTACAGTAGCTACTGCGGCACGCATTAAAGTGGGAATATCTCGGCGTACACCTAAAAAACGGACTTGATTTTGCAAATTTAGTTGCAATGCTAACTGCTGCATCTGCTCCATCAACACTCCATTTCCGGCAAAAGCCAAGCAGATTTCCGGTCTAGCTAGACGAGCATAAGCCTTTAAAATATCTTGAAGATGTTTACGGGGAATAAACTCAGCCACAGACAAGAATAACGGCGTGTTTGTTGCTAATCCTAATTCTTGACGCAATCGCTCAATGTTAGCATCAGAGGTAGAATCAGGGTTGTAGTATTGTAAATCTACACCAATTCCTGGCATATAATGGAGACGTTCCGGTGAAATCAGCTTCTGCTGTGTGGCTGCTTCTTGATCTTCACGATTAATGACTACTAAATAGTCTGTCCAATATCCAGCCAGTTTCTCTAAAGCCAGGAATAAAGTATTTTTTAAAGCTTTGCCCCCAGAATAGAAGTGAAAACCATGAGCAGTGTAGATGACTTGAGTGTTAAGTTGCTTTCTGAGGTTTTTGAGAGCATATCGAGTCACAAAGGCAGCAACTGGGGTGTGAACGTGAACGATGTCATATTTCTCTTGTTGGACTATTTCTTGAATGATGCCGGGAGCAACGGCTAGATTGAGTGGATTTAGGGGATTGCGTGACCATTGTATATCCCAGACCCGATCAAAAGCCTGTAAACATTCGGTATTTGCCGTAATTCCACAAGCCATGGCATCCACGCTCCAACCCTGAGCGCGAAAGTAGTGAGCAAAAGGCAGGAGAAAAGCATTAAGGGTACTTGGGATTGTAGTGACGATTAAAAGTTTGTTCATCTTTTGATTTGTAAGTATTTGTGTGTTGCCTCTAACAACTCTGCTAAACCTTCACGAATACTTATGCTTGGTGACCATGCCAAGGCTGTGAGCGCTGTATTGTTGGCGAGACTGTGACGGATATCACCAGGGCGGGATTCTTTATAGATGGGGTGCAAATTTTGACCAGTCAAATCGTTGAGTATCTGAACGATTTGCAGTAAAGAGGTGGCTACACCGCGCCCAACATTGAAAGTTCTAGCTGTGGCTTTTGGGTGTCCCATGACTATCAGGTTGGCAGCAACGACATCAGAAACGTGGACAAAATCACGACTTTGAAAACCATCACCATAAATTATGGGGGCTAACCCTTGACGGATGCGATCGCAGAATATAGAAATTACACCTGAATAGGGGCTTGATGGATCTTGACGCAAACCAAAAACATTAAAGTATCGCAAGCAGACAAATTCTACCCCTAAAGTCCGAGCATAGAAGTGACCCAGGAGTTCAGAGGCTAGTTTGTCCACCCCATAGGGCGTGATTGGGTTTGCAGGGATTGACTCTATTTTTGGCAGAGTTGGTTCATCCCCATAAGCAGCCGCACTTCCAGCAAAGATAACACGGTGAATACTATGTTTGCGTGCCGCTTCTAATACATTGAGAGTGCCACGGTAGTTAACATTACTACTGCCTATGGGATCGTTGATAGATTTGGTAACACTAGCGATCGCTGCTTGGTGGAAAACATACTCACATCCTTCTATAGCAGCATCCACCGTTGAAAAGTCAGCAACATCACCGACTACGACTTCAATATTCTGGGGATTAAGAGTAGCAATATTTTCCAACTTACCAGTCGAAAGATTATCCAGAATACGAACTTTATAGCCTCGTTGCACTAAAGCTTCAGTCAGATGTGAACCAATAAATCCACATCCACCCGTGACTAAGACAGTTTGTTTATTCATAATTATCTGACCTTGTTACTTTTTCTGAGTTACTTGAATTATGAAACTCTTGTAGTGCGGGCATCTTGCCCGCTATATATGTACCTCATAACACCGGAAAGTGCTGTAAAAGCCATGCTTCGGTTTGTTGGCGCACGTGGCGATAAAACGCAATCCTTTGATCCCGTAGCAGTTCATCTCTGTATTCTTTAGCTTTCTCTAGGTTGCGAGCAGACATCCGAGCCATGCGTTCTGGGTTAGTCACAACCTCCCGAATCTTGCTGGCTAAAGCATCCACATTACCAGGTGCAACCATATCCTCATCAGTTAGTAGTTCAGGAATACCGCCTACTCTAGAACCGATACAGGGTAATGCTCGTGCCATTGCTTCTACCATTGCTCTAGGTAGACCTTCTGACTTGGAGGGAAGAATAAATAGGTCAGCCTGATCTAGTTCTGCCCGGACAGCATCACCAGCCGTTAACTGGCCACGGAAACAGACTCGTTCTTTTAAACCTAAAGCTGCTACTTGTGCCTCTAGCTCGCTTCTGTGCTTACCATCACCAACCATTGTCAATTTCAGGTCTATTCCCTCCTGTACACAGATAGCTACAGCATTGATCAAGATGTCAGGGGCTTTATACAGTTGAGCTAAAGAACCAACAAAGAGCAGATTCAATGTTCCAACTTTGTTAAATTGACGGGGAGTTAAAGCCAAAAACTCATCGGAAATGTCTACGTCTGAGATTCCTGCTGAATAGTTCGGACAAGGGTATCTAGTTTGTAAAGTGTGTTTTGTAACATAGGCAGAGGCACAAGCCCTAGCACATTGTTGTCGCAATTTGCGGGGAGACCACCAACGGAAAAATGAGCGCAAAGGATGCCTAATAGAACCGGGAGCGAAGACATCATAGGGATCACCAACTACCTCTACAGCATAGGGATGATTGATAGCACGGAGTTTGGGTTCTATACACGAGGCAATTATCGAACCTACTCTCAAAATTACTGCATCTTCTGGCCTCACAGCTTGTTGGGCAGTACGTTTGATCTGAAGAGATCGCCATAAATACTGCACTGGTCCAATGTAATAGGGAATAGCAGTAAAGGAAACGCCATCACCATTAGCCTCTTTGCAATCAGAGGACACTGTTGGTACATCCCGAATACGGGCAACCACCTGGACATGATCAAAAACTTCTAGATACCGTTGCCAAAATGAATATGGGAACTGTGTTTGTGTCCATACGTCCCCGTCTGGTGTGCGATCAAAACGATGTTCGAGTGCAATAAGTACATTCATATTTCAAAATTATTTTTGTGAGATTTAAATTCAAAAATTTTCAATTTTGCCCCACTGCTGATTTGTAAAGAATTACCCTTGGCTTCGCATCTATTAATACAATTAGCAAAGGAAATTATTCCCAATTTGAGGGTATTTGTGACTTGATTATCAATCAGGAAGTTGTTGTTAATATTCACTTGATTAAGGTCTCCACTTACTAAAATACCTGCCCGGTAATCGTCATGGAACTTTCCATTACTTTTCCCTGGATTAAGAATAGTATTTTCAGATATTTCTCCTTGCCTAATTGGCATATATATATAAATACCGCCAGCTAAAGAATTTTCTATTTTGTTACCTATAATGCGAATATTTTCACTCTCAACCTGGGGAAAATCGCTTCTCCACATTCTGATTCCATTTGCCAGACTGTCACCAGTTCGACCATTTTTTAATAGTTTTGTAAAATAAATTTGGTTATGAATGATTTCCAAATTTTTAAATGGTGCATCTGAATCTGGTTCTAGCGTAATACCCGCACTAGGATCATCACCCCATAATTTGCGCCAACCATCAACATTTATAGTAATTTTGTTGTGGGAAATTATGCAATTATTCAGGGCGTATTTATCAGATTTATTTTTATAGCTTTTTGACCATATTACAATACCTGAATGTGCATCTTTTATGAAGTTATTGGTAATAAGCTGATTATGGGAACTGCTGGCAACACCTGTAACATTTATTCCGTTGGTAAATCCATTAATGGTATTATTCCTAACGATATGTTCATCTCCATGTATTTCAATTGCTGTCCTTGCTCCATAAGTACCGGCTCCATGTCTAGAGGAGAAATAGTTATCAGATATTTCAATCCGTTTTCCATGGGTATAGATTGTTGAATGATCATAATCTATCTGACCTCCACCAATCAATTCAAATATATTATTTTTTATCTTTACATCTGATAAAAAACCCTCGTCGTTATTCACAGTAATACTATTAGTATTATTTTGATTTATAAATCTACATCGTTCTATGTCAATTTTTGAACCGAGATAAATCCGCAGAGAGTACCTCATCCCTTTTTTAAGTAAATCTGATTTATTTCTAACTGGATTATTAGTACCATTGCCATCAATTGCTAGGTCATACATTGCAAAATTCAATATATTAGAATCTAGTCTTTCTCCAGCTAGTATTGCGTCGAAATTACCTTGTTTATCAGCTAACTTAATGATGCTTTTTTTGTTGCCAAAGCCTTTGAGTATAATGTTAGCACGAATAGTTATAGCTTTTGATTTACCAGGGTTAATGCTAACTTTGTAAATACCACTGGGGAAAAAGACAACCCCTCCTCCAGATTCAGAAACAGCATCAATGGCAGATTGTATAGCTTTTGTATCATCCACGATACCATTACCAACAGCACCAAAATCTTTAACGGAAATATCTAAGTTAGAATTAGCAATAGGATGAACAAAAATTGATGTCAGTTTCATCATATCTTGCCTATTATTTATATCAAGTTTGGGTTTTTCTAAATGTGGCATTTTTGTCAGAACCTGATGGATATTAATAGTTGGATTTAATGCGTAATTAATCAACAGTGTTAACCAGGAAATAGCTAAATATTCTACAGATAAGATCATCATAAATTTGCAAATTAATAAAAACTGGATATTCCTAACTAAGAGGATGTTTTAAAAGTTTTTAATGTGTAAACAGACCCCTCTGGTAAACCTCTCCCCTGGTAGGGGAGAGGTTTTAAAACCCCCATTCCAGCTAACAAAAGTTTTTCCGCTTCCCTCTCCTCTTAGGAGAGGGTTAGGGAGAGGTAGGGGGGTTAGGTTTTTGGAGATTATGGGTTTCATATAATACTTCTCAAACAACCTCTAAATTAATATGATTATTTCAACTGATTTTGTTATTTTTGAAAGAGCTTTTATTTAAAAAACATACAACCCAGTAAGGAATCAACGAGTACCAGAACAGGGGACGGACTAGAAGAGCAGATTCACTACGGGGAAAGAACAAGAAAAATGAAATAAAACTAGCAAGCAAAGCCATTTTTCCGGGTTCGGTATATCTAGATGCCCATGAGATAAAATTTGCAAATATAAATCCCATTAGAGCCAAAGCGATTGGAGTTCCTATCCAACCAAAGTTGAGATAAGCTTCAGCAATAAAAGAGAATCCATACGTACCACCGTTCATTGCAAAGTATGGATTGATTTGTTGAACTAACCATTGATCAGGAATACCTCGTGCTATGGTTGGATGAACCTTGCCAAAATAATTTGGAACTAGGGTAAGTAAGGCATATAAATACTCTGCTCCCAGTTGGAAATTTTTAGTAGTAGGAACTAATTCCAGGGTGGCTGTAACTGTTAAGATAGAACTGCCCATCTCTGATATAGCTGCAACTACAGGATTATCTATAGATGAAAAACTTTCTACTAAAAAATCAATGGAGAACTGGTGTTGAGATTGGGCATCTCTAGTAGTTGCAATTAGCGGAATAAAAACAAACATCATTAAAGAACCTGAACCCAACAAAAGAATTTTAGGTAACGGGCGAACAAAATTATTCCATAGCCAAGTAAAGCTAATCAATGGCATGATTCCTTGATTTCTCTGTCCAATAATAAACTGCATTATTGAGTAGATAAATATAATAGTGACTGATAATATTTTTCCCTTATTTTTATACTTACTTCCGACTAAGAGGAAAAAACTAGATGGTACGATAAAAGTGCTTAAAATATTAGGAATAGCGGCAAAACCTGTGGCATCTTCTACTTGGTATAGTCCAGCATAGCCATCAGATATAACAGTTCCAAGATTATTTTTTAGAACATAAATAGATGGAAACAAAGATATACACATTAAGAAATAACCAAGATCGTAACAATTCTTACTATTTAAAGAAAGTATTTGTTCTTGAATTTTACTTTTTACATAAATAGCTTGAATGGGTGAGACACTAATTAATGCCCCTAAATGCCACGAAGCTAATGATAACATTACTAAGAATAGGGCATTAATTATAGTTTCATCCGTAAAATAAGTAAAATCTAATTGTCCTAAAATACCTGCCTTGTTAAGATGAAAAACTTCTAATAGTGCCTGACCAGCGTTAAATAAAAATGCCGACAAAAAGAATAAAAGATAAGGATTAAACAAGCTTTTTGTCAGCATATACCAAGACCAGAATGACCAAATAGCCTGAAAACACAATAAGCAACTAAAAAGATAAATTAGTGATTGAGTTTCCAAGCTAAATGGGTCATACAGTAACCAAAATAAAATCAAAACTATGAGCATGAAACAATGAGCTACCAAAATGATAGATTTAGAGGAAATTTGATCTTGGTTCACAGTTTTATTTACATTGGTTTTCATAAACATTTATAAGTGCATTTACACTAGATTTAAGATTAAATGGGCTGTTTTCCATCGTCAATCGGCTATTGATTTGGTTAATTTCTGCTCGCAGATTTAGCATTGCTAAAACTGCCTCTGCCCAGACAGATGCGGGTTCAGATAAACTGAGACGTTTAATCAGAGGTTTAACTTGGTCAAGCTCTGTGGAAATAACATCAGAAATAACCAAAGGCAGTCCAGCAGCTTGAGCTTCTAGCCCTACAATGGGTAAACCTTCATAAAGTGAGGGAAATAAAAATATATCCATCGCACCTAGCATGAGACGAGAAACATCAGAGCGCGTGCCGGCAAATATTACCTTGTCTACCAACCCCATTTGAGCAACTTGTTGTTCAACCTCCTGACGTAACAAACCCTTCCCAACTAGCAACAAGCATATCCTTGGCTCTCTTTGGGCAATCTCTGCGGCTATTTCTATGAGAAACTTATGGTTTTTTTGGGGATCAAATCTACCAACATGGCCAATTACAAAAGCATCCGCAGGTATGCCGAGTTCAGCCCGCATTGTATAGTTATTAACCACATTTTCAAACGGCTGGAAGTTAATTCCACAGTAAAGAAGTTGCCAACGTGGGTCTGTTTTCCAGGAATGGTTAAACAAATCTATTGCTGCATCTTGACTACAGACAAAACCGAGTGTTGCATAACGAGCAATTAACCATTTCATCAAAGCTAAATATAAATGTCGCTTCCACCCTCCTTTAACTTCTTGTTTAGAAGTATCTAAGTGGCTATGAGCGATGCGGATAGGTACACCCGCCAGTTGAGCCAAGTAAAGGATGAAACCCGTGTAATGATGAATGTGGCTATGAATAATATCGTAAGAACCATGTTCCTGAAGAATTCGCCAAAAATTAGTGGCATATAGCCACGGTTGGTGGGGATGAAGACAGGGAATAATTTTGCTACCAAGACTACGTATTTCTTGGTCATAAGCACAAACATCAGTGGTATGAACTAAAAAGTCCATTTGAAAGCGATTACGATCAATGTCACGAAGGATATGCATCAACCAAGTTTCAATACCATCCCGATTCATGGTATTAACTACATGAAGTATGCGAATGGGACGCTGATCAGCTAATCTGTGGTTTTCATTCCCGTTAAGCATAAGTTTATCGTTTGTGTAGTACATAAATAATTACTCCTAAACTAATCAAAGCTTGCACTGTAGCCGCAAGTAACAAAGCGATCGCTGCCCCTAACAATCCCAGTTTTGGCAATAACCACAAACAAGCGATCGCAGAGATACTAGCCACAGTAATAAATAAAGGCATTTGAATTCGAAAGTAGCGGGCTGCCGTCATTCCATAGCCCAGGAACGAGGATATATAGTTAATTCCCGCAGTAACCATCAGCCAAATAAATAACGTTGTCTGTTCGCCATATTCGGGTCTATATAAGAGCGTTAGAATTGGCCGCCCACCGATAATAGCTACTAAAATACCTATTCCTCCCATGAGGGCAGCAACTCCTACCAGTTTGAGCAGAAGGGTACGAAAAGCTCCAAGATTGCCCTCTGCGTAATATTTTGCAAGTCGAGGACTGGCGGACTCCCCCAGGGCGTTTACTACCATACCACCTGCTACCATCAGGTAGGCTAAAGCGGCGAAGATGCCCAATTCCCGCTCACCTAAATATCGCTCAATAAAGTAACGGGGAATGTTGGCATTGAATGAAATTAGCATCATTACAAACCCCAAAGGTAAAGCCAGCCATATAAGCTTGATTAGGGTTTGCCAATGCCAATGAGGTTGTAATTTTGACCTCTGTTTTACCATTAATAAACCACTAGGAAGATCACACCCAAATAACACCACAAGCCAAGCAAAAACCAACCCCAATACACCCCAAATAACTCTTCCCGATAGAGATACTCCCAGCCCTAGCAGTAGCAATGATAGAGGTCCTTTAATCATCAATGACTTGGCAATCTGATCCATCCGTTCATGCTGCTGAATTAGCCCATAAAATACATCACTAATAGACTCAAATGCCTTGGCTATTCCTATTAAGAAGATAACAAAAGATGTTTCTCTTTGATATCCTCCTAATAAGCTAATGACTGTAATAATGAGAAGTGCCAGCCCTGTTGATATTAGCCTTAATCCTAAGTAATCACTAAATGAATACTGTTGTTTAGCATCTGTTGCTTGGACACCCCGCAACTGAAGATTTGTAAACATGATTATAGGTGCTGTTACTGCCAATCCTAATGTAAACTGACCCACCATTTCTGGACTACCAAGTTTAGCTAAAACTATGAGCATTCCCCATTGACAACCTGAATAAACTAAATTACCAATAAATGTCCAAGAAAAATTGCGCCGTAGTGTTAAGGGTTTATTTTTTGGCATTGATCTTAGTCATTTCTTTGACTTGTTTCTGTTGTGCCATACCAAACAAAATAAACATTTGATAACCATCTACACAAGCTATCCATTTACCATCATCGAGTTGATGAGGATCGATATTGTGCATTCCTGTTTTATTCCACCCATAACCACTGGCTTTAATAATGGGATTGTCTACAATTGCTTTTTCTTCATAATTAGTAGTTGTCAATTTGGTAATTTCATAAGCTCGCACCTGATTACCATAATTACCCTTAACATCTTGGGTATATCGGAAAATTTTGCCATCGTAAACTACTACTCTACCTCCTGGTCTGGATATATGAAAATTTCCTTGTATTAGAGGACTTTCAGGATGTTTAATCCAATTCCCCATTAAGTTATCAGCATAGTAAAGATGCAGAATATTGCCTTTAGGTGATGTTGTAAATATCCACCACTGATCATGGAAATTAAAAATTGAAGAGTCTATATAATCACTGCCGTCTAGTAAGGTTTTAACAAATGTCCATTGAGTTGGAAATTCAACGGCTTTATATAAACGAATCGAATTTGCTTGATAGCTTTCTGGAATCATATAGTATTCATCTTGAAATTTGAATACATAGGGATAAGATAAGTGAAAATCTTCACGAATTACTATTTGCTGATAATTCCATTTGAATCCATTATTACTAGTTGCAAGTCCGATTTCTCCCTGATTATTCAAATCATTCAGAACCTCGAAAAACATATACCAAGTCCCATTTTCACGCACCATAAATGGATCAGCCACAAACTGGGCTGGTACATCTGTAACATCTTTAGCCGTTAAAACTGGATTCTGAATATTCTTTGGAGAACTTAACTTAAAAGGTGATTCACCTGTATAAATTCCTATTGACCAATCCTGCTTCCTACTCACAAAAGTTTTTGCTATTTCTTTCAGAGAAGATAAATATTTTGGTTTTGCAAATTTTCCCGTCTGAACTCTACTATCTAGTTTCATATTTTCTCATCAGGATTATCAAATTCATGAAGATTACAAAAGCGAAATCTAAGTTGTTTATGCACTAAATCCCTAGATATTTGCCAAAATATTTGATTTGTGATTGGCATATTTAGCAGTTTCTATTAACTCGCTTTCTACTGATAATTTCGGTTTGTAACCTACAACCAATTGCGACAGCAAAAAGATAATAGATTGGGTATCATTTTTGGCGGCTGCTCCTAGTAATTTATCTACAGTAATATTTAAATAACTAGGAATAATCTGACTCGCATTTTTCACAATTAGCAGTTTTTCATGCTCCGTCTTTTCATATTCTTCTCCCTCAATAAACAATTCTTCAAATAACTTTTCCCCTGGTCTTAAACCTGTAAATACTATGTCAATATCTTTGTTGACCTCATATCCTGAGAGATGAATTAGTTCTTTAGCTAAGTCTACAATTTTCACAGGTTCACCCATATTTAGCATTAAGACTTCACCACTACGACCCAGGACAGATGCTTGTAAAACCAGTTGCACTGCCTCTGGTATGGTCATAAAGTAACGGCAAATATCGGGATGAGTAACTGTAATTGGTCCCCCTGCTAAGATTTGTTTCTGGAAAGTAGGAACTACGCTACCTCGACTCCCTAAAACATTACCAAAACGCACGGCTACATAGGATTTACCACTTTGTTTTGCAGCTTGTAGAACTAACATTTCCGCTATTCTTTTACTAGCACCCATGACATTAGTGGGATTGACTGCTTTATCTGTGGAGATCATCACAAAATGCTCAACATTATATTGCAGTGCTACTTCTAGTAAATTACTTGTTCCCATCACGTTATTAGTAATTGCTTCTGCGGGATTTAATTCCATCAGCGGAACGTGTTTATGAGCAGCAGCATGAAAAATTACATCCGGTTTAAATCTCTCAAAAGCATATTCCAATCTCGACCGCACTCGAATATCAGCAATGAATGTATAAATCTGGGGAATATTTATGGCTGATTTATCATTGTTTTTGAGGATTTGGATCAGTTGTTCTAGTTCTTGTTGAATATTGAAAACCGAATTTTCTCCATGTCCAATCAGGATAATTTTTGCTGGGTGACAACGGAGGATTTGCCGACATAGTTCACTACCAATTGATCCTCCTGAACCTGTAATTAATAATGTTTTATTTTTGATAAATTTGGAGACTCTTTCAGTATCAATTTGAATGGGTTCACGTCTGAGTAAATCTTCAATCTTTATGTCTCTAACACTATCTACCCGGACACGACCATTGAGGATTTCATAGATTCCTGGTAAGGTGCTAGGTTGCACTCCATTGGCTTGACAAATATCTACGATTTCTCTAATAACTTGTCCAGAAACTGTAGGCATAGCGATAATAACTTTCTGAATTTTTAGTGTTTTGATCACTTCAGAAATTCTATAGCGATCGCCTAATACAGGAATTCCCCTTAAATGTATCCGCTGTTTTTTGAGATCGTCATCAATAAATCCTACAGGATAAACCCCAAACTGTGGATTTCTTTGCATATCTTCTACAAGAGAAAGTCCTGCATTACCTGCACCAATAATCAGCACTCTTTCCCTATTTTTAGATATTTTCTGTCTATGACTTGCCCTTTCTAGAACCCGAACACTAAACCGGAGTGCAATCACAAAGATACAAGACAGTAATCCATCCAAAATTGGTAATGATTGAGGAAGTTCATCTAATAGCAAATTGAATGTTTTATCCAGTACGTTAAATAGCGTTGTTTGGATAAGAACTATACCTATCATCAATGTGACTATATAAATTACTTCCTCAATACTTGCATAGCGCCAATAGCGTCTATAAAAACCACACTGCCAAAAAACAATTAGTTTGAGTACCAAAAACAAAATTGTCGCAATTTCTAACTGTGAAATATATGCTTGTAAATTTAGATTCATATCTAAACTCAAGCACAATGCTAACAATGGTGTAACTGCAAAAATAGTGATATCAAAAATAAACCAATGTCTATTCCTGATCTTACTTAGTTGACTAGACAAATGTCTAATTGTTTTCTGAATAGTGACATGAGAAATAAGAAATATGATATTCACATCAATGTCTCCAGGAAAATTTACAGAATTTTTTCACCGGATAAACACCTGAATTTTTAATTAATCATTCCAAGAGATTGCATATTGAAATCACCCTATTTAACTATGAATATTAGTGATTATCCAGCAACTTCTTAATTGATTATCAATACTAACTAATCTATTAAGTAGCTTGGCACAATTAAATAATATAAAACCTCTCTGGTAAACCTCTCCCCTACCTCTCCCTAACCCTCTGCTACAAGGAGAGGGAAAAGGAATAACTCTTAATACTGGAGAGGCTTTGACTCCCCCTTCCAGCTAACAAAAGTCTTTCCGCTTCCCTCTCCTCTTAGGAGAGGGTTAGAGAGAGGTAGGGAAGGGGGTTAGGTCTATTTTATATTTTTCAACGCCCACCTACTTAATATCAGAAATACCCATCTTGAGCAAAAAAATATTTCTGATTTAATAACTGACGAGTTTATTCAGTATCTTGATCATCTTTTGGGGATTTCTCCTAAATCATATAACATCAATAACTCATTGATAAAAATATATTCTTGCAATTTTTTTCTTCTACTTCTGAAGTAGTAATTTACAAAAATAAATCTTCATTAATCAAATTAGAATGCTATATCATTTATATTTACCAATCAAACATGAACATTAATTAATGTATGGGTTATTATTTTGTGTCTTGAACTATAAGACTTTTTATCAGGTTTTCACTATTAAAGTCACGCCAGTTTGACATAATTCCCGACTAAAATAAAATAATAGCAGCAAACATAGTAGCTACACTATATCTGCTGCTTGATTACATTAAAAACCTCGATTTTTAACTTGTTTATCATCTATTTTCAATCATGCTAGTACACAACGGCGGAAGTCAATCAACTATTAAAAATCCCTGAAAAGCTTATACAATCTGCTTTTTAATTTTTAATTTTTAATTCCGCCCTGTGGTACTAGACTTTTGCTTGTAAAGACTTCAGTAATTCGGTGTTTACACCAGATTCACGAGTCAGAGAAATTTTACCTGTACGAGCAATTTCTCTAAGTCCAAATTTTTGTAGCACTTGCACAATCGCTACCATTTTCCCAGGATCACCCACAACTTCTAAAGTCAAAGAATCTTCAGCTACATCAACAATTCGCGCTCGGAAAATCTGAGACAATTCTATCACCTCTGAACGATTACTACTAGTAGCATTTACTTTCAGAAGCATTAACTCTCTTTCTACGCAAGGAATTTCCGTAATATCTTGCACTTTGAGAACATTCACTAACTTATATAGTTGTTTGGTAAGTTGCTCAATAATGCGATCATCACCAGGTACAACCATAGTAATACGGGATACTCCTCCCTGCTCCGCAGGTCCGACAGCAAGGCTTTCGATATTAAAACCTCGACGAGCAAATAAACTAGAAATACGGGATAGAACCCCCGCTTCATCTTCAACGATAACGGACAGCGTATGTTTCATCGGCGATTCAAGGAGCATGGCTTAAACGCAGACCGGCACTTATGACTGCGAAGCGATTTTCTACCACGCTGAATTGTCGGTCTGAATTCTTATTTTATACTTAATAGTTGTAATCATTACCTTACTTTGGAAAAGTTACAGCAGGAGTCAGCAGTCAGGAGTAAAACTGGCTTTGTGTATAGGTTTCAATTTAGATTTTGTCCCTCATTGATCTGCAATCTGCTGTATCTAGAATCCCAACTGAAAAAGTTAGTGCTTGCTGTTATCAGGCGTTACTTTTTTCTCGTTGGCAGTAGCCGTTAAAGCGGTCAAGCTATTGTTTAAAGAACTTGTTTTACATAAAAAAGTTCTAGAATGAACACACCAGGATTTTTTTCAGTCACATCTGTAGATAACGCCAGCAGACGAGGCACTTCATGCTTACAAACACGCTACTTCTCTCAAATCAACTTCCCAGTTTACAATATTCATCCACTACAGAACGCTTCGATGACACTTGGGAAGCTCCCCTGGCAACCCTTTTGGGACTAGGACGCGCCGCTGGGGCAGATTTTGTGGAATACTTTTTAGAACGTCGCAACTACATCAGTTGTCTAGCCGAAGAAGATACCATCACCAGCATTTCACCCAGTTTAGCCACCGGTGCAGGAGTGCGAGTATTTCGCGGCAAAGCTGACTGCTACGTTAGCACCAATAATCTCACATTTGCAGGTTTAAAAGCCGCCTTAGAAAAAGCTCTTTCCATCTTAGGATTACAATTACCTGGACTGAGTGCCTTCATTCCCGAAATCAACCTAGAATTACTCAGAGACTACGCCAGCAAACGCGGCAAAGACGCTTGGCTACCCTTGTGCAGTTCTATCCGGGAAATGGGAGAAGTCCTCCTTGATGGTACAGCCCAACTCAACAAAAAAGCTACCCACGTCCAATCCCGCCGCGCTTCCTACTTCCGTGATTGGCAAGAAGTCTTAGTTGCGGGTAGTGACGGCACATTTGCCCGTGATATCCGCCTCACCCAGTCCGTCGGCTTTAACCTGCTTTGTGCTGACGGTGCTAACCGTTCCTCCATTGGTGAACGCGCTGGTAACACCAGTGACGCGAACTTCCTTAGAACTTGGGATTATCAACAAGCCTCCGAACACATAGCCGAATCTGCTGGTAAAATGCTTTACGCAGATTACGTAGAATCAGGAACTTACCCCATTATCATGGCCAATCATTTTGGTGGTGTAATTTTCCACGAAGCTTGCGGACACCTGTTAGAAACCACCCAAATTGAACGCAAAACCACACCATTTGCCGATAAAAAAGGTGAAAAAATCGCCCATGAAAGTTTAACAGCTTGGGACGAAGGCCGCGCCGATAATGCCTTTGGAACTATTGATATGGATGATGAAGGAATGCCCGCCCAAAGAACATTATTAATTGAAAAAGGCATTCTCAAAAACTTCCTCGCGGATAGAACTGGTTCAGTGCGAACCGGACACCCCAGAACAGGCAGTGGCCGCCGGCAAAATTACACCTATGCCGCCGCTAGTCGGATGCGAAATACCTATATTGATTGCGGTGAACACACAACAGAAGACCTATTTGCCTCCGTTGATAAAGGCATTTACTGTAAGAAAATGGGTGGCGGCAGTGTAGGCGCAACAGGTCAATTTAACTTTAGCGTTGACGAAGCTTACTTAATAGAAAATGGCAAAATTACCAAACCATTAAAAGGTGCTACCCTCATCGGTGAAGCTAAGGAAATCATGAATAAAATTTCCCTATGTTCCCAAGATTTAGAACTAGCTCCCGGCTTCTGTGGTTCAGTCAGTGGAAGCATTTACACCACCGTTGGACAACCCCATATCAAAGTTGATTCCATCACCGTTGGCGGCAGATAACTCAATTTTAGATTTTAGATTTTGGATTTTGGATTGTGAATGAGCAACAGTTTAAGACCAGAACAAAACAACTTGCATTAAGAGTCATTCGTCTAGTTGAATCATTAGCAACAACTAAAACTGCTGACGTTATTGGTAAACAGGTGTTGCGCTCGGCAACTTCTGTAGGTGCTAACTATAGATCAGCTTGTCGTGCTAAGTCTACGGCTGACTTAATTGCCAAACTTAGTATTGTAGAAGAAGAAGCTGATGAAACTCTTTACTGGTTAGAACTCCTGATTGAATCAAGATTAATAACAGCAGAAAAACTTAACAATTTAATGCAAGAAACTAGCGAAATTCTGGCTATGACAGTTGCTTCAATAAAAACCCTTCGACAAAAACCCAAATAATAACATCCAAACTCCAAAATCTAATTTCT
The DNA here is from genome assembly GCA_903848645.1 of uncultured cyanobacterium. GTDB lineage: Bacteria > Cyanobacteriota > Cyanobacteriia > Cyanobacteriales > Nostocaceae > Dolichospermum. The sequence goes on along the minus strand of CAINGU010000082.1, from coordinate 96,053 downwards.
AAACCAGTTCTTTATGGAATCCAAAATCTAAAATCTAAAATCCAAAATTCATTCAATCATGTCTAACATTCAAGAAATCGCAACTTACGCCCAAGAAAATGCTGCTAAACTCGGCATTAAAAAATTCGATATTTACGGCTCAACCGTAGATGATACCAGCGTTCAAGTTGACCAAGGAGAACCCAAACAAGTCAAAGCTTCCAATCGTTCTGGGGTAACAGTTCGGGTTTGGAATGAAGAAAATACAATGGGTGTTACCAGCACCACAGATGTAGATCCTCAAGGATTAGAATTAGCCCTGAAAACAGCTTACGAAGCGAGTTTTTTTGGGGTGAAAGAAAATGTTCCTGATTTTAGTCCAGAAGCAACTATTCCTATTCCTAATAAACATCAAGAAAAATCCCTGCAAGCACCTGTTTCTGAACTAATAGAAAAATTATTAGTAGCAGAAAAAGAATTAATGGCAAAACATCCTGCTATTACAAGTGTGCCTTATAATGGTTTAGCACAAAGAGATATTGACAGATTTTATCTCAATAGTGATGGTGCTGTCAGAACTGAATCTCATTCTTTAGCTTCTATTTATTTGTACAGCAAAACTGAAGAGGAAAATAAAAAACCCCGCAGTGCTGGTGCTTATCGAGTTAAGGAAAGTGTCGCTGATTTAGATATTGCAGGTTGTATTCAAGAAACTGCTGAGAAAACCATCAGTCATTTACATTATGAAAAAATCAAAACTGGTAAATATCAAGTAGTTTTCTCTGCTGAAGCTTTTTTAAGTTTGTTGGGGGCTTTTTCTAATTTATTTAACGCCCAAAGTATCCTTGATAATCAAAGTTTATCGAAAACTGATGATATCGGTAAAAAACTGGCTTCACCTTTACTTTCAGTTTATGATGATGCTTTACACCCTGCTAATATTGGGGCTGAAAGTTTTGATGGTGAAGGTACTCCCACCCGGCAAATTAAGTTAATAGAAAATGGCATTTTAACCAGCTTTTTGCATAGTGCGGGAACTGCTAAACGGTTAAATGCTCAACCTACAGGTAATGCGAGTATTGGCGCAAAAGTCAGCGTCAGTCCCAATTTTTATCATGTTTTTGCAGCGGGAACTCCTGAGCAAGAATTGAGTTTAGCAACTGCGGAAAATGTGATTTTAATTGATGATTTACAAGCTCTTCATGCGGGTGTTAAGGCTTTGCAAGGTTCTTTTTCTTTGCCTTTTGATGGTTGGTTAGTTAATAAGGGTGAGAAAACCAGTATTGAGTCAGCAACGGTAGCTGGTGATTTCTTGGAACTTTTGAAATCAATTGTTTATGTGGAGAAAGAAGTTGAGTTAACACCAGGGGGAGTTGCTCCCAGGGTTTGGGTAAGTGAACTTTCGATTACTGGAGATTAATATCCAATTACCCCCCCTAACCCCTCCCCGCAAGCGAGGAGGGGAACTAGATTTAAAAATCATTTAATTACTAATCTGTTCCAATAACCAAGCTAGGGCTGCTCCTGTGGTTTCTGCTAAGATACTAATGAGACGATAAAGAGCGATCGCACTAATCACTAAAGCCGCTGGGAAATGATATTGTAATAGTAATATGGCTGTGGTTTCAAATACTCCTAAACCACCTGGCGCACCAGGAACAATTAACCCCAATACCCACGCACAACTAAAAGCCCCCACTAATAAGGGAATTTGCTCCCAACTCAAAGAATTTAAAGCCAACATAGTTAAAATAAATCCAGTAGCCCGCAAGCCTAAAAATACTAATTCTCCTAATAAGGGTTTTACCGGATATCGTTGAATTATAAAACTATTAATTAATTGATTTTCTTGATCAGATTTTTTATTTTTCCACTTATCTAAAAGTTGAATAGCTGGATTTAAAAATCGCGGATGAAGTATAATCAAGACAATTATTAAACTCAGAAATTGCAGGATAATTAAATTAAATTTTAGATTATTAACAACAAGTTTACTACCAAATAAAACAATAATAATTAAAGCTGCCGCTAACATTAATAGTGGTTCTAATAAAACACTTAAAGTAGCAATATTAGTAGGAATATTAGCATTTTTAGCTGCCATAATGCGCCCGTAATAATGCCAAACATTCCCAGGTAAATATTTAGCAATATTCGTTTTTAAATAAACTTGAATAAATTCAATAGACGATACAGATTGATTTAACTCCTTTAATACCCAAGTCCAAATCCAACCCGCCCAAATATGTGCCAGTAAAGTTACAGTTGTAGCAGTTGCTAATATTAACCATCCGGTTATATTAATCTGAATTGCACTAACTCCTAACCAATTATCTTTTAACGATTTCAATAAAAAAAACAGCGTTCCACCTAAAATTAACCACCGGACAATTTTCTTCATTTTTAATTTGTGAACATTGAAAATATTCGGAATTCTCTATTTTTAAAGGCGGGCAGGATGCCCACCCCACAATAAATACATTACTCTTGTGGGGTGGGCTTCTAGCCCGCCCATGTTGTTCTACCTGATTAATTTTGATTCTGCAAATACCAACTTTCTAATGCCAACCGATGAATTTCTCGCCAAGGAATATTATTTTGTCTTGCTAATTCTGCACAATCTTCATATTCTGGCTGCACATTAGTAATTACCTTTTCTGAGGCTTTTCCTGTCCAGGCAATTTTTATAGATATTGTCCCATAAATAGTTTCCACCTTTTGCATTTCCCTTTGTAAAACTGACCGTTGTTGAGTAGTGCGACGAATCCCTAAAGTGCTAGTTTCTCGAAATAACACCGCTTCACAACTAGATAACTTTTCAGGATGACAAATCACAGTTAATAAAATTCCCAGACGAGATTTTTTCATCCCTATAGGTTGGGTAAAAACATCCACCGCACCCGCAGCGAATAAAGCCTCAAATACGTAACCGAATACTTGGGGATTTAAGTCATCTATTTGGGTTTCTAGGACAGTAATCGTTTCTAGATTTGGAGAATATTCCCCTAAATCAGAGTTATCAGTCTGTAAAGATTCACTTTCACCAAACCACAACCGTAGTATATTGGGAATGGGTAAATCTAGAGAACCTGCCCCTAATCCTACCTGTTTGATAGTGATTGGTGGTGGAGAACCAAAGTCTTGGACTAAAGTAGTAGCGATCGCCGCCCCCGTTGGTGTTACCAATTCTCTGTCAATACCATTGCTATAAACTGGACAACCCCGCATTTCCCACAACTTTAACACCGCTGGTACTGGTACTGCCATTCGTCCATGTGCCGCCTGAACAGTTCCACCTCCCGTGGGGAAAGCAGAACAGTATAGCAAGGGCAACCCCTCCCGATTGCTGTCAATACCCAACCAATCCAACCCTAAACAAGTACCCACAATATCCACAATCGCATCCACAGCCCCCACTTCATGAAAATGAACTTTTTCCGGTGCGATGCCATGAACAGCCCCCTCTGCCACTGCCAACCGTCGGAAAACAGCTAAACTCCAAGCTTCCGCTTGCTTTGGCAAATTCCCCTGGACAATCATCTCCTCTATTTCTGGCAAATGACGGCCGTGATGGTGATCATGTTCATGGTGATGATGGTGATCATGTAGCAAATCCACATGAACTTTAGTCGCTTGTTGCGTTTGACGGTGAACAAATTCCGCCCGCAATCGGTATTCCTGCTCAATTCCCAAGCCATTGAGTTGTTCTACCAAATACTCCACAGGTACACCTACACTGACTAACGCCCCTAAACACATATCACCGGAAATCCCTGTGGGACATTGAAGATAAGCGATTTTATTCATAAATTTATTTGTTAATTGTCAGTTGTCCGTTGTCCGTTGTCAGGAAGAAGAAAACTCTTACCCCATTACCCATTACCCATTACCCATTACCCATTACCAATAATCATCATTATGGCCAAAATATTCACCATTCATCCTGATAATCCTCAAAGCCGCCGAATAGAGGAAGTAAAGTTGGCGCTATTAGGTGGCGCTATCATGCTCTACCCTACAGATACAGTTTATGCAATTGGTTGTGATTTGAATTCCAAGTCGGCGGTGGAAAGAGTGCGGAAAATTAAGCAGTTAGCAAATGATAAACCTCTGACATTTTTATGTCCCTCACTTTCCAATGTGGCGACTTATGCCTCCGTAAGTGATACAGCCTACCGGATTATGAAGCGGTTAATACCAGGACCCTACACATTTTTGCTTCCTGCTACCAAACTAGTACCGCGACTGGTGCAAAATCCCAAACGCAAAACCACAGGAATTCGAGTGCCAAATCATAACGTTTGCTTGGCATTACTCGAAGCGTTAGGAAACCCAATTATTTCTACTTCGGCTCATGTTAGAGCAAATGACGAAGATGAGGAAATAGTTGAGAACGGAAAACAACCAATTTTGTCACGGGTTGATTTATATGATCATTTGGATAAATTGGTAGATATCATTATTGACACTGCTGAAGAACCTACATATCAAGTGTCTACCATTTTAGATTTGACCGATGAAGAACCAGTTATTATTCGGAGGGGCTTAGGTTGGGAAGCTGTAGCTACTTGGGTTTAAGAATAAAGCTTTACAAGTGCAATCCTTTGTTTTGGACTAGATTGCGCTAATTATGATTACCTTACGCCAATTTTTAAATTGTCATATTCACAGTTGCTGTCATCCCTAGTCATGAAATGATGGCTACGCCACCCAGGCTATGAGCCAATCTTACCATGACTAAACTTTTGGCGATTTGTCCTCAGAGTGAATATCTATTATGCCATCTTTGATTTAGTTGCTAAAAATAAAGCGACACAATTAACAAGCCCTTAACTTTGGAAATTTTCTACAGTGTTTATATATCAGCAGTCTAGTACCGCAGGGCGGAATTAAAAATTAATAATTAAAAATTAAAAAAGCCTCTTACACAAGCTTTTTGCGAATTTTTAATGGTTGGTTGGATTACGCCGTTGTGTACTAGTTGGTGAATTTTGAGGAATAAATCCCAAAATATCTTCCCTGCTGGGACTGATCTTAAATACTGTATCTGCGTTTGAGTTAAGGTGCAATACCAATTTGATAGAAAAGTCATGAAAGCTAACATCGCCAATCTGCCTAATTCTACATCTGTTTTTGATAGCTATATTTCTCTTGAAGAATTGTCTGTTCCCACCAGTGATACATTGGTGCAACTTTTATCCCATGAGATGCAATCTCAAGTTAAAGCTGCCACTTCTGGTGTGCAAGATGTCGTCGGACGCATAGCCAAAGAGGTAGAACGGATATGTGATAAAAGCTCCCGCATTCAAAATTCAGGACAAATTCAGTCTTGGCAAATTACTTTAGGAAGACATCGTTTACAAAAGTGCCTGCGTTACTACCAACTCGGTTCTAAACAAGGGCGCGTGGAATTACATAGCAGTTTGGGCGCAATTGTTTATCGTCACGTTACTATTGCCGGCTCAGATTTAGGGTTTGAGGCTCGTTACAATCTAATTGAAGATTTTTTACAAGCTTTTTATATCGAAGCTATTAAAGCTTTTCGTCGAGAAACTGAATTACCTGAAGATTACACCCCTCGAACTCAGTTACAAGTCGCTGAGTATATGGCGTTTACAGAACAATATGCCAAACGTCGGATTAATTTACCTGGTGGTGCTAATCAGCAATTAATTGTTTTACGCGCTCAAGGTTTTGCCCGTCGTCAACCCCAAGAAACTACTGTAGATATTGAAATGGCTGTGGATTCTGCGAAAACGGAAGAAGCAGAGTCTTATCAACGCAATGTGGCAGTGCAGCAAATTCGCTCACAAATGATTGCTAAACCTGGTTTTGATCCTTCTGAAGAGTCGGAACGCAATCGGGTGATTACGGAATTGATGAAATATCTGGAGTCTCAAGGACAATCTGATTGTATGAATTACTTGACTCTCAAACTCCAGGATCTTTCTGCACCGGAAATTGACCAAATTCTGGGTTTAACCAGTCGTCAACGGGATTATTTACAACAAAGATTTAAATATCACGTTGAGAAGTTTGCTAAACAACACCAATGGCAATTAGTTCATCAATGGTTGGGTGCTGGTTTAGAACATAAGTTAGGTTTATCTTCTCAGCAATGGGATATTTTTTGGCATCAACTTACACCACAGCAACAGCAAATTTTTGAGTTGAAAACTGCTTGTCAAAGTGATGTACTTATTTCTAAAGCTGTTCAATGTACTCCTAAACAACTCCAAAAACGCTGGACGCAAATGTTAGAATTAGCATGGTCTATTCGTAACGGTCATGCTGAAGCCAAGAGCAATTAAAGTTAAGGTGATTCTTAAATTCAGGAGGTTGGGTTGACGTAAGGAAACCCAACAAAATCATGACTTCGTTGGGTTATGGCTTGGCCACACTTCGTGAACACTTCGTTTTACCCAACCTACAATTTTCTTTATTCTTAAATTATTAAAACAGCGGTATAGAATTAATATTTTATTTTTTAAATATTATGTGGGGTGGGCATTGCCCACCCTACACTACTGAAAAATTTTCAAATATCAAAGTATTTTAAAGCATTTTATTGATTCTTATAGCAATAAGTTACATTTTGTCAAAACACATTAAATGCGTTTTTTCTGCTTCATAACGCTGTAACATAGATTTAAAACCAATTTTTATGCAATAGTTTCTGACTGACAATGACAACAAACATCAACAAACCAAACTGAATTTGCCAAGGTGATAATACTAAACTCACAATAAAAATGACGGCGGTTAAAACACCTGCAATATTAGTGATTTCATCATCATTTCTTTTGAAGAGATAGCCAGTAATTAAACCTGTCACTAATGTCATCAAGAAAAATAAAGGCATTTTTACTAATCTCCAAACTACGAGCTACTGTTAATACCAGTAGATTTGAACCATCTTCAGGAACGTTATTAATCATATACTTAAGTAAGGCAAATTGGCAACAACTTGATTGAAAAGCTATGGTGTGGCTATTTTCAAATGATGTCATTATTTGCTAAATTAGGTTAACACTATCTATTCGTGCTGCAATTAATTTAACACTTTCAATTTAAATATCCAATGTTGAACATTTCTCAACTCCTCGCAACTGAACTAAAACTCAAACCCCTCCAGGTAAAAAACGCGCTGGAACTTTTAGCAGAAGGGGCAACAATTCCCTTTATTGCGCGTTATCGTAAAGAAAGAACTGATGAAATGAATGAAGTGCAATTGCGGGATTTGCAAGATAGGCATAATTACTTAACGGAATTAGAAGAGAGAAAAAAAGTAATTGTCAATGGGATTTCTGAACAAGGTAAACTCACCCCAGAACTAAATGCGAAAATAGAATCCTGTTTACAAAAAACCGAACTGGAGGATTTATATTTACCCTATCGTCCTAAACGTCGTACCCGTGCTACTATTGCCAGAGAAAAAGGACTAGAACCCCTGGCTATTTTTATTAAATCCCTAAATGTTAAAAATGGTATTTCCGCATCTTTAGAGGAAGAATCAGCAAAGTATATTTCAGAAACTTTAGGAGTAAAAAGCGCAGATGAAGCTTTAAAAGGTGCATCTGATATTTTAGCAGAGGAAGTAGCAGAAAAAGCGGAATTACGTACATATATACGCGATTACTTTCTAGATAATGGGGTGTTTATTTCTCGGATTAAAGAGGAATATCCCGAAGGGACAACCAAATTTGAAATGTACCGAAATTATCAAATTAAAGTCAAAAATATCGCCCCTCATAATATGTTGGCTTTATGTCGGGGGGAAGATGAAAAAATTCTCAGTTTTGAAGTTGCTTTTGATGAAGGTTTTGTTCTTGGTTATTTAGAATCTCAGGAAATTAAAACTAAGGTTCGTAATGTGCGAGATTTTTATCAAGGAATGTTAAAAGATGGTTTTAACCGCTTGATGAAAACATCTTTGATTAGTGAAGTAATTAATGAGAAAAAAACCTACGCTGACATAGAATCAATCAAAACCTTTGAAACGAATTTACGAGAATTGCTGTTATCAGCACCAGCAGGAATGAAACCGACAATGGCTATAGATCCAGGTTTTAGAACCGGGTGTAAGGTAGCTATATTAGATGAAACTGGGAAATTTTTAGAATATCAAGCTGTGTTTCCCCACCAAGCAGCAGAACAACGCCAAAAAGCAGGACAAACTCTTAAAAAACTAATTGAAAAATATCAAGTTCAATTAATCGCTATTGGTAATGGAACAGCTTCGCGGGAAACAGAAGAATTTGTGGCGGAAGTATTAACAAATATAGCCGATAAACCAGTTAAAGTCATGGTAAATGAATCAGGTGCATCTATATATTCTGCTAGTAATGTAGCATTGGCAGAATTTCCTGATTTAGATATTACTGTGCGGGGTGCAATTAGTATTGGGAGAAGATTACAAGATCCTTTAGCAGAATTAGTCAAAATTGATCCTAAATCAATTGGTGTGGGACAATATCAACATGATGTTGATCAAAAATTGCTGAAAAAGAAATTAGATGAAACTGTCGAAAGTTGCGTTAACTATGTGGGTGTAGATTTAAATACTGCGTCTAAAGAACTGCTAACATTTGTTTCGGGAATTACCCCAACTATAGCTAATAATATTATTGCCTATCGCAACGAAAATGGAGCATTTAAAAATCGTCGTCAACTCTTAAAAGTAGCCAAGTTAGGACCAAAAGCCTTTGAACAAGCCGCAGGTTTTTTAAGAATTCGTGGTGGTGAAAATCCTTTAGATAATACCGCAGTGCATCCAGAAAGTTACTCCCTAGTGCAATCTATCGCGGCTGATTTAGGAGTATCCTTAAATCAAGTTACACAAGTTGCTGAAAATCTCAAAAAAGCCAATATCAAAAAATACGTTACTGACACTATTGGAGAACCAACTCTGCGCGACATTCTCAGCGAATTAGAAAAACCAGGAAGAGATCCTCGTGCTGAATTTAAATATGCTACTTTTAAAGAAGGAATTAAAGAAATTAGGGATTTAACTGTAGGAATGCAGCTAGAAGGAATGATTACCAATGTTGCTAACTTTGGTGCTTTTGTTGATATTGGTGTCCATCAAGATGGCTTAGTGCATATTTCCCAACTTGCTGATAAATTTGTAGATGATCCCAAAAAAATTGTCAAGGTTGGACAAGTTGTCAAAGTACAGGTTTTGGAAATTAACGAAAAACTCAAACGCATAAGTTTATCAATGAAAGGACTCAAACAATAATTGTCAGAATTCAGAAGTCAATAGATTTTGGATTTACTCCACCCTAAGATAGATCAAGATTCTACCTAAGAAAAGATGTCAAATATTAATCTATATTTGAAAATAGTAATTAGCACTGGTATTGCTGTTACTGAGGTAAAAAAATGTTGGCATATTTTTTCGTCGCACTCGCTACAGCTTTAAGTTTGCTAATTGTTGATTTAGTTGTTCCCGGTGTCGATATTGCTAATTTTCCCGCAGCTTTAATTGCTGCTGTTGTGATTGGTTTAATTAATAGTGGGATTAAACCAACTATCAATATCTTATCTTTACCTTTGACATATCTTACCTTGGGTGGATTTTCCCTAATTGTCAACGGAATTTGCTTTTGGTTAGCATCAGTTTTAGTTCCAGGTTTTCAAGTTCAAGGATTTATTGCTTTTATTCTCGGTCCTGTAGTTCTCTCTTTAGCTAATACATTTTTAAGTAAATACTTTGCAGAAAAAGGTTTTGAATTACAAGATAGTCAATAGGTAAATCCCAGGTAAACCAAATCTCAAAACTAGGAAATATCCATGAACTTATTACGTATACTTATCGGTTTATTTTTACCCCCCTTGGGAGTTTTTCTCACAGTTGGATTTGGTCCAACTTTGTTAATTAACATTTTGCTGACTCTGCTTGGTTGGCTTCCTGGTAGCATTCATGCAGTTTGGGTAATTGTTAAGCATGAAGAAAATATGAATAGAGAGGAAGGTACTTATTAACTATAGCAATCAACAAGATCCCCAACTTCTCTAAGAAGTCGGGGATCTAATTAGGGATCTAATTAAGCACGAATATCTTTATCTTTGAATAAATCAGCAGTTGCTAAAAGTAACTCACGTAAAGTTTGTTTTAATTGACGTTCTTTTTTAGCTATAACTGCACCTGCGTCTGCTAATTTCTGTTCTAGAAGTGAGTAATTGTCCTTTACCTGGACAGTGATAGATTCAGCTTTTGGATGGGATTTATCACACCATTGTTTGGCTTCATTTAAATAATCCTGTACCTCTTGATTACTTCCGCTATAACGCGCCGATAAATTGGCTCGAACAATTGCTAATTGTGCTTGTAATTGTGCATAACGTTTCTTTAATAATCCTACTTCTTCACTATCTTTGATAGAATCAATTGCTGAATCAATCGCAATTTTCGTATCCGCAGATTTATCTTGACTTGTTTCTACTATCTTTGTGAAAATTGCTTCCAGTTCTGCTTGTAGTTCTTCTTCTTCCCTATCTAATCTGGCTTGTAGCTGCTTGATTTCTGCTTGAGTTTGGGTAATAGCTGAGTGTTTTTTAAGACTTATAGCTTCCATAGCACCTTCAATTGAAGCTACCACTCCTTCTTTAACTTCACTACCTTTCTCTTGTAAATTATCAACGACTGTAGAAACAGCATCATTCACTAAATTACGCAGTTCATGAGAACCTTCTTGAAATTCAGAACCTACTTGAGAAACAGCAGATTTCACGATTTCCCGAATGCGTTCAGCCTTTAATTGTCCTGTTTCTTGAGCTTGGTGTAAATCTAGTTGAATTTGTTCTTTAATGTTTTTATTCATGGTCATATTGAATATAAATCTCATGCAACACTTATATTCAATATGGCGAAATATTTTTGCTATTAACACTATCTGAAGAGATAAAAGCATATCTATCTTCAGGTAGTTTAAAGTGTATTAACAGCAAAATACCTAACTTAATTTCGGGAATTTATGAATTAATGATCATCCGTTTTCTAAATAAAGCTCGATAAACTGGTTCACCTTTGTTTTGAGTGGCTATTTCCCGTTCTGTGGGAACTGGAAGGGGGTTTTCGGCTAACCATGTTGTTGTTCCCAGCTTCTCAAATGCAGGATGTTCATGAAAGCGATCGCACATTTCCACTGCCACAAATTCTATATCAGATTGCAGGAAAACAACACCACCAGGGGTTAAATAATTCGCTAATTCTGTGACTAATTCGGGTTGTACTACCCGACGTTTTGCATGACGATTTTTAAACCAAGGATCGGGAAATTGAATTGTAACTTTTTGTAAGCTTCCTACAGGTAAAGTTGATAATAAGGAAACTAGGGAATTATTCACATTTGCAAACAGATAATGCAAATTTGTTAATCCCATTTCGTCGCGGATTCTATTTGCTTCGACTACTAGCGGTTCTCGAATTTCTAAACCTAAAAAATTCCAATTTGGTTCTACTTGTGCCATTTTCAGGACAAATCTACCTCTAGCACAACCGATATCTAAATGTAGAGGTAGGTTTTGTTGGATATAAATCTTTTCCCATTCTGGAGAAGCGGTGGGGGTTTGGAACTTACTCGCAAGGGGGTTAACGTGCTGACGAACTCGAACAGGTGACAAAATTTACGCTCCTAAAAAACAACAATTCTAAATAAATGTATACAAATATTGTTAAGTCTAAATATCCCTACACAGGTATACACAGTGAGCGTTATACTTTGAGAATAAGAATTTTTGCAATTTCATTTTTAACATTTTCATAAAATCAATGAAACTCAATTTTCGTTTTGCTATAGTTAGCGACTTACATATTGCGCTTCCTGAAACCATCTGGGATCATCCTAGTCGCTTTCATTTGGTGGAAGTGAGTATTCCAGCTTTTGATAGTGTATTAGCACATTTAACACAGTTAGATTTAGATTTTATCTTGATCCCTGGAGACTTAACCCAACATGGTGAACCAGCAAATCACAATTGGTTACAAAACAGGTTATCTGAGTTACCTTTTCCATCTTATGTGATTCCTGGTAATCATGATGTCCCTGTTTTAACGGCCAATAAACAATCAATTGCGTTTGCAGATTTTCCCTATTTTTATCAAAAATTTGGTTATGAAAATCCTCAACAACATTATTACAATCGGCAGATATTCCCAGGAGTTAGGTTAATCGGTCTTAATTCTAACTCATTTAATGATCAAGGTGAGCAAATAGGACGGTTAGATAGTCAACAATTCCAGTGGTTAGAAAGGGAATTAGCAAGCATTAAAGATGAATTAGTTTTAGTAATGATCCATCACAATGTGGTTGAACATTTACCAAATCAATCAAGTCATCCGATGGCAAATCGTTATATGCTGGAAAATGCTCCAGAACTGCGGACATTATTACAAAGATATGGAGTTAAATTAGTATTTACAGGACATTTGCACGTTCAAGATATTGCTTATGCAGAAGGAATATATGATATTACGACTGGTTCTTTAGTTAGCTATCCTCATCCTTATCGGGTATTAGAATTTAACTGCGATGAATTGGGTAATGAATCTTTACAGGTTGTTTCTCATCGTGTGGAATCAGTTCCAGATTTTCCCAACTTACAAACATTATCACGGCAATGGATGGGCGATCGCTCTTATCCCTTTGTCCTCAAATTATTGACTTTACCACCTTTAAGTCTACCATTAGCACAGGCACAAACCCTAGCCCCTGGTTTACGGGACTTTTGGGCGACAATTGCTGATGGTGATGCTATGTTAGACTATCCACATTTCCCTATTCATGTCCGTCGTTACATTGAAGAATATAGCGCAGTTAATGATGGGAATCCGGCTTTAATTGATAATCATAGTACGTTATTGATACGGTAAATTGTCTGAATGGGAAATTGTCTGAATCAGGATTTTACAAGATGCTTTAAAAGTTTATGGCGATTAGAAATCGCTACTAAACAAACAAAGTCCACCTGCGTGGACTAAAAGAAAATTGAGATTTTCAACCAAAGAAAGTAATTTAACCCACGTTCGCGTAGCGTTCCGAAGGAATAGGTGGGTTTTGCCTATATAGCCGCGATTTCTAATCGCCCAGGCTGCTGATTAAAGAACGACAAATGGCAAATACAGAAGTATAACCATGTAAGAAAGTTCTACCGCTGACTGGACCGATTTCACCACCGCAGAAAAAACCACCCATTGGTATGTCGTGGACGTAACGGCTAAATAATTGAGAATCAAAATTAGGTTTGCCATAAAGTCCTGTTCCTCGTCCTAAACAGGTGAACATTAAAGCGCCTACGGGAGAGGGTTCGCTGGCATTTTGACTTTGATATTCTTGCAGTAAAATTTCCAAATCTTCCGCTGATGCTTCGGCATCCCGCAGATGAAATTGTAACCTTTGACCGGCACGAATGCGATCGCCAATTGCGATCGCCCCAGCATTAGGATCTACTCCTAAAATATTGCGAATTAAAAAATCCCCCGAATTTAGATTTAGCCTGAATTCGTCCATTGCTAAACCTACAAATAAAGAATGTTGTGCTAATGTTCGTTCTTCTTCACTTAAACTACTAATTAAATTTCGCAATACCACCAAAGGTACTTTTTCATCTAACTCAACAATAATATTCCGTTCCGCTTTAGTGACTTGTAACGGTTCACCAATGGGACGACATCCTTGGGCAACAATGGTATCTAAGACGATATTGCCACTTAAAGCTATGCCTACTGTACCTTCCCGATACAATTTATCATTACAAAATAAGCCGACGCGACCATTCATAAAGCCACTGCTGGCCTGTCCTCCTACCACCACCGAACCTGGATAGGCAAAATCTAACCCCTGCAACAAATCATTCGTTCCTGAAGCAAAGGGACTAGACAAGAGAATAAATTGAGGCACTACTGAAGGTGGCACACCTAGCAAATCAACCCAAGCGGTGGGGGAACTATCGGAATCTGGCAATTCTTCGGCGACAATATGAAAAGGTCGGATTTCGACACCGGGAAGATGGGCTAAAGTCAGACTCAGGGCGGGTTCTGCTTCTATTTCTTCGGTTTCTCCTGCCTGTTTTCTGCCAATTACACCCCCAGCACTACAACCAATCAATACAGGTACAGCCAGTTTTTCCGCCAATAAAGGCAAAAGTCGGGAATACTCACTCATAAAGGCAGAAGAAATGAATACCAGCCCTAAATCCGCTGGTGCTGTTAAAGATGCCATTGCTTGTTCTACGACATCTGTAATAGCCGCTTCTAAGGAAGGACGGGTTGATAGGGCATTTGTCCACTGCATTTGATCTGCCATGAGTTTTCGGCTTATTTCTGTTTTGGGGTTAGTTGATTATTTTAACTAAGTTTGGTGATTGGTGATTGGTAACTTGGAAAATTCTTGCCTATCACTTAGTTTAAAACTGTTATAATGATTAATAGTTGTTGAGTCGTAAACCAGATTTATTCAGATCCCCGACTTCTTCTTTCATGATATGAATAAATTATGAACTAATTTCAGAAGTCGGGGATCTAGTCTTTGTTATTGCTGTTTTACCCACTGTCGAAACTTCCTCCAAGTAGGACTTCTCCCAAGAATTCGACTTTTTTCAACAAACTGGGGAATTATTTCTGCAATTGGTAAATTAGGAAAATTAGGACTAATTTTTGATTATATATATTTACCATCTTGCCAAAGATTAATCTGTAATTTATCATTTTCATATCGCCATACTTCGGGAACTGCTAAAGCTAAATAAGCATCTAATTGTGTTTTGGAAGTAACATCAATTTCTATGACTAAATCAGGAGGAGGATCAATATTTAAATCAATTTTTTCTTTACCAATCATGTGTAAACGTCCAAACTATGATTTGTAGGATTATTTTGATGAAAATGAGGGATTCATCATAAAAATCATCAAAATCACAAAAATCATAGTTTAGACGTTAATTTAAAAAAGTCCAAACTATGATTTGTAGGATTATTTTGATGAAGATGAGGGATTGATCATAAAAATCATCAAAATCACAAAAATCATAGTTTAGACGATAATTTAAAACTGCTCTAAATACTGATTAACATCCTCAATAACGCGAGTAAGTTCCGCTTCTGTCGTCAACCGAATCCCCATATTGCGAATTGTTAACAAAACTTTAGCCGCAAAAGGAGTAGGCCAGATATTAGGATTACAGAATATTTCTATAAATACATCCCCAGTGTAACGATACTCTAACGAGGGTTGGGGATTGACTTTACCTGTACCTGGACTTTTACTAGCAACAACTTTGAGACTTTTCATTAATTCATCTATTGCTGCTTTTAATTCTTGCGCTGCTTGGGGTGAAAAACTGACAGAAACAGAACCTTCTGTCAGATTTAGTGTTAGAGGTACAGAAGACATAAGCCACTTATTAACAATAATTCGTAATTATCCATATTACCGGAAGATGCTCTCTACAATTTTTCTGATTGATGCCAATATTTCTGAAACTTTGTGAGGTTTTATTTCCTTCTATCCAATCTGGAATTTTTTCATGAAAATAGGGAAATTTAAAGCAAAAATATCTCTAATCAAGTTTAGAATATAGGAATAATATTTGATTTATGTATCCCTTGCGGGAGGTGTAGTCATATTTATTTACCTAGGGAGGAAACAGAAAAGAAGAGAAATAAGGCACGAATATGTGTACTGAGTTTGTTTTCAAAAGTAAAATAAAAGTCCTCTGGTAGTCATCGTAACTACTAACGATCATTTATCAGTGAGAAACTATATTCATTTCATTATCGTCTAACCAGTTCATGGCATTCAGAAAAATTTAACTTTTTCTTTAAGAGTAACCTATGAATAAAAGCAGTAAACTATACATTAGTATCTATGCCAGTGATAGTTCACAGTCATAATGATTAGATATATACTTAGTTTCTGATTATATATCTATGAGATTGTGCAATTTATGTAAATATGTATTTTAATTTTCATGATTGTTAATCAATAGCTGAGAATTTTAATATATAGAAAAATGTGTTATAACCTACCCTCAGAGCCATCACTGCCATCATTGATTGCTCACCCCTTGAAGGAGATAAGTTGTGGAAGATAATAAGTCATTTTTGTGGACACAGAGAATACTAATTGCCATACTGGGACTAACTGGTACTTTAAGCATTTCTCTCATGATCCTGTTCAAAACTAACACATCTGATGCTCAAACTAAAAGCGTCACTGTTAAGGATACTGCGGCTAATGTCCGAACTCAGCAGCGGTTAGAGGAATTTAAAACGGAAATGCTCACTAGTTGGCAACAAGAAGCACAGGCAAAAGGCTTTGCTACTGATGTACCAACTAAGTTTCAAGGGATTGTGATTAGCGAAGCTAAACTTCCCTCAAACAAAAAAGTTATTGCTTTAACCTTTGATGATGGACCTTGGCCTAGTAGTACAGCAAAAGTATTAGATATTCTCAAAAAGAATAATATCAAAGGTACATTTTTCGTTGTTGGCCAAAATGTCAAGAATTATCCTGATTTAAGTAAGCGGGTAGTTGCAGAAGGTCATATTATTGCCAACCATACTTGGCATCACTGGTATCATCACATGAATGCCCAAGCAGCCGCTTACGAAGTTGCTAATACAGGAGACATCATTTATCAAACTACAGGAGTGAAAACAAGCCTATTCCGTCCACCAGGGGGGATTATGAGTAATGGGGTGGCAGCTTATGCTAAAAGTAATAAATATGCCATCATTATGTGGTCTGCTGATTCCATGGACTATTCTCGTCCGGCTGTGCCTCGGTTAATGAATAATATATTTAGGGAAGCTAAACCAGGTGGAATTGTGTTAATGCACGATGGTGGAGGTGATCGCTCTCATACTGTCAAAGCTTTACCAGAAGTTATTAGTAAGTTTCGTAAACAGGGTTATGAATTTGTCACTGTTCCCGAACTTTTAGAAATGCAAGATCAATATCCACAGGTAGTTGCTCAAAATAAATCGAAATCTCAAAAACCTCAAAAACCTTAAAGAAAAATGTCAGAATCAGGATACCCAGGATGAAAGGATAAATACAGATAAGAGAAATGTCTGAATCAGGATAACCAGGATTAAAGGATTAACAGGATAAATTCAGATAAAGTAATTAATTAAATCCTGCAAATCTTGAAATCCTGTAAATCCTGATTCTGACAAAGTAATTAATTAAATCCTGTAAATCCTGATTCTGACAAATTACACAGAACTTAATTGTTTTTCCTCTGTTTTGGCTTCGGGACTATCAACTTCAGATGGTGGTACTAACTGCCAGAACTTAGGTAAATATTCTGCCCAATTGGCGATAATTTCCTGTGCCTTGGGTGAACCAGTGCGATCGCCATGAGTTTTAATGAGATCATACAATTGTTGTCTGCCCACATCACTCATAACCCGCTGCACCTTGACAATAGCGTGATTAACTAAATCAGGGAAATTACCCGTTTCATCCAGGAAGTAAGCCAATCCGCCGGTCATTCCTGCACCCACGTTGCGGCCAACCTTACCCAAGACAACAATCACCCCACCAGTCATATACTCGCAACAGTGATCACCAGCCCCTTCAATCACGGCTGTACCTTTAGAGTTCCGCACCGCAAACCGTTCCCCGGCTAAACCATTGGCAAATAAAACCCCACCGGTAGCCCCATAAAGGCAGGTATTCCCCACAATTACGTTTTCGGCTGGGTTATAAGTCGCATTGGCTGGGGGCTTAATAATAATTTCCCCACCGTTCATTCCCTTACCTACATAGTCGTTAGCTTCCCCTACTAGGTTGAGAATGACACCATCCAGGTTAAATGCGCCAAAGCTTTGCCCCACACTACCGTGGAAATTGAGGTTAATTTGCCCTGTAAAGCCGTTGTCACCGTATTTATAAGCGATCGCCCCAGTCAACCTCGCACCGACTGTTCTATCGGTATTTACGACGGTAACGGTTTTACTAACTTCTCCCTGATCCTGAATCGCGGCTTGAATATCTAAATCAGCTAGTAACTGATCATCTAATACTGGTCCGTTGCTGTGAACTTTCTCATGCACCAACCAACTGCGATTAACTTTTGTATCTGGTAGCTTAGTTAAACAATCCAAATTCAAAGCTTGGGTTTTATTCAGTTTGACTTCAGAACGCACTGTTAACAAATCAGCGCGACCAATTACTTCTGATAAAGAACGATATCCCAATTTAGCCAACAGACTCCGCACCTCTTCCGCAATGAAGTAGAAGAAATTCACAACGTGTTCGGGAATGCCTGTAAACCGTTTCCGCATTTCTTCCTTCTGAGAAGCTATCCCCACAGGACAATTATTAGTGTGGCAAATCCGCGCCATAATGCAGCCTTCCGCAATCATGGCAATAGAACCGAAGCCGAACTCCTCCGCGCCCATTAATGCCCCAATTAGGACATCCCAGCCGCTTTTCAGACCACCATCTACACGCAAGATGACGCGATCACGCAAACTATTTTCCATCAATACTCGATGTACTTCTGTTAACCCCAATTCCCAGGGACTACCAGCGTGTTTAATAGAAGAAAGCGGTGATGCACCTGTACCGCCGTCATGTCCTGAAATTTGGATAATATCAGCGTTAGCCTTAGCCACACCTGCTGCAATTGTCCCAATCCCGATTTCTGCGACTAATTTCACCGAAACTTGAGCTTTCGGGTTAATTTGGTGCAAGTCAAAAATCAACTGGGCTAAATCTTCAATTGAATAAATATCATGGTGGGGTGGTGGTGAAATCAAAGTTACACCCGGCTTAGAACGACGCAACATGGCAATATAGGGGCTTACCTTTGGTCCAGGTAGCTGTCCACCTTCTCCTGGTTTTGCACCTTGGGCAATTTTGATTTCTAATTGTTGGGCTGTCGCTAAGTATTGGGGAGTAACGCCGAACCGTCCTGATGCAATTTGTCTAATGGCACTTGCAGCCGTGTCACCATTTCTCAACCCATTGAGATGAGGAAGCGTGGGAGATTTACCGTTAGCATCTACATCTCTCAAAACATTGTAACGAACCGGATCTTCTCCACCTTCACCAGAATTAGATTTACCACCAATGCGATTCATTGCGATCGCTAAAGTTTCATGTGCCTCCCGTGATAACGCCCCTAAAGACATCCCACCCGTGCAGAAACGTTTAACAATATCATTAATTGACTCTACCTCTGACAGAGGAATTGATGAGCGCTCGCTTTGGAAATCTAGCAAATCACGCAACGCCGTCACCGGACGATTGTGCAGATGTTGTTTATAAACCTCATAATGGTCATACTGCTTACCATTGACGGCTTTATGCAGCGACTTAGCCAATTCTGGGCTATTCATGTGGTATTCACCACCGGGACGGTATTGAACAAAACCTAAGTTTTCCAACTTTTTCGCCGTCAATTCGGGGAAAGCCTTACAGTGGAAAGACAACACCTCTTGGGCTAATTCACTCACACTTAAACCACCAATGCGGGAAGTTGTTCCCCGGAAACCCAAGGCTAACAAATCACCACCAATCCCAATAGCTTCAAATATTTGCGCTGCTTGATAACTGGAAAGTAGGGAAATTCCCATCTTAGAAAGGATTTTCAGCAAACCCGATTCTATAGCTTTGCGATAATTTTCAATGGCTTGGTTTAAAGTCAGTTTGGTGATTTTACCCCTTTCCATAAACTGCTGAGTTTTGGGTTCAGCCCACCAAGCAGTTACAGTATCTAAAGCCATATAGGCACAAACAGCACCCGCACCATAACCCAACAAACAAGCAAAATGATGGGTACTCCAACATTGGGCGGTATCCACAATTAAGGATGTTTTCATCCGTAACCCTTCGCGGATTAAGTGATGATGAACCGCACCAATGGCTAATAAAGGGGGAATATAAGTATATTCTGCCGCAATCCCTGTACCTGTGCGATCGCTTAAGATTAAAATCTTCGCACCAGCCCGCACCGATTCCGCAGCTTGTTTTTGCAAAGATTCCACAGCGGTTTTTAAACCATTTGGGCCTGTGGCTATGGGGAATAAAGTTGACAATTCAGCCGTTGCAAATCCTGACAACTTAATAGTTTCTAACTCTGTTTGAGTGAGGACAGGAGACTCCAACTTGAGTCTGCGGGCGTATTCTGGCTTAGGTTCTAATAAATTCCCCTTTTCACCCAATTCCACCGTCAGAGACATCACCAGCTTTTCCCGTAAAGGGTCAATTGCTGGGTTTGTAACTTGGGCAAATCGCTGTTTAAAATAGTCATACAGTAAATGGGATTTTTCTGACAATACCGCTAAAGGAATATCATCACCCATACAGAAAGTAGCTTCTGCACCCGTACTAGCCATAGGGTGAATCACCATTTCCACATCTTCTATGGTGTAACCAAAAGCAATTTGCTGTTGTAATAAGACTTGGGGATCAATTTTACCAGTTGATAAATTCCCATTCCCGTTAGTTGGGCTATGGTGTCCATTTCCGTTACTATTCCCGTTACCATTAACTACGGGATTACTTTCGCCTTTAATTAACTTACTCAATTCTTGGCGGTACTGTTGCAACCATTCTCCATAGGGATGTTGTTTAGCAATGCGTTGTTTAATTTCCCAGTTTTTGAGGATTTCTTGGGTGTTTAAATCCACCGCAATCATTTGTCCAGGTCCGAGTCTACCTTTTTCGAGAATATTCTCTTCTGGGAAATCGACAACTCCGGCTTCGGAGGCAACAACGATATAATCATCTTTGGTAATGACATAACGCGCAGGTCTTAAACCATTACGATCTAATGTCGCTCCAACTTTTTTACCATCACTAAATACTAACAGCGCTGGTCCATCCCATGATTCTTGCAACCCGCTGTAATATTCATAAAAATCAACAATTTCGGGATATTCAGCCAAGGACGGTTGATTTTTGTACGCTTCAGGAACCATCATCATTAACCCTTCTAAAGGGCTACGTCCCGAACGCACCAATAATTCCAGTACATTATCTAAAGTAGCGGAATCACTATTATTCATGTTAACCATGGGCTTGAGTTCATCAAACCGATCTTCCCAAATCGGATGACTGAGGGTAGCTTCCCGTGCCATCATCCAATTAATATTCCCCAACAGAGTGTTAATTTCCCCATTGTGACCTAATAGCCGCATAGGTTGGGCTAAAGGCCATTTAGGCATGGTATTGGTACTAAAGCGGCGATGATATACCGCAAATGCCACTTTAAAAGCCGGATTTTTTAAATCTTCGTAAAAATCCCCTAATACAGCGGAACGCACCATGCCTTTATAAACAATTGTCCGACTAGACAAGGAACAAACATAGAAATCTTCGGAAATTTTTCTACCCGCTTGCATAATGCGACGACGGGCAATATACAATTCTCTTTCTAGTTCATCGCCGCTTTTGTCAGCACAAGAAATTACAACCTGTTCTATTTGGGGTTGATTTTCTTTTGCTTGCACCCCTAATACTTCAGGACTCACTGGAACTACTCGCCAGCCTAGGATAGTTAATTTTTCTTCTGCTGCTATTTGCTCAAATGCGGCTTTAGCAGCTTTGGCGGCTGTTTCGTCTTGGGGAAAAAATATCATTCCCACAGCCATATTACTCAGCTTGGCAAAATCAATGCCATTATTGTTGTTTTGTGCCAATAATTCCCAAGGAATCGCTGTTAATATCCCCGCACCATCACCGGAATCTTGGTCAGCACTACAACCCCCTCTATGTTCTAAGCAAGTTAAAGCAGTTAAGGCTTTAGCCAAAATTTCATGACTGGCAATATTTTGCCGATGGGTGATAAACCCGACTCCACAAGCATCTCTTTCTTCTACTAACCACTTTTGCCCTAGGTATGTATCTGGAAAATTAGTATCTGACACTGTAGTTTGCTGACCCTGATTCAATGATTGATGACTCATACTCTATTCCTGAAATGTTGAGGTACAGATATTGTTATTACTGCTAGAGGGAAATTTTCTCAGTTATTGGCACTGGATAAAAATACATAATTACCAAAATTTAGGGATAACAATTTTAGCTGTCTTCTTGACAGTTAGCCAAAAGTGTGTAATCAATGCCTATTTTTATGCTATTTGTTTACTGCACTGTCCCAAAAGCCACAATTTTTCTAACGCGGCCAGAAAATCAGCGTATTTTTACTATATGCCCATTTGACAATTCCTAAAATATATCTGTTTTTGCCTATATTTTGGCTGCTTATTCATTAGCTACCAAATAAACTTTAGACTTTAGATTGAGATTCCTCATCTAAAAATCCCAAATTTTAGAGATTGATTGTGTGAATTTCGGTTTTAGTCTCTAATACTATCATGATAGTTGACAAACGGCTTGTATTATTTAAAACAGTTGCCGCTAGTATTTTTAGCATGATTATTGTTTACTACTCTTGAGAAGAGACAAAAACCCAATATACATATTATCACGATTATTCCTAAAAAAGGTAATTATTTTTTAAATTTCCCTATAAATTTTCGTTAGGCTGGGTTTTGATTGATAACTTTCTCAAATACTGAGTCCATGATCCTAAAAATGCTGAATTCTGTGTTACCAATATTGTCAACAGCACTATGTTTAAGTGCTACCTATGGGGCAATTGCTCAAGATATTCCTAGTTTACCAACTCCCACCCCAACGGCTGTTAGTGCTGGTAATCAAGTTATTCTCAATGGCCGCACCTTACCAGGAGCATGGTTACAGCCAAAAGCAACCACAAAAGGCATACAAACCTATCTCAGTGATGGCGCAGTTAAGCAATTAATGGGGATAGATTTACTCAATAGTAGCAATCCTGGTAAACAACCAGTACAGTGGTTTTCTGGTTCAATAAATCCCCTCATTCTCAATACCAATCTCAGCGGAGGATATCGCTATTTAGATATTACTCAATTAGCACTTAAACAGGGATGGAAAATCCAGGCTAATGGTAACACCTTGGTAATTTCTACTCCAGTCTCCCAACTCAAAAATATCCGTCTGGGTAAACAACCAAAAGGAGATAGAGTTGTTCTAGATTTAGATATGGCAACACCCTGGCAAGTTCGACAAGAGTTACCAGTCAAAAAAGTAGTAGATCCTGATGAGATTATCCCCAAATCTACCACACCACCCAACCGAGAATGGACAGTCACCTTAGATGGTATTGCTGACCCAGCTTTATTACAACGCTATAATTTTCAACCTACTACACCACCAGACCCCGCATCAATCATTCAAAAAGTGGAAGTAGTGAATAATCAAACAATTGTCCGGTTGAGTGTTCCCTTTGGTCAGTCTGTACAAGTTAGCACTATTCCCCAACCAAATCGCTTAGTTATTGATATTCAACCTGAAGCTTTGCTAGAAAGAAGTATTGCCTGGGCGCAGGGATTACAATGGCGACAGCAGTTAGTAAATTTAGGCGCAGATAGCTTTCCTGTGGTTTGGTTGGATATTAACCCCCGGACTGTGGGATTAACAATTAAACCCATAATCACGAACCCGCAAACACTCACTGGTACTGCTCCTTTAATCCAAACTGCTCAAAATTACTTAGCCGTAGCCGCAGTTAATGGTGGTTATTTTAACCGTAATAATAAATTACCTTTAGGGGCAATTCGGCGAGATAATCAATGGATATCCGGCCCAATTCTCAACCGAGGAGCAATCGCTTGGAATAATAGCGGACAATTTTATTTTGGTCGGCTCACCCTCACAGAAACCTTAATTACCAACAATAATCAGCGTTTACCCATTCTCTTCCTCAATACTGCCTATGTCCAAGGCGGTATCGCTCGTTATACTCCAGCCTGGGGAAATACTTATACACCCCTAGCCGATAATGAAACTATAGTGGTTGTCGAAAATAATCAAGTAACCAATCAGTTAGCCGGCGGTAAAAGTGGTATAACTGCTATTCCTATTCCTCAAAATGGTTATCTCCTCACCTTCCGCAATCAGACCCCACAATTACCCATTGGCACAAAAGTCTCAATTACCAGTACCACTACCACACCTGAATTTAGTCGCTACCCCCATATTATTGGTGCAGGTCCCCTGTTAGTCCAAAATCGGCAAATAGTCTTGGACGGACTAGCAGAAAAATTCAACCCCACTTTTATGAAAGGTCAAGCAGTTCGTAGCAGTATTTGTACCACCTCTACAGGTAATTTAATGATTGCTGCTGTACATAATCGGGCTGGAGGTGGGGGTCCAACTTTGGCGGAACAAGCACAATTAATGCAAGCAATGGGTTGTATCAATGCTCTAAATTTAGATGGTGGTAGTTCTACCAGTCTTTATTTAGGCGGTCAGTTACTTGACCGTTCCCCCAATACTGCGGCTCGTGTTCACAACGGTATTGGGATTTTTCTAGAATCCAAGTCTGTCAAACCTTAAAGCAGGAGTAACTGCGTCAGGATTAGAAGGGAAGAAAGAAGAAGGAAAAAGAACTCCGGTTTCATGAGATTTTGTGATTTCCCAATTTTGAAGTTGAGAACAAGCAATATTTTTTTTAATGAAGACTTTGTGTAGAGATATTAGTTTAAGCAAGAAATTTTACCAGTCAATGATGAGTTTTGCTATCTTGATCAAGGTGGCTAAATTTCGCCCCTTTTCCATCAACTGTTCAAACTACAAAACGGGTTTGTTATGTCTCCATCTGAGGTAACTATGGCTAAAGTATCAGAAACTGCCCCAAATAATACTCTTACTTTACAACCAACAATTAATTCTAAAAGTGTTATTGCTGGCGAATTACGTCCTTGGGGTTCTTTCACAGTCTTGGAAGAAGGGCGCGGATACAAAATTAAGCGAATTGAAGTCAAGCCCGGACATCGCCTTAGTTTACAAATGCACCACCACCGCAGTGAACACTGGATTGTTGTCTCAGGTACAGCTAAAGTAGTTTGTGGTGATCAAGAAATTTTATTGGGCAATAATCAATCAACCTATGTCCCCCAATGTACAACTCATCGGTTAGAAAATCCCGGTGTGATTCCCTTGGTGTTGATTGAAGTCCAAAATGGCGAATATCTCGGAGAAGATGATATTATTCGCTATCAAGACGACTATGCCCGTTCGGAAAAATAGTCAGGGGAGCAGGGGGAAGAAATTTCTTTCTGACAACCGACAACTGACCACTGACAACTGACCACTGACTAATACAAAAATTCCATGATTCATTTGAGTCCAGCAGCCATTAATGAAATCGGACGCTTAAAATCTAAACAACCATCAAATATCTTATTTCGCTTGCGAGTGAAATCTGGGGGCTGTGCTGATTGGTTTTATGATCTTGCTTTTGATGCCACAGTACAATCTCAAGATCAGGTTTTAGAGTTGTATGATATTCGCGTAGTTATAGACCCAGAAAGCCTAAATTACATCAATGGGTTATCACTAGATTATTCAGAAGACTTGACCGGTGGCGGTTTTCGCTTCCATAATCCCCAAGCAATATCCACCTGTAGCTGTGGCAATTCTTTCTCTATTGGTTAGTGGTCAGTTGTCAGTGGTCAGTTGTCAGTAGTTAAGAATTACCTGTTCCCTGTTCCCCGTTCCCTGTTCCCTCTTAAATAATGATTGACAGAAAATCAGAAAAAAAGATATAATCAGGATTTGTTAAAACTTAGATCATAAAGCAGCTTCACGCGCTGTAACTCATGCCAACAATACAGCAGCTAATACGTAGTGAGCGCGAACTAGCGCGTCAGAAAACCAAGTCCCCTGCTCTGAAGCAATGCCCTCAACGCCGAGGCGTTTGCACCAGAGTATACACAACTACACCTAAAAAGCCTAACTCAGCGCTCCGCAAGGTAGCCAGGGTCAGACTTACCTCTGGATTTGAAGTCACAGCTTACATCCCAGGTATTGGTCATAACTTACAAGAACACTCCGTAGTTATGATTCGTGGTGGTCGGGTCAAAGACTTGCCCGGTGTGAGATACCACATTATCCGTGGGACATTAGATACAGCCGGAGTTAAAGATCGGAAACAAGGCCGTTCCAAATATGGAACTAAGCTCCCAAAAGCAGGTAAAAAATAGGTAAGCGGCGGTTAATCGCGTCAAATACGATTAATCGTCCTACCTGAAACTGCATAAAGCAAAAAACCAGCAGTAACAAATTTTTTTAAGAAATTAAACTGTATCTGGTATAAAAACACATAAGTTGCATGAGTTTCTGAGGATAATCCTGTAAACGATAACAGCACTTTAATCTAAATTTTAAAGTTGATTATGTTGTCGTCTTCTGAGTCTGGTAGCAGATAATAAGTGAATTAATTCAGCCTCCTTGCAACTGATAGCAGTAGAGTGGCGCAAGCCATAAACAAAACTCAGGAAAAATCAGCGGCTAATTTAAACCGCTTTTATGATCCTGTGTTCTGATAGCATATAATTTCGTTGCCAAATTCCGTATTCAAGGATGAAGTATGTCTCGTCGTGGTGTTAGTCAAAGGCGTGCAGTCCCGCCTGACTCAGTGTATAATAGTCGCCTGATCAGCATGATGATGCGACGGATAATGCGTCATGGCAAAAAATCAATTGCCGCAAGAATAGTTTATGACGCTTTGAAAACTATTGAAGAGCGCACTGGTGGAAGTCCATTAGAAACTTTTGAAAAAGCAGTGCGTAACGCTACACCATTAGTAGAAGTAAAAGCTCGCCGAGTTGGTGGAGCAACTTACCAAGTACCAATGGAAGTGCGTACAGATCGTGGTACGACCCTAGCATTACGGTGGTTAGTCCAGTATTCTCGCCAACGTCCAGGTAGAACCATGGCCGGAAGACTGGCTAACGAATTAATGGATGCTGCGAATGAAACTGGTAGTGCTATTCGTAAGCGCGAAGAAACACACCGGATGGCGGAAGCAAACAAAGCATTTGCACATTATCGTTACTAACTAGAAAAACGATATATCGTCTTTTGATATGCGGTATATCGTAGAATTTATAGCTAATGCCCAAAAAGGCAACTGCCTAGCTAGGCTAACAAAAAAATACGGTTTTCCGTAAAAGTATAGAATCTTAACAAAGAGTAATATACAAGATATCATGAGGCGAAAACGATAGGAGGTAACTGTGGCACGCACGAACCCGCTAGAGAAAGTACGCAATATCGGTATTGCGGCGCATATAGATGCGGGCAAAACAACGACAACAGAGAGAATATTATTTTACTCTGGGATCATTCATAAAATTGGCGAAGTTCATGAAGGAACTGCCGTCACAGACTGGATGGAACAAGAACGGGAGCGGGGAATTACCATCACTGCTGCTGCGATTAGTACCAGTTGGAATGATCATCAAATTAACATTATTGATACTCCCGGTCACGTAGACTTCACAATTGAAGTTGAACGTTCCATGCGAGTATTAGATGGTGTAATCGCTGTATTTTGTTCCGTAGGTGGTGTCCAACCCCAATCAGAAACAGTATGGCGACAAGCAGACCGCTATAAAGTCCCTCGCATTGCCTTTATTAACAAGATGGATCGCACCGGTGCGAACTTCTATAGAGTGCATGATCAGATGGTTGATCGCTTGCGGGCTAATGCCATTGCGATTCAACTGCCTATCGGTAGTGAAACTGAATTCAAGGGGATTATCGACTTGGTGAAAATGTGTGCATATATGTACACAAACGACCAAGGAACTGATATCCAAACAACAGAAATTCCAGCGGAACTAGCAGAGAAAGCAGCACAATACCGCACCAAGTTGGTAGAAGCTGTCTCTGAAACTGATGACAAGCTGATGAATAAGTACTTCGAGGGCGAAGAACTAACAGAAGCGGAAATCTGTACTGCGCTGCGGAAAGGAACAATTGCTGGGACAATCGTACCAGTGCTTTGCGGTTCAGCCTTTAAGAACAAAGGCGTGCAATTGATGTTGGATGCGGTGATAGATTACCTACCATCACCACTGGAAGTTCCACCAATTCAAGGCACACTGCTTAACGGTGATCCCGTAGAACGTCATGCTGATGATAACGAACCATTATCAGCTTTGGCATTTAAGATTATGGCTGATCCTTACGGTCGCCTCACCTTCGTTCGTGTTTATTCTGGTGTGCTGAAGAAAGGTAGTTACGTTCTTAACGTCAGCAAGAATAAAAAAGAACGGATTTCTCGGTTAGTGCTGATGAAAGCAGATGACCGACAAGACGTAGATGAACTACGGGCTGGTGATTTAGGTGCTGCTTTAGGATTAAAAGATACATTGACAGGTGATACCCTTTGTGATGAAGGTTCACCAGTTATTTTGGAATCCCTATTTATTCCTGAACCTGTGATCTCGGTAGCGGTTGAACCCAAAACCAAGAACGACATGGACAAGCTTTCCAAAGCTCTGCAATCTTTGAGCGAAGAAGACCCCACCTTCCGTGTGCGTGTTGATCCAGAAACCAACCAAACCGTAATTGCGGGTATGGGAGAATTGCACCTAGAAATTCTCGTAGATCGGATGTTACGGGAATTCAAAGTGGAAGCAAACGTTGGTGCGCCTCAAGTGGCTTACCGCGAAACCATCCGCAAAGCTGTCGAAAAAATTGATGGTAAATTTATCCGCCAAAGTGGTGGTAAGGGTCAGTACGGTCACGTAGTGATCAACCTAGAACCAGGCGAACCAGGCACAGGTTTTGTCTTTGTTTCCAAAATTGTCGGTGGGATTGTCCCCAAAGAGTACGTCGGACCTGCGGAACAGGGAATGAAAGAATGTTGTGAATCCGGTATTTTAGCTGGATATCCGCTCATTGATGTCAAAGCCACCTTGGTACATGGTTCTTACCACGACGTAGACTCTTCAGAAATGGCTTTCAAAATTGCCGGTTCTATGGCGATGAAAGAAGCGGCATCAAAAGCCTCTCCTGTCATCTTAGAGCCGATGATGAAAGTTGAAGTTGAAGTCCCCGAAGATTATATCGGGAACGTGATTGGTGATTTAATCTCCCGCAGAGGACAGATTGAAAGCCAAAGCACTGATAATGGGTTGGCGAAGGTGGTATCGAAAGTTCCACTGGCAACCATGTTTGGTTATGCCACTGATATCCGGTCGAAAACCCAAGGTAGAGGTATCTTTACAATGGAGTTTAGTACCTACGAAGAGGTGCCTCGCAGCGTGGCTGAGGGCATCATCTCAAAAAGTAAAGGGAACGCTTAATTAAAAAAGGAAAAGATTATTCATGGCACGCGCAAAGTTTGAAAGAAATAAACCTCACGTTAATATCGGGACTGTTGGCCACGTTGACCACGGCAAAACCACTTTAACAGCAGCTATTACCATGACCTTGGCCGCTAATGGTCAAGCGGTAGGTAAGGGTTACGACCAAATTGATAATGCTCCTGAAGAAAAGGCACGGGGTATTACAATTAATACCGCTCACGTTGAGTATGAAACCACTGCTCGTCACTATGCTCACGTAGATTGTCCTGGACACGCTGACTATGTGAAAAACATGATCACTGGTGCAGCGCAAATGGATGGAGGTATCCTCGTAGTTGCAGCTACAGATGGTCCTATGCCCCAAACCCGTGAACACATCCTCTTGGCAAAACAAGTAGGTGTTCCTAGTCTGGTCGTCTTCTTGAACAAACAAGATATGATGGACGATGACGAGTTGATGGAATTGGTAGAAATGGAATTGCGGGAACTGCTCACCGATTATGATTTCGATGGTGACAATATTCCCATTATCAAAGGTTCAGGTCTGAAAGCTCTGGAAGCAATGACCGCTAATCCCAAAACTCAGCGCGGCGAAAATGAGTGGGTAGATAAAATCTATGAGTTGATGGATGCTGTAGATAAATCTATCCCTACTCCTGAGCGGGCTGTAGACAAACCATTCTTGATGGCTGTAGAAGATGTGTTCACCATCACAGGTCGTGGGACTGTGGCTACTGGACGGATTGAGCGTGGTATTGTTAAAGTCGGTGATACTGTAGAATTGGTAGGTATCAGAGACACCAGAACTACAACTGTAACTGGAATTGAGATGTTCAAGAAGAGTCTCGATGAAGGTCAAGCCGGAGATAACGCAGGTGTACTACTTCGTGGTATGCAAAAAGCTGATATTGAACGGGGGATGGTAATTGCCAAACCAAAATCAATCACACCTCACACTCAGTTTGAAGGCGAAGTTTACGTTTTAACTGAGAAAGAAGGTGGTCGGAAAACACCATTTTTCGCGGGTTATCGTCCTCAGTTTTATGTGCGGACAACTGATGTAACTGGCACAATCAAAGCCTTTACCTCTGATGAGGGTGCAAATGTGGAAATGGTCATGCCTGGCGATCGCATCAAAGTAACAGTAGAATTGATCAACGCGATCGCTATTGAAGAAGGTATGCGCTTCGCTATTCGTGAAGGTGGACGCACTATTGGTGCTGGCGTTGTCGCTAAAATCTTGAAATAACACTCACGTTTTTGATCTCATTCAAAAGGAGTGGAGATGAATCCTAAAATCTCTACTCCTTTCTATTCCCATAAACAATTTTAAATTTCGGATTTGGGATCACTCTAAAATCTAAAGTCTAAAGTCGAAAATTTACCGAACCTGGAAAACTAAAGATGGCAACTCTACAGCAGCAGAAGATTAGAATTCGCTTAAAGGCATTTGACCGACGTTTATTAGATACATCTTGCGAGAAGATTGTAGACACCGCTAACCGTACCAACGCTACAGCTATCGGACCAATTCCTTTGCCAACAAAACGCAAGATATATTGCGTACTGAGATCGCCTCACGTAGATAAAGATTCCCGCGAACATTTTGAAACCCGCACCCATCGCCGGATTATTGATATTTACCAGCCTTCTTCTAAAACTATTGATGCACTCATGAAGCTAGATTTGCCTTCTGGTGTAGATATTGAAGTCAAATTGTAAATTTGTCATTGGTCAGTGGTCAGTGGTCAGTGGTGAAAGAAAAACAACTGACAACGGGCAACGGACAACTGACATTTAGGAAGCTCTGAGAAAATTTATCTCAGGGCTTTTTATTAGCCATAAAACATCATGATAAAATATAAATAAAGTACGGAAAAATATAATATTTTAAGACTAGAATTTATACTTAACTAACAATACTAACAATGACATCTTCTTCTAAAATTGCAGTGCGTGAACTACCTCTATTCCCATTACCAGAAGTGGTTCTATTTCCTACTAGACCATTACCCCTACATATCTTTGAATTTCGCTACAGAATCATGATGAATACGATTTTGGAGAGCGATCGCCGATTTGGGGTATTGATGATTGATCCCGCAAAAGGGACAATTGCTAACGTGGGTTGTTGTGCCGAAATTCTGCATTATCAACGCCTACCTGATGACAGAATCAAGCTATTAGCTTTAGGACAGCAAAGATTTCGGGTTTTAGAATATGTGCGCGAAAAGCCCTATCGCGTCGGTTTGGTAGAATGGATTGAAGATCAACCACCAGCTAAAGATTTACGTCCTTTAGCTGCTGATGTAGAACAACTATTGCGGGATGTTGTGCGTCTCTCAGCCAAATTAACAGAACAAGAGATTGAACTACCAAACGATTTACCAGATTTACCCACAGAATTATCTTATTGGATAGCTAGTAATCTCTATGGTGTCGCTCCCGAACAACAAGCATTATTAGAAATACAGGATACACTGGCTCGTTTAGAACGAGAAGCAGAAATTCTTACTTCTACTCGTAATCATTTAGCAGCGCGTTCTGTTCTCAAAGATACCTTTAGTGAGATGGAATAAACTGGCCAAACTTTAAACTTTCAGAGTTTGCACACAGCTTCCAGTTTCCAGATTCCACAACTTGATTGTGTTATCTTCACTCGCTGTGGCTAAGATTTGATCTATGGGGTGAAAAGCCACACTCCACACACAAGCATTATGTCCTTCTAGAGTTTGCACACATTTTCCTGTGCCTAGATGCCATACTTTAACTATATGGTCATTGTTAGCACTGGCAAGGAATTTAGCGTCAGGACTAAAAGCCATCGCTTTTAAAATGCCAATTTGTTGATTAAAGTGTTGCTTGCTATTGCTGATTTCTTGTTCCTGTAGAGTTCGCTTTAAGACTTTGTGCAGGTTGCTTTTAGTGACTTTTTCTCCTAAAGCTTGGGAGAGCGATCTCCAGAGTTTTGAGCCAACGTCTTTGATGTAACCAAGATCGTAATCATAGTCTATAGCCATATCTAAGTACGTCTTACCAGTCCAAGATTGACGGAATACAATTTCTTGAACTGTTGTTAAGCGTCCCCGTTTTAATAACTGCTCGACTAGTACAATAGCTTCTCTAGCCGTAGGTATCACTTCTTCAAGGGTCATTTACTCATTTGTAATTATGATTTAGTTGTTGTGATATATTATATAGTCACGATGGTGACATAAAACCCTTGTTCTTGTCAACGGATAAAAGTAAATTTTAAATATAGGACTCCTATTTGATTTTTAGCCATAGGTCGAGAGTTTCAGATCCCCGACTTCTCTAAGAAGTCGGGGATCTTGTTGTTGAGTCCTGGAAGTTGGCAATAATTTTGAAAACAACAGTCACATTTGTGAAAAATACTCATATAATCAAAAGATGAACCAACAACAGTTTGAACTTATATTTGAAAAACTGACAACCAGGCTAAAGGAAGTGTTGCAAAGGATACTAGCGGGTGAAACAGATGCAGATATAGCAGCCGCTATGGAAATTGGAGAGCCTACAGTCAGAAAACATATTGAAAGAATATGTGAAAAATTTGGACTAAGTAGTGAACATTCTGATAGTCGTCGCTACAAACGCTCAGAGTTAGTGACACTGGTTGCTAAATATAAACCTGACTTACTAACTGAATATCAGCTTAAAATCACAGATAAAATAACGGAAACAACAGATACAGATGACAATGATATTTCCGAATTTATCTTACAATTACTATCAGTTAATCAACCCATAACTGAAGAATTTAAGAAATTTATTCTGCGGTTTAATTGCAATGAACAAGAGAAGAAACAAATTGCTAAATTTCTGAATAAAATCGGATATCAACAATATTTAAATAGTGATTTAAATATTGCTTTATCCTATCTAAAATTAGCAATTGAATTTAAACCTGATTTCGCATCTGCTCATTATAATCTGGGAGCAACTTATGAAAAAATAGATGATTGGACTCAAGCTTGTGAACATTATAAAATTGCTATGCAATATCAAAATCGGGCTGGAGAAGCTGCAATTAATAATTTAGCTAGGTTGGAAATTTTGCGAGGGAATAGTGCTACTGCTGTAGAAATGATTTCGCCAATTTTATCCAAGGTTAAAGATAACACAGTGAAAGCTGCATTACATAAAAACCTTGGTTGGGCTTATTTTCAGCAAAATTTTTATGAACAAGCAAAACAGCATTTGTTTATATCTCTGGAATTGGAAAATGATTACCCTCCAGCATATTGCTTATTAGCACAAGTCCAAGCAGCAGCAGGAAATAAACAAGATTCTATAATATTCTGGAGAAAATTTCTAGAATTTTACTCTCATGATCAACAATTACAAAGAGTCCGCTGGAATTTACCAGAACTAGAAATTTGGAAACTTGAGGCCATGAGAAATATCATGGAAACAGCGATATAAAGATGAAAATCGCTATAAATATTTTGATGTAAAGGCGATAAGATCCCCGACTTCTTTTATTTATTATCTCCAAAAATGATAAATTGATCTCAGAAGTCGGGGATCTGGGTATCAACTAGGTGGAACGATGGGATCATCATCCTCATCATCACCATTAATGCTGTTTCCCATCATTGATAATGTAAATATCATAGCTTTTTTAAGTTTCTTGTTTCATGTTTTCTGATTTGATGTTTTGATTATGCGTGGATTTAGATAAAATTCAAACACTAAAAAATAGGGAATATTTATCTAGGTTTAGGAGCAATTTAAACTCAAATAAGTAGTAAAAAATAAGTGGAAATTATATTTATTAATTAAAAAGTAGGGAAAAGTAAGGTGGAACAACAAGATCCCCAAGATCCCCGACTTCTTTAAGAAGTCGGGGATCTGACTCATAAATTAGGATAATTGCTTGATCCAATAATCAAATTACTGTAAAATTATAAACATTGATTTTATGTATATTATTTATGTCATTCAAAGCAGATATTTCTTGGGAACAAATTCAAGAATTTGTTGATGAAATTGTATGGAAATCTACTCATAAACATCTAACGGACGTGGAAGTAAAGGTACTAAAAGGAAGTTGGGAAGGGAAAAAATATGAAGATATTGCTACAGAAACAGATTTTAGTAGTACATATATTCAAAACGATGTTGGTGCTAAATTATGGAAAAAGCTCACAGATATCATAGGAGAACCAGTTAATAAAAATAATTTTCGTCAAGCACTAAATCGGGAAAGAGAAAAACGAAAAACGCCACAAATAGTCTTATCTATGAACAGACTGGAACTTCCTCATAACCCAGTATCCCTAAATTCTCCTTTTTATATAGAGCGGTACTCTATTGAATCTTTATGTTATCAAGCGATCGCTCAACCTGCTGCACTTATCCGCATCAAAGCACCAAAACAGATGGGAAAAACCTCACTACTTGACAGAATTTTGGCTCAATCACGTAAATATGATTATTTCACAGTACGCATAAATCTACAAGATGTAGATGAATCGAACTTTAGCAACCTAGATAATTTTTTACGTTGGTTTTGTACTTACATTAGCCTAGAATTAGGGATTACAGATCGGGTTGATGATTTTTGGAAGCAGCCCATTGGTAGTAAAATTAGTTGTAAAACCTATCTGCAAAACTACATTCTTAAAGAAATTAATAGTCCTTTAGTTTTAGCTTGTGATGAAGTAGATCGGGTTTTTAACTACCCTCAAATTGCTCAAGATTTTTTTGGACTATTGCGAAGTTGTCATGAAGAAGCTAATAATCGAGATATCTGGAAACAACTGCGATTAGTTGTAGTGCATTCCACAGAAAATTATGGATTATTAGATATCAACCATTCACCTTTTAATGTGGGAGAACCAGTAGAATTAACTGAGTTTACCGCAGAACAAGTACAAGATTTAGCACAGCGTCATCAACTTAATTGGAATCATAGTTTAGTGCAAAAATTGATGGCTATGATAGGAGGTCATCCATATTTAGTTCGCGTAGCATTTTATCACCTCGCTCAACCTGCTCCCGGAAAGTGGGGAGATATCAAACAGTTATTGCGAGATGCTCCTACAGATGCGGGTATTTATACTCAGCATTTACGCCGACTATTAGGAATGCTCAGGGAAAATACAAAATTAGCAGCAGCATTCACAAAGGTTATTAGCACTACTGAACCAGCACAATTAGATTCCATTCTGGGATATCAATTGTACAGCATAGGACTAATTAAATGGCAAAATAATCAAGTTATACCCCGCTGTGAGTTGTACCGTCAGTATTTTCGAGAACGGTTGGAAAATTGACAGTCTCAATGTGATATAGTAATTATTTAAGTTGCTAATCATCTAGTTGAGGTTGGTAATTGGTAATTGGTGATAAAATACCAGTTTTAATCCTTTATGCAACGCCCTTTTAATTATTACAAAGTTGGGGGTAGTTTACCATCTGATATTCCCAGCTATGTAAAACGACAAGCAGACGAAGAACTTTATGAAGGTTTAAAAAATGGAGATTTTTGTTGTGTGTTCAATTCCCGACAAATGGGAAAATCTAGCTTGCGGGTACAAATTAGAGAAAAACTTGAATGTACAGGAATAAAATGTACTTCCATTGATATGACAACTATTGGTAGTTGTGAATCCACTGCTGAAAATTTCTATGCGGGTATAACCTTTGAATTGTGGAATGGTTTTTTTGATGATTCATCTACTTTTTTTCAATGGTGGGAAAACCATATATTTTTGTCACCAGTGCAGCGATTAAGTCAGTTTATTGACAAAGTTTTATTAACCAAATTACCTCAAGATATTGTTATTTTTATTGATGAAATTGATAACCTAATTAACAGAGAAACTAAAGATGAATTTTTAGAATTTATTCGTGCTTGCTATAATCAACGGGCAGAAAAATCAGAATACAAGCGCGTTACTTTTTGTTTACTGGGAGTAGTAACACCATCAGATTTAAAAGATAAAACAGGTACACCATTTAATATTGGTAGAACAATTGAGTTGACTGGGTTCAAAATACAAGAAGTGATTCCATCTTTATCTCAAGGATTGCTTGAGAAAGTACATGATCCCAAAATTGTTTTACAACAGATATTATATTGGACTGGGGGACAACCATTTCTCACTCAAAAATTATGCAAGTTAATTATTGAAAAAGCTGAAACTCGAAAACCTAATATTAATAATTTAGTGCAAAATTATATTATTGAAAATTGGGAATATCAAGATGAACCGGAACATTTAAGAACTATTAGGAATCGGCTGATTGCGGAGAAGGAACTCATTTATAAAAAGTTAGAAATTTATAGACAAATATTGAGCAATCACAGCATAGATACTGATGATACCCCTGAAAATATGGCATTAAGATTATCAGGATTGGTAGTGAAACAACAAGGGAAAATGAGTATTTATAACCCTATATATGAAAAAGTTTTTAATGAAGACTGGATTGATAAACAATTATTTATTAAGTCAACATCTGCATCATCAGAGATAAATACTCATGCAAAAAATATCAAATTTTTAAACAACTTTTTAAATTATGGTGTATTAGCACCTATAGCAATTATTCTATCCGTAATTAGTGTCATATCACTAGCCTTTTCATATATTATAATTGACAGTAAACCTTGGCAGCTTGCATTTAATAAAAATGGAATGGGAGTGATATATGAATTCGTTCGTACTTGTTTTTTATTAATGTTAGAAGTGTATTTAGTAGGTTATGAATTTAAGCAAGATACCATTCATTTGATTGCGGATAAAAAATTTGTTTCCAGACGCAAAGTAATGTTTTGTATATCCTTGGTATTTTTGACCATTGTGCTATTTCACCACTTTTGGTACGGTCCCCATGAATTATTGGGAAATAATAAAGTTAGCAACAATGAATATTTTTATCGTTATCTACTACCCTATATATGTTATTTGCCATATTCTTTAATTAACTTTATTTGTATAGGGTCTGTTTTAGCCAATTTGAGTATAAATATTGTGATAGAAGATTGTAAGCGGATTGGTCTAAAAATGCAGGAATATAAAAACTATCTGCGAGAAATTGGTAAGGATTCAGGAAAATATGCTGCTGAGGATATTGTTGTGATTAATCAGAGAATTATTCAGCAATTAAAGCAAATATATTTAGAGTTTATTCAAAAAACCCAACCGCATCTTAATCTATTTTTAGGGATTCAAATTGCTATTTCTACATTGAATACAAGTAATTTTTCAAAAAGTGCCTATACATGGACACAATTATTTTTTACATTTAGCTTAGTTCCCCCTATAAGTACACTAATTTTATGGGGATTATTGGGATACAATAAAATATTAGATCAAACTAACGAAGTTTTATTTAATTTAAACTGTGATTTCAGTGAAATTGAAAAAAAGTATAATCCTTTAAATTTATTAAAGAAAATTTTTATATCAAATTTTTTCTTTTGGATAATTTGCATAATATATATTTGGAAAATTGTTTATTTTATATTTACATCTTATTTTAAATGGTCTATTTGATATATATAGCGGTTCTTGGTTGAGGGAAATATAAGAACCCCACCCCCAACCCCCTCCTCGCTTGCGAGGAGGGGGCTATGATGTATCTTATTTAAGTGCATACTGCTATATAATTTTGTGATTCCAATAGAAAATTTTTTACTATAGCGGTATGCACTTGACTGAGATACAGTCGTTAAATCGCAAAACCTGTAGGGGCGCAGGGCCTGCGCCCTATATTTTATTGCGTCCAACCGATAACCGCTATAACCCCCTTTGATTTATGTTCAAAATCTCCAAAAGAAAAGTTACAAAAGCAGAAGCAGAGTTACTTGTTAGACAAATAAAACTAACACCTAATATTATGGGTTATTCATTAACGGAATGGATGTCAGCCGAATATATTATCGTTGCAGAAGATGAAAATGGTAAAATGCTAGGAGTTTGTTTAAATTATGATTTTCATCCAAATTGGCATAAGATAGCTGCATTATTTGTGATTGAAGAGTTTCGAGGTATGGGTTTGGGAAAAATGTTATTTTATGAATCATGTCAGGATGCGATAATTAGAGGGAAAAATATATATACGATGAGTATTAATGAAATTGTGATTAAAATGATGCAAGATTTAGATTTTTTGACTTTTAATAGTTTATTACATCTGCCA
Source organism: uncultured cyanobacterium (assembly GCA_903848645.1). Classification (GTDB taxonomy): domain Bacteria; phylum Cyanobacteriota; class Cyanobacteriia; order Cyanobacteriales; family Nostocaceae; genus Dolichospermum. The sequence goes on along the minus strand of CAINGU010000082.1, from coordinate 57,730 downwards.
AAAATAACTAATGGAGATAAGTTAATATTTTATTCTCATTCTCTTGTATGGCTGATGAATTTTTACAGGGTTAAGGAAATTATCAGAAAAACAATAGTTTATAACCATCACAAAACTTTTGTTTATGGAATTAAGTATTGCAGTCATACATGATAATATTTTCGTCAATTTATAAGTGTATAGGTTTGTTTGTATGGTTTTTGACTAAGGAAAGCTATTTTTTGGTGTAGGTATTATGATGTAGTGCTGTATTAGATTAAATTATGGGTATATGTATTAATAGTAAGTTTTGTTTATTTAAAATGTTTACGTAATTTTACAAAAAGATCCGACCTTTTTCCGACCTTTTCCTACCTTTGGTTTTTATACAAAGCTGTAGAGTATTTGGAGATGAAAAAAATAAAATTAAGGAAATGTTCGCATATTACAAAATGAAGTGCAGAAAATCAGATGTAAATGCAACTACCTTAATGATGGGTTTGTTTCCGCTATGTTGTATATAATTTTAATAATACGGGTGTAGAGTGATGAGATTTTCTAGAAGACTGGTAAGGGCTTTTCTTTCGACTGGTTTGGCTATATTATTTGCTTTCCTGGCGGTAATGAGAATACCACAGGCAGCATTCGGTTTTGTTTCGTCATCAATTATACGAGGATCTAGCCATGAGTCACAACTATTAAGTGCTAATACTCCTCAAGAAGCGATAGCTCAGTTTCAGGAAAGATTAATCTGTCTTAAAACCGAGCAGATACCAATTAATAATTTTAATTCTGAACCAGCAAAGATTAAAGAAGTTGTCCGTAGATTAGCTAAGACAAAAGATTTTCGGGAGTGTATTAATCGTAACGGCATTACTGGAGTTAATCCAGATACATTAGTTGGCGTAATTTTTACGAGTGCTGTAGCTGATAAGTTTGGTGTGGTGGTTGTGGGAGCAGGTCTTAAACAGTCAACGGATGTTACCAATAATATACCAACTCTTAATCCCCCACCTGGAACTGTGGTAGTTGTAAAACCAAGATCAGGAGTATTTGTAAAACCAGGAATAGTAGTTATTGTCCCAAAAAAGCCGTCAATCCTTACACCACCAGGCACAACTATTGCTCCTCCAGGAATTAGCATTATCAAACCAGGAACTATAGTAATTGCACCACCAGGAACCATAGTGATGCCTCCAGGCACAACTATTCAGTCTCCCCAAACAATAGTAGTACCACCAGGAACATTTATTCCATCAGGAACAATACCTCCAACAATAGCAGTGATTGTCTCATCCCCTACTCAACAGGTAAAATTGTCACCTGATCCACCTATTAATACTTGGATATCAATATTACCTTCTCAATTACCTTCTCAAATTAATAGCAAATACCCAAACGACCAATACCCACCTTTACCAAAAGAAATTTATTATTTAAACCACAGAGATTATCCTGCTGATGAACTTATAAAACAGTTACAGAACTGTGCTGATTTGGCTGTTCCAGACAAAATTGATTTAAAATCTCCGCCATCAAATTTGATGGAATGTTATCCACAACTTAGTTTTATGGTTATTAGAGCCAATAACTTGATAAATTCTGTTACTAAAGGTGTAATAGATAATGTATTGCCAAATTCTAACAATAAACACAATGATGTTTTATCTTTAACTTTTGATACTCAACATCAAGCAATAGATATTGTGGGTAGTGCTTTTTCTGGACAGTATGATTCTCAGTTACCAACAGGCGTAGAAATACCTAAAGTTGAGAAATGTTTCTTGGGTTTTTGTAGTGACACACTAGATTTCGCTAATGCAAAAGTAACTCATGGAGGATTTCTTTGGGGAGTTGATGTAGGCTACCATTTTGCTTGGAGTTTAGGGGATATTGCTCCATACATAGCAGAAGTAAATTTTCCTAATCACATTTTTGGTGGTGTCACTATTAATGCGTCGGCGTTGATGAGCATACTAAATGGTAAAATACCTAGTTTAGGGCAAATATTGCAAACTGTGGATTTTAACGTTGATAAGATAATTACAACACAAAGAACTGATGTGGGGCAAAAAAGAAAGGATGAGATTAGGCAAATGTATCCTAATACTTTTTTATATTTTGCTTCCGAGAATTTTGAAAATGCCAATTCATTATGGCAAATAATCGGAGAGATAATAGCAGATGGCGTTACTTTTGGGGCATTAAGTAGTAAAATTGTTGACAGTCATATACAAGATTTTGTTGATGAATTCACTCATGTCACAAAATGGCTACAGTTCGTTTTGACAACCAAAACAATAACTTTGGCAATTAATGAGATTAAACAACTATTGGAAACAGGAAAATTGTCTAAGCCTAATTTTCCATCTCTTTCAATGAAGGCTTTTAGTGCAACAATTACCACCGAAAAATGTTGGAAAAATCAATGCGTATCATTACCTAACCAACCTCGATTCGGCTTTGCAGTAATCGTAGAAAAATAGCTGAAATAATCAATATTTCAAATGTATACAACTTGATTTTTTCTTGTACTAGCTATTACCAAACTGTTCAAAATATATAGCTTTCATATCCTACATTTCCTACTAAAAAATGTAGGATGAAAGTTAACTCATTTTCAATTTATGCAGTAATCAAACAAATCTGTACTAGACTAATAATTTATTGAGGATTGTATAATATGAATCTCAAACAGATATTTAACCTTACTGTACTTGGAGTGATAGTAACTCAAGTTCCTTTACTGGCTGCTGAAACTAGTATTGCTACACCTGACATAATACGCTTTGAGTGCATTCAATTGTCTAATCACCCAAGTGAATCAAAATTTGCTACTGTTCCAGTTTTATCTGATGGAACTAAAACAACACCTTTATTCCTCTGGAAAACTCAGGAATTTAGTGAAACTGGATACACGCCCGAACGTCGTTGTCATCAGGTAACAGATAGGTTAAATGCAGCAACTACTACAAATGGAGGTGTAGAGAATTTATGGTTGACTATAGGTAGGATCAATCATCTTGGCGTACTTTGCTATGTAAATAATACTAGCTCAGGTTGTAATAAAAACAATGTACTGTTTACTTTTAATCGGAAGAATGACAAAGATCCTGCTAAGGTAATAGCTAAAATGCTTAATTTTTCGATTCAGAAGTCTGGAGAACAGCCCTATGTAAATTTAGGACAATCAGTAAATAATAAAAGTTTTCCTGAAAGCGTAATCATTGACTAAAAGAATAAATGATATTTTTAGGCGATCGCATTTCTATAACTCAATTATTGTGTGCGATAGCGAAGCGCGACCTAGTAATCGCATTATTATTATTAGATGCAGCCACCACTATAGCATTTCCTAGTCTACTGCGGTTAATTCTTTCTTGCTGTACCTAACTTAGACGGGAATCGCTATAAAATTTACAAAACATCTATCTCTGTTATATAATTCGAGTACATTTGTAAACTATTGAGATAGTTATGACTCAGATTACAATTGAAGAAGCTACTAAAAATTTATCTAATATTCTAGAGCAAGTAGCTAAAGGTGAGCAATTTATTCTGATGAAAGAAGGGAAAGAAGTAGCTCGTCTTCTTCCTCCTCAACAGGTAAGAAAAGCATTTCCTAGTTTAAACTCTTTTAGAAAATCTATAGTTTTAAAAGGGAGTACAATGAGTACCACAATATTAGAAGAAAGAGAGAATGAAAGATATTGATTTATTTAGATACTAGTGCCATTGTTCCTTATTATGTGCCTGAAAAATTAAGTAGTGTTGTTGAACAATTATTACAAAAACAAGAAGATCAACCAATCATTAGTCAATTAGTTGAGGTAGAATTATTTTCTGCTTTATCTCGTAGGGTAAGAATAGGTGAAGTTTCCCAAAATGATGCTAGAAGGATTACGGAATTGTTTGCAAATCATCTTAATGAAGATTTATATCGTCTTGTTTTATTGGAAAATCAACATTACCGTTTAGCTAGAGATTGGATATCCATGTTTGATCTCCCTTTAAGGACTTTGGATGCTTTACATTTAGCAGTGTGTAGCATTAATAATTTTTCTTTGGTAACAGCAGATGAGAAATTAGCTCAATCTGCTACCATTTTAGATATAAATATTCTTTTGTTAACTTCCGATCTCAATTTTCAATAACTGGTAATTCAGTCACAAAAGCTATATAATTAATACATCTGGTCAATTAATCTACATTGATCGACTAAAAATGAAACTAAAGAATATAGGAGATAAACCAATGAAACCAGAATATGATCTCTCAAAAATGCAAAAAAGACCTAATCCTTTTGCTAAACAGTTAAAAGAATAAGTCACTATTCCTTTAGGAATTGATGTGATTGAATATTTTGAAACGATAGCTAAAGAAGAAGGTATATCTTATCAAGAATTAATTAATCTTTATTTACAAGATTGTGTAGTTTCGAGGAGAAAATTATCTTTAAAATAAGTTAAACTTTAACAGTAAATTAGGTTAAAAGCAACTTATTATCCTCATAAATAGGAGCATAAATCAATGACTATTGTTAAAATTCCTAAAGATTGTTTAATTACAGAAGATAAAGATTCAATTACCTATTAGTAATTGGAGAGATCGCATAAAAGTTGCAGCTAAATCCTTCTACAATTAGGAATCATGATTTTTGGGCGATCAGATAGCTCAATTACCTCTTACAAACCATTACCAATCAAAACAAAAGAAGCCCAAAAGTAGGGATGGTTAAATTGAATATTATTGTTATTTTCTCCAACTATCTTACCTGGCTCTTTAACTAATCCTAAATTATCACCTGTGATCATCGCAATTTGTGCTTTTTGTAAAGCCTCTATTTTTGTCGTGTTTCCTGCTGTTAATGCCGTATAAAACCCATTCATTAAAGCTTGAGTTCCCCCGTCAGAAACAGACCATAAAGAAGCCATAGATGCCTTTGCTCCTGTGAGTTGTATTTGATATCCTAAACCGAGAATTTCTTGCCCATTCCCTAACTTTTTACCCAACCCAGTTTGGCAAGCACTTAATACTACTAAATCTACATTTGATAAAGACCAATTTTCAATATCTCGCAAAGTAGCACGTTTACCATCACCAAATAGGATAAATGAATCTTCAGGATCTCCACTCACTAACATTCCGTGAGTTGCCAAATGCACAATTTTGTAATCATTCATTTGGGGAATTGTAATTTGAGGACTGAAATCTTGATCTAACAGGATTTTTGTACCAGGTATTGTTTTTGCTAAACTTTCTACTTCAACTTTAGCAAACTGCAAACCGCTAAAAGTTTCTTGCCGTTCAGCTAATTTGACGGTGTAATCACCTTTAGTAAAAGCCCCAGCTAAGGTATGTAAAGATTTTTGGGGTTGGTGATCTAATTTTGTCAAGCTGGAAGCAGTAATATTATTAATAGCAAATCTTTCCACTAACCAATTTTTGCCATCATATAATGCTGCTAAAGGAACATATCTTAATTTACCATCTGGAGCGTAGATAATTGTTTTAGCATCAGCTTGCTTCAGGTCATTTTCTATGGGTTTAATGAGTAAATCATATAATTTACTAGCCGGAGATTTACTATTTTTTCTGGGAGTTTGTAATGCTTGCCGAAACTCTAGAATTAATTGCTCTAATTCTTCCCTTTTAATTGGTACTGTCCGATGAATTGGTGGAGTATCAGCAGTAACTATTAATAACTCCAATCTATCATCTAATACCAAGGGGTAAAGTAATAATGCTTTTTGATTTAATTGTCGTAAATTATCCCGTAGGGAGTTGAGTTGTCGTAAATTTAAATTTTCCTGTCCCGATGTTGCTGATAATTGTTGGGTTAATGCTACTATCGAGGGACTTTTGATAAACTTATTAAATTCAGCGGTACTTTCCTGCTCAATTTTTACTAATTCAGCAATCCGTTTGTTTTGAATAGGTGTGCGTATATTTTGAGAAATTTTCCGTAAATTGGTCAATTCTTTGCCAAGAGTAATGGCTTTATTTTGAATGTCGCTATATTTTTGAGAAATCTGTTGTTCTTGCGGTAGAAAAGCTAATGTTTGTGATTGTTGTGGTTGAGAATTTCCACCTCTTTCACCTTTATTACTAACAGCATTATTCACTGGGGAATTAACTATTATTTCCGGGTTTCTTGGTCTATTACCCAAAAAATCGTGCATTTCTTGGATTTTTAGTAAATCTAGAACTTGTTGCGCTTCTGCTGGACGATTTTGCTTCAGCATTAAATCAGCAAGCCGGCGATATCTTTCGGCTACAGTTTCGGTGTAAGATTGTTGAATATTAGTAGAAACAACGCGCAAATTTTGGCGAATTGTTTCCGTTAAATTTACTGATTGTTTGTAAAAAGTGATGGCTAATTGTGGCTGATTTTGTGCAGATAAGACATCTCCTATAAATTTCAGAGTCGCGGCTTCACTGACCTTATCACTAACTTCTCGGTGGATTGTTAAAGCTTGCTGATAAAACCCTAAAGCTTTGTCATATTGACTTTGTTTTTGGTAAGTTTGTCCTAGACTACTAATAGTTATACCTTCTCCAGTGCGATCTCCAACTTCTCGATAATTAACTAAAGCTTGTTGATTTAAAACTATTGCTTGATCATATTTACTTAAATTATGATTAATGCGAGCAATATTATTGAGAGTGACAGCAATTCCTAGTTTATATTTATTTTCTTTGTAGATATTTAAAGCTTGTTGATATAAACTTAATGCTTGATCATATTTAGCCAAGCTAAAGTAAATTTGTCCAACATTATTCAGATTTAAAGCTTCACCTTGAAACTGAAAAGAGTCTTTACCAAAAGCATCACCAACATTTGCGCGAATAGGAATTTGTTGCAAAGCTTGGGAATTTTCACCAAGAGCATTATAAAGTAACTTAATTTCTTTTGTGCTTGTTCCCTTATATTCACCAGTGCGGAATTTTTTGTAAATCATTGCAGATTTTTCTGCAAGTTCTAGAGATTTGGGATATTGACCTAAACTAAAATAAGCAGTAGCCAGATTATTTAAAATCGCAGCTTCTGTACCGTAAAAACAAGTCAATTTTTCTTTATAGCAAAAGTCGTGAACTGTAGTTAATGCATCTTGATAACTAGAAAGAGCCTGAGCATAGTTGCCCAAATTTACATAAACTACACCAATATTATTGAGAGATTGGGCAGCATTGATTCTGTTATTTTCTGATTTTTCAATCGCCAAATTTTGTTGATAGTAATCAAGGGATTTTTGATATTTTCCTAACCGAAAATAAACAGCAGCGATATCAGCAAGGATAGTTTTTTCATCTGTAGTCAAATCGCCGGCATTTTTGGGATTAGCGGCTTTTAGTTCCCGAATAATATTTAAAGCTGGTTGATAAAACTCTAATGCTTGAGAATAGTCAGCTAAATTCACATAAGCTTCACCTATATAGGAAAGAGCTATCCATTGATTTTGACGGTCTTTTGTCGCTCTGCGAATAGCTAACGCAGATTGAAAAAATTCCATTGCTTTGGGGTATTCTCCCTGACGAAGATACACATAGCCAATATTAACAAGACTATTACCTTCTCCTCCTTTAGCACCGAATTTTTTGAAAATAGCTAAGGATTCTTGAAATAGTTTTAACCCTGCTTGTAAATCATCTAAACCAACTAAATCTTTATAAACTATACCTTCACCTTGATTATTTAAATTAACTGCTTCCATAATTTTTTCTTCAGCGGTTGGTGTTGGTGCTTGGGCAACTACCGTTTCTGAAGAATAAAAAATACAGCCGGGAAAACCTAATGTGAGCAAAATAATTGCCGCAGTCAAAGGAAATTTCATATTTTTTTAATTTTGAATTTTTTAATTAGATTTGGCTTAATACCGTATCCTAAGTGTAGCAAATAATGTTGACAATTTATATTCCTGGACAACTCAACAAACTGCAATCAGATCATAGGATAGAATAACACTCTCATCTATCCTAAATTTATGCCTAATTCTCAAAAATCCTTTACCTATCCCAGCGTTAGCAAAAGTGATCAAATAGATAATTATCATGGAACTGCGGTGGCAGACCCTTACCGCGCCTTAGAAGACCCGGATACAGAAGAAACAAAAGCTTGGGTAGAGGCACAAAATCAAGTTACCTTTAGCTACTTAAACGAAATTCCGGCTAGGGAAAAAATCAAACAGCGGCTGACCAAACTTTGGGATTATGAAAAATATGGAACGCCCTTTAAAGAAGGTGAAAGTTACTTTTACTTCAAAAATGATGGATTGCAAAATCAAAGTGTTCTCTACACTCTCCCAAGCTTAGAATCAGCACCAAGAGTATTGCTTGACCCTAATCAACTTTCAGAAGATGGTACAGTTGCCCTTTCAGGAATTGCTATCAGTGAAAATGGTAAACTTTTAGCCTATGGTTTATCTCGTTCTGGTTCAGATTGGCAAGAATGGAAAGTTAGAGATATTGCCACAGGTGAAGATTTAAAAGATCATTTACAATGGATTAAATTTTCCGGTGCTGCTTGGACTCATGATCATCAAGGTTTTTTCTACAGTCGTTATGATGAACCTAATGAAAAAACCAAATTAGAAGCTGTTAATTATTATCAAAAGCTTTATTATCACAAACTTGGTACACCTCAATCAGCAGACATTTTAATTTACCATCGTCCTGATGAAAAAGAATGGGGATTTGGTGGTAGTGTCACCGAAGATGGCAAATATTTGATAATTTCAATCTGGCTAGGAACTGATTCTAAAAACTTGGTTTTTTACAAAGATTTAACAAATCCAAATTCTCAAGTTATCGAACTAATTAACCAATTTGAAGCGGATTATAGCTTTATTGATAATGATGATAGTGTTTTCTACTTTCGCACAGATTTAAATGCACCAAAAGGCAGAGTTATTGCCATTGATACTCAAAAACCAACTTCAGAAAATTGGCAAGAAATTATTCCCCAAGCTGTAGAAACATTAGAAAGTGTGGGTATCCTTAATAATCAATTTGTAGCTGATTATTTACAAGATGCCCATAGCCAAATTAAGATATTTGATCTTAAAGGTAATTTTATTAGAGAAGTAGAATTACCTGAAATTGGCTCAGTAGGTGGATTTGGTGGTAAACGGCATGATACAGAAACATTTTATAATTTTACCAGCTTTACCACACCCGGAACTATTTACCGCTACGATATGAAAACGGGTAAAAGTGAAATTTTCTGTCAGCCAAAAGTAGATTTCAATGCTGATGAATACGAAACAAAACAGGTTTTTTATGAAAGCAAAGATGGTACAAAAGTGCCAATGTTTATTACCCACAAAAAAGGGATTAAATTAAATGGCAATAATCCCACTTATCTCTATGGATATGGTGGTTTTAATATTTCCTTAACACCAAGTTTTTCAGTTAGCCTTTTAATATGGCTAGAAATGGGGGGAGTGTATGCTGTTCCTAATTTGCGTGGTGGTGGTGAATATGGGGAAGAATGGCATCAAGCAGGAATGAAACTGCAAAAACAAAACGTTTTTGATGATTTTATTGCTGCGGCTGAATGGTTAATTTCTCATAATTACACCCAACCTGCAAAATTAGCAATTGGTGGAGGTAGTAACGGCGGTTTATTGGTGGGTACTTGTATGACACAACGCCCTGATTTATTTGGTGCAGCTTTACCCGCAGTGGGTGTCATGGATATGTTGCGTTTCCATAAATTTACCATTGGCTGGGCTTGGGTGGCTGAATATGGTTCTTCAGAAAATGCGGCAGAATTTGCAACTTTATTTGCTTATTCACCCTTGCATAATTTGAAAGTGGGGACAGCTTACCCGGCTACTTTAATTATTACCGCAGATCATGATGATCGGGTTGTTCCTGCCCACAGTTTTAAATTTGCTGCGGCTTTGCAAGCAGCCCATAATGGTAATGCACCTGTGTTAATTAGAATTGAGACAAAAGCGGGACATGGTGCTGGTAAACCAACTGCGAAAATTATTGAAGAAGCAGCAGATAAGTGGGGTTTTTTGGTCCAAGTTTTAAATATTGAATAATAAGTAGCTTGGCACAATTAAATATAAGACCTCTCTCCAAACCTCTCCCCTACCAGGGGAGAGGCTTTAAAACCCCCATTCCCTTGTAGGGAAGGGGGGTAGGGGGGTTAGGTTTTTGGAGATTATGGGTTTCATATAATACTTTATGGCTAACGCCACGCTTCGCTATCAAACAACCTCTTAGGAGAGGGTTAGGGAGACGTAGGGAAGGGGGAAGGGAGGTGAGGTTAGGTTTATATTATATTTTTTAATGCCCACTTTTTTACCGAAGCTCAAGGTGTGTCTATTCCATATTTGATATTGTCAATTTAAAATTGTCAATTTTAAATATTGTTCTCCTATCCTACCCAAATTTCTTGAGCAAAACCTACTGCCAATTTACCAAGTAAGGTGATACATAAACCCATAACTAAATAAGCTTGACGAGGATAGCGAGACAACCACACACCTATAGCTATATTCAGAGGGATAATTCCATAAGCAAGACGACTTAAAGAAATTGTCCCACCAGAGGCTAAAAGTAAACCAAGGCCACAAAAACCATAAGCTACCATAACTGGAGTTAGTTGCTGACGGAAATACCATAAAAGGTAGCTACTACCTAATATCATAGATACGTTAAGTACATTGTTTATTAAATATTGATCTGCAAGTATTAATGATAATATAACTATGGCATAAACAGTATAGAATGCTAGAGGATGGAAATATTTACGCCAACATAATAAACAAGAAGAAGCGATCACAATTAAACTGAAAAATAGCGGATACCAAATGTCTTTAATTCCGCCATTATCATTCTCAACCCAACCAAAATACCAATTATTGCCAAAGGGAATTTGCATAAACATATTTAACCAACCTTCCCAATCAAAACCAAAGGAAGGCCGCCATCCTTTTTGTGCAGCAATAAAGGCTAGAAAGTCATGAAAATTGAGCGCACAATACACACTAAATAGTAATAACCCTGTCGCCGATAATAAGCCTGTAATGTATGCAATTGATGGTTTATTTTGTTGCCAAGCTGCTATGAAAAATGCGGGAATTAGTGCCATTCCTGTCGGACGTGTTGCGGTTGCCATTGCTCCACAAAGTGCTGTCCAAACATATTGTTTTTGATCAAAGGCACGTAAGGCCATTGTACTCAATAACAAATACAATCCTTCTGTGTAAATTACTCCTGTAAACAGAGACATAGGGCAGTAAGCAATCACAGCGGTAGTCCAAGAAGCTGCACTGATACCACATTGTTTTTTCACCCAAGCATATAAGAAATACAGTGTTCCTAAAAATGCTAAATTATTGATGATTAATCCGGCTATTTCAAAAGAAAAACCCAATTTCATCAACATAAAAATGCTGAGAGGAAACAGGGGGAAAAATGCTAAATTATGTTGTTTGCCATCATTAATAAATTCATAACCTTCAGTAGCGATCGCTCGATAATGGACACTATCCCAAGCATCAAAAATACCCCAGCCAAAATGGGGCGTAATTCCATCTTGTAAGGCTGGTAAATTGGGGGCTATTAACAACATAGCACTCCCAATCAAGATCCGACTCACAAGCCACATAGACGCAGGAAACAAGAAATCATCTGTCCAGATAAATTTGGTAATCACCATTTGCGTTTTCACCATAGGCTTCTATTTTTCCTGACTCTGAGATCATGACAATGTTTATTTTAAGTAATGTTACGCATTTATGGCAAAAATAGCAAAGGGTTTGATGGGGTTAATTGATTGTAATAATCGCTGTTATCAATGAGTCCCAAGCCATTTATAGTTGGAATTATCTATTAATTCTTAAATAACCGTGAAAGCTATTACTCTCCTTGGTTCTACTGGCTCAATTGGGACTCAAACCTTAGATATCGTCTCTGAACACCCAGACAAGTTCCGTATTGTCGGATTAGCTGCTGGGCGGAATGTGGAGTTATTTGCGGCGCAAATTCGCCAGTTTCGCCCGCAAATTGCCGCCATTTCCGCTGCTGAAAAATTACCAGAACTCAAAGAAGCCATTAAAGATTTAAATCCTCAACCCATTTTACTCGCTGGGGAAGCGGGAGTGATAGAAGTTGCTCGTTATGGCGATTCTCAGACGGTTGTTACTGGTATTGTTGGTTGTGCGGGGTTACTGCCAACAATTGCAGCTATTGAAGCGGGTAAAGATATTGCTTTAGCAAATAAAGAAACCCTGATTGCTGGCGCTCCTGTGGTGTTACCTTTAGTGGAAAAACATGGAGTGAAACTATTACCAGCAGACTCCGAACATTCTGCTATTTTTCAATGTTTGCAAGGTGTTCCTAAAGATGGGTTAAGAAAGATATTACTTACTGCTTCCGGTGGTGCTTTTAGAGATTGGCCTGTGGAAAAATTAGCAGAAGTGAAAGTTGCTGATGCTCTCAAACATCCTAACTGGTCAATGGGGCGAAAAATTACCGTAGATTCCGCAACTTTAATGAATAAAGGTTTGGAAGTAATTGAAGCTCATTATTTATTTGGGGTAGATTACGATAACATCGAAATTGTCATTCATCCTCAAAGTATTATTCACTCGTTAATAGAATTACAAGATACTTCAGTTTTAGCCCAACTGGGTTGGCCAGATATGCGTTTACCTTTGCTTTATGCTTTATCTTGGCCGGAGCGAGTTTACACTAATTGGGAAAGATTGAATTTAGTCAAATCCGGTGATTTAACTTTCCGTGAACCAGATCATCAAAAATATCCTTGTATGCGCTTGGCTTATGCGGCTGGGAGGGCTGGTGGTTCGATGCCGGCGGTGTTAAATGCGGCTAATGAGCAAGTTGTAGCCTTATTTTTAGAAGAGAAAATTCAATTTTTGGATATTCCCAAGTGTATCGAATTTGTGTGCGATCGCCATCAAAATGATCACAAACAAAATCCTAGTTTAGATGACATTTTAGCAGCAGATAAATGGGCTAGGCAAGAAGTTTTCATGGCTACAGAAAAATTAGGAAATCAGCCACAGATAATGTCTATTGGCTAACAAAGAATAGATCCCCGACTTCTTGAAGAAATCGGGGATCTTGTGAATAATCAAGTACGAAATGTGGGTTTAATAAGAAGTTACTAATACTTCAGTAATTTTTCCTCGTTTGTGAGCATGAGAATTAATTGACCTCGCTGCTGATATGGTGTGAACATTAAACCCACTATAAAGGTCACGAATAAATGGACAATCCGAATTAGATAGCATTACTTGTACACCTTGATCAGCTAATTCAATAAAAATATCTCTGAGTTTTATTTGTTGATTCTCGTTAAAAGAAAAATTACTGTAAGCTGTAAAATTGCTGGTTTGACTTAAAGGATAATATGGGGGATCAAAATAAACAAAGTCATTACTATCAGTTGCATAATTTAGGACTTCCTCAAAATTAGCTTGTTTAATTTGTACTTTCTTGAGGGCAATTGAAGCCACTTTTAAAATTTCTTCTTGACAAATACCAGGATTTTTATATTTGCCTACAGGGACATTAAATTTACCAAGAGAATTAACCCGATAAAGTCCATTAAAACAAGTTTTATTCAGATAAATAAACCGAGCCGCTTTTTCTAAATCTGTCCCACTATGATAATTTCTCACATCATAGTAATATTCTGAATTATGACTTTGCTGATGCTTGTGCAGCAAAGTTATTAATTCCTCAAGATGATCTCTAACACACTGATAAGTAAGAATTAAATCTGCATTAATATCAGTTAAAACTGCATTGGATGGTTGCAAATAGAAAAACACTGCACCACCACCTAAAAAGGGTTCATAGTAAGTCTGATAATGCTGGGGAAAATAGTCTTTATATTGGGAAATTAATCTAGTTTTACCCCCAGCCCACTTTAAAAATGGCCGAGGGTAAATTTGTTTAGGGATTTGACTTACCATCTAGTTGCGATTAAACTAAAAATTAACTAATGAATAAAGTCTATAATAAGGCAGTCTAAATTCAAATGTTTGATGGATTTTGGGATAACGTCTTTCGCTACCCTCGTTACTTGGTTAGTATCGTCTTGGGTATTTTTCTAAACACCTTTGAGCCGCTGTTTCCACTATTGAAACGTCCTGTGACGTTGATTGCTATTTTAGGCTTTTTTGCTGGGGGTCTTTTTTTCGTAACGCTTACCCTTCGGGCTATGCTGGGGTTGAATACAATCTAGAATAGAGCTAGAAATGGGTTGAGCTTATGGGACTGTTGCTGTTGATTTTATCATCTCTTGCAGAGTCCACTCTAATTTGCATTTAGAATCATGTTATTTAACCTCTGTGAGAAGGCGGAATTTATATGGCTACAAATCGCCGCGTTTCCCGCGTTGCTGAATTAATTAAACGGGAAGTTAGCCAAATGCTACTCAACGGTATTAAAGATGACCGTGTGGGGACAGGAATGGTCAGTGTTACCGATGTAGATGTTTCTGGTGATCTGCAACACGCGACAATCTTTGTCAGTATTTATGGAACTCAGGAAGCTAAGACGGAAACAATGGCTGGTTTAAAGTCAGCTACCGGCTACGTTCGCAGTGAATTGGGAGCTAGAATCAGATTACGACGCACGCCAGAAGTGATATTTATTGAAGATCGTTCCATAGAACGAGGTACTAAAGTGCTGACTTTATTAAACCAACTTCAGGAGGAACGGACATCTTCAAGTATAAATGAGGTAGCAGAAGAAATGGCGGAATGATTGATGTAAAGCTGACTAAAATATCAAGAAATCTTCAAATTGTTGCTGATTGAAGCAACCTAGACGGGGATAATCGGCAATGCCTTTATTCCCTATTTTTAGGGAATTATGGGTGTAGCAAATCCTGTATCTTAGGATAGATGTCAAAACCCATAAACACAAATAGACTAATACAGTTAATGTCGAAGCAAATCTAGTATGATTTTAATAGGTTTTATACAAATTAATTTTGAAAATAGAAATACAGCTTATTGCAGGTAAATGAGGTTGTAATTTTAATCACAGAGCTTTACACCAAAAGGATTTTACTGCTAACTGCTGACCATTGAAGCCTGCTGTATCTAGGTTTAATTAGTAAAATTAGCTGTTGCTATCTTGGGAATATGAAGTTCAAATACCATAAATGTCATGTTTTCTTGACAAACTTAACATTTCTTTAGATAATTTGGAGGTGTATAGCGTCAAAATGATAATAGTTCCGTATAGCAAACTACAAAACCCTGGACACAGGTTTAATTATTGCCATCTTTGTTCCTCATGACGGGAACGCTATCTAAATGTAATTTTGTGAGAAAAAAACCATGACTGTGAATACGGTGCCTTCTATCAATTACAATTACTACTCTCTGAACGTTATCCAGGACGAAGCACGGCGACTGGTGGAAAGGGGAATGGTTGGTCGTCAGCAACCAATTTATACACTGTGCCAGTTCATTCCGGCGAGAGAGTGGGTTTGTGTGGAATGTGAATTAGAGAAATGTGATTTTTTATTGCGCGACCGCATTGGCGATTTAATCGGCCGGGAAGAATGGGATAACGACTAATTTATTGTTCTTTTAATAAACTACTGTTATTTTTTACTGTACTTGTTTATAGTTTCTGACTATAAGCAGGTATATTTTTTTCTATTTTAATTAATTTACTCCTGACTCTCGCAATAGCGTTAATTCCGCTGTATTGGTATTTCAATTAAAAACTCACAACCCTTACCAAATTCAGAAATACATTTAATCTGTCCACCGTGTTTTTCGACAATAATTTGATAACTCACAGATAATCCTAAACCGCTACCTTGTCCAATTTCTTTAGTAGTAAAAAAAGGTTCAAAAATGCGATCACGGACATTTTCTGGAATCCCACAACCATTATCAGAAATAGATATTTGGAGATGATTATTATCTATAACTTTTGTGCGAATCCAAATTTTTGGACTTTCGATTAATGATTCTTTCAAAGCATCAAGAGCATTAGTAAGAATATTCATAAATACCTGATTCATTTGAGCAGCATAACAAATCACCGGAGGTAATTCACCATATTCTTTGATTACTTCAATTTGCAAGGTATTATCCTGTGCTTGAAAACGATGTTGTAAAATTAAAAGAGTGCTATCAATCCCTTCATGTAAATCAACAGGCTTCATTTCTGCTTCATCAAGCCGTGAAAAAGTTCTCAGTGAAATCACTAATTGACGAATTCGGTCTGCTCCACACATCATAGAACTGAGCATTTTTGGCAAATCATGATTAATGAAATCTAAATCTATTTCTGCTGATTGATCTTGAATTTCTGCTGGTGCTTGGGGGTAGTTATTCTGGTAAAGACGCACTAAATTTAATAAATCTTTGATATGATCGGTAACATAGGGAATATTTCCGTAAATAAAACTAATCGGGTTATTAATTTCATGTGCTAATCCAGCGATTAACTGACCCAAACCTGCCATTTTTTCACTTTGAATTAACTGACTTTGAGTTATCTGTAATTCCTTCAAAGTTTGGGCAATTTCTTCTTTTTGGATCTGCATCTGTTTTAAAGATTCAGCTTGCTGTAATGCTACACCCAATTGCACACCAACTTGGGCTAATAAATTGATTTCTTCCTCTTGCCAATAACGAGGTTGGGAATTTTGATAAGCTACTAATAATCCCCACAGTTTTTCACCTTGAGAAATGGGAACAAAAACTTCATTTCTGGCATATTTTCCCGCTTTTATTTCTTGTAAAAGCACTCGTTCAGTTACGGGTTGAGGTTTAGCAACTGGTGTCCAACCATCTAAAATAGAATCAGCAACAAATTCACCACTCCAATCTGGATAAAACCGATAAATTGCTACTCGTTCTACTTCCAATAATCTGCGAACTTCTTGAGTAGTAGTTTTAAATATAATATCAATATCTAAAGATTGCCTAATTTTATCAACAGTATTAACTAATGCCCTTTGTCTTTCGGCTGCTTTGCTAATTTCTGCGGCTTGTTTCCGCAATTTTTGTAAGTATTCTGCTTGCTGCAAAGCCACACCTAATTGACCACCAATTTGGGTAAGTAAGTAAACTTCATCTTCTTGCCAATCACGGGGAATAGTATTTTGATAAACTGCTAATAATCCCCAAAGTTTGTGATTATAAAGAATTGCCACAATGATATAAGCTTTGGCTTCATAGCTTTCTAAAACTTTGATGTAACAATCGGTAAATCCACAATTATAAATATCATCACAAACACGGTAGACTTCACCTTTAGCAAAGCGGCCACCAGATGTATCTTGGAGGTAAGTATCAGTTGGTGGTTCAACTAAATCTTTTAATTTACATTCACTGATATTATCGCCTAATTCTGGTCGTTGTAACTGTTCTTGCATCAGGTTTACCCAACCTTCAGCTACAGATTCAAACACAAATTCACCACTCCAATCAGGATTGAAACGATAAATTGCTACACGGTCAACATTTAGTAATTGCCTGAGTTCGTCGGTAGTAGTCCGAAAAATATTTTCTAAGTCTAAAGATTGACGAATCTTTTCAACGGTTTTAGCAATAGTTTTCTGACATTCTGCGGATTTTTCTCTAGCTTTGGCTTGGGCAAGTTGGGCAGATTGGAACTTAACTTGTTCTATATAATCAGCTTGTTGTAAAGCCACTCCCAAATGTTCAGCAATTAATTGCACAAATTCAATTTCTGCTTCTTGCCATTGTCGAGATTCACTACATTGATGAATACATAATAATCCCCATAAATCTTTGCCTTTCATTAACGGGACTGCTATATTGGCACGAACTTGGAATCTTTCTAAAATCTTCACATGGCAATCACTACTAATATCTTGATAAATATCAGATATAACTTTAATTCTTCCTTCTTGATAAAGTTGGGCGAAATCTTCTGTAAAACAGTGATCTTGTAGTTTGGTTGATAATGCTGAAACCCATTTTTTATCTACATCTTCATAGATAAATTCACCTTCCCAACCCAATGCAGGATCAAAACGAAATACTCCCACTCTATCAGTATTTAGTAATTGACGGACTTCCGTGACTGTGATTGCAAAAATGATATCTATGTCTAGAGATTCTCGAATCCGAGAAATGACTCTAGACAAGGCTTTTTGTCTTTCACCTTGATTTAGAGAAAATGACATATTTTTTTGATATATTTGTTGGGAAGTTGGTTGTTGAATTTCCATGTTAAAAGTATTCCCCGTTCCCAGTCGGATTTTTAATATTTTTGGACTTATATATAATGTAGCAATAAATATAGATTATGTAGGGATACGAATAGCTGCATAGGTGTCAACTTAACGTAAAACCCATAGCCCGACTGGGAATGAATTCCCAGTCTAATAGCAAAATTCATCTAAAGATGACGAAGAATTGTCTAAATCCTCAGTTTACTTTAGTAAAATGCAAGCTATTAGCCCTGAAATTTATTTCTGGGCGGGTGTGGAAGCCAAACAAATAAGGCATCTGTAGCTTAAGTTGACACCAATGGAATAGCTATTATCCCTACATAAACACTGTTCAACGCAAAATACAGCTATACATAAGCTGTAAGAGAATCATTTTCGCTTGCTAGTGCTACGTCGGGCTTCGCGGGTTTCGTCTTCGAGACGACGGCGATCGCGCCAATCTGCTAATGTTAGATAAACAACACCACCAGTGACTCCTACTAGCAGCACTACACCAAATAAGGCCAAAATACCCAAAAATGGACTTTCCACAATTCCTCTATAGTCCGTTGCGTCCCCAAACTACCATAGAAATAGACCAAGTAAACACAACTAACAGCGATACCCAACCCAGTGTCAAAATCATAGTTCTACTTTTCAAATAATTACAAAACGGCTCTAATATTCATCATACTGGGAAAACGCAGTGGATTCATTAACTATATTGATAGGAGAGTTAGAAAAATTATGGAATTAATGGCAGAACGGTTAGAATCCCTAAAAGCGGGAGTAATTGGCAGTATATCTTTAGGTTTAGCTTTCCTTAGCACCAGCTTTATTAATGTTTTATGGCTGGATAAGTATTTTCCCTTGGTCAGTTATGATAAAATTGATATAGTAAATTTACAGATGTTATTAAATGGTGTTATAGCGGGGTTTTCTGGCTTTCTCTTTGGTGTCACCTACCGCTATATTATCCGTGTAGATAAAAATCCTCATCTCA
Source organism: uncultured cyanobacterium (assembly GCA_903848645.1). Classification (GTDB taxonomy): domain Bacteria; phylum Cyanobacteriota; class Cyanobacteriia; order Cyanobacteriales; family Nostocaceae; genus Dolichospermum. Next base: position 38,546 of record CAINGU010000082.1, on the reverse strand, counting down.
AAACTGGGGGAGTTTGGGCTTTTGGTTTGGTGCGAGGATTAACTCAAATAGAAGTTGGCTGGGATATCAATAATCCGGTTTTGCCTTTTTTAATCTTAGCAGGAGAAAGTATATTGTGGTTTGCTCTTGCTGCTTTTGCTTTAGATATTGCGATTTTACGAAAATGGCTTAAACCTTTTTCATGAATTTTATTGTCTGATAGCGTAGCGTGGTGTAGCCATATCAGTATATCGAGGATGAAAGGATGAACAGGATGAAAACAAGTATTTTATCAACAATTACCTATTACCAGCTTCAATTAGATAACTAGCAACTTGAGTTAATATTTAATATTCAATTTATAAATTTACCAATTACCGATGAATCACTACTTTCTGATAATTGATCTTGAAGCTACTTGTTGTAATCAAAAGAGTATTCTCCGTCATCAAATGGAAATTATTGAAATTGGTGCGGTAATGCTAAATCGTCAAACCTGGGAAATTGATGATGAGTTTCAACAATTTATTAAACCTGTGCGAAATCCTCAACTTACACCTTTTTGTAAAGAATTAACTAGCATTTCTCAACAACAAGTTGACGCAGCCCCAAATTTCCCAGAAGCCATGTCAAAATTAACAGCTTGGATGAATTTATTTCCTAATCATATATTTTGTTCTTGGGGGAATTATGATAAATCCCAATTTTTACAAGATTGCAAATTTCATGATGTTCCTTATCCCTTTGGTGCAGAACACAGAAATATCAAAACGGAATTTTCAGAATATTTGGGTGTATCTCATAAATTTGGTATGGCAAAAGCCCTGCAACATTTAGGAATGAAATTACAAGGTACACATCATCGAGGAATTGATGATGCTCGGAATATAGCCGCTATTTACCGTTATATGCAAACTACTAAAAAGAGTTCCTGATACAACACATTTAAGTAAGAATGGTGGGCAATACCCACCCTACTGAAAACAGATTATATTTTAACTGTTGTCCAATTCAAAATTATTGGATTTGAGATTTTATTAAGACTTGGAAATAGTATTAATGGTTTTTTCTAATGACTGTAATGATGCTAATAACTTGTCTTTTTGGGGTTTAGCAGCTTTAAGTTCTCCTGATATCTCATCCATACTTTTTTCGACAGCATCATAATTATTACGAGATTTAGCTTTGATTCCATCTTCTACTTCTTTCCAAACATCCTCAAACTTATCGAATTCTTTTTTAGCTTGAACAAAATCACCAGATTTAACTGCGGTTTTAGTTTTGGATACTACAGCTAGTAAACCATTATTACCTGCGGTGGATGTTTTTCCCGGTGCTGTTCCTGTAGAGTTAGAGGTCGCCGCAGGAGTAGTTTCGGTACTAGCTTTTTCAGCATTGTTACAACCTACTAAAGTTAGTAAACTGATACTGGCAATAATTAACATCGGTTTGAAACTTTTCATTGTTAACTCCTGATAGATATTTTAGTTATACCACTACTATTACTATTTACTAGAATAAAACAGCAAAGGTAAAGAACTCGGAAAGATGTATCATCAAGCGAAAAATTTGCTAAAGTATCTGCAAGACTGTGAAGATACAGATGCTCTTTATAAGAGTTAAAAATAACAATATGGGAATTTCTGATATCCTCGAAAAGCCACAGCTTTTGCGCCTAGAACAATGGTTTAGTAATCTGCGTGGCGATTTGACGGGAGGACTAACAGCAGCAGTAGTAGCATTGCCTTTGGCTTTAGCTTTTGCTGTAGCCAGTGGAGTCGAACCAAAAGCGGGACTCTATACCGCTATTGTAGCGGGAATTGTCGCGGCAATTTTTGGGGGTTCGCCAGTCCAGATTACAGGCCCAACAGGCGCAATGGCTGTGGTTTTGGTGGGAATTGTCGCCAAGTATGGAATTGAGAAAGTTTGGATTGCTGGGGTAATGGCTGGAATTATCCAGGTAGCCTTGGGGGTGGCCAAACTTGGACAGTTAGTGAAGTTTATTCCTTACCCAGTAACGGCAGGTTTTACAAATGGGATTGCTGTTATTATCTTTTGTGGTCAATTAAATAATTTCTTTGGCTTACAACTACCCCGTAGTGAACATTTTCTGCCCGGAGTTTGGCAAAGTTTGACTCATGTAGAAGCTTTAAATTGGGCAGCAGTTGGACTGGCAATAGTGGTGATTGCAACTAATATTTTGTGGCCGAAGATTAACACAACAATACCAGGTTCTTTAGTGGGGTTGGTGTTAGCAACGGGAATAGCTGCTTATTTCCATCTTAATGTCCCCACAATTGGGGCTATTCCGCAATCTTTACCCATGCCCCAAGGGATTCCCCATGGTTATGATTTTAGTGTAATTCGAGAACTAATTAATCCAGCTTTGGCTTTAGCAGCATTGGGAAGTATTGAATCTTTACTATCTGCGGTTGTGGCTGATGGGATGACTGTTAGTGAGAAACATAATAGCGATCGCGAATTAATAGGTCAAGGTTTAGCAAATATCATTGTCCCATTTTTTGGTGGTATTCCAGCCACAGGGGCAATTGCGAGAACTGCTGTTAATGTCCGTTCTGGCGGTAAAACCCGACTATCTGGTGTAATTCACGGCGTTGCTTTAGCCATAATTGTTCTCACCTTAGCACCCCTAGCAGCGCGAGTTCCACTAGCCGCACTAGCGGGAATTCTCATGGTGGTGAGCGTGCGAATGATTGAGTGGGAAGCCATTGGCTTGTTAATGCGGGCTACCTATTCCGACTTTGCGGTGATGATTCTCACTTGGTTGGTAACAATCTTGTTTGACTTAGTTCTCGCTGTGGAAGTAGGATTAATTGCCGCTGGTGCTTTGTTCATCAAACGCATGAGCGATTTGAGCTTAGTGAAGATTCCAGAAACTGAAGTATTTCCCCCCGGTACTCCTCTGGAATTAGGTAAAGAAATTGCCGTTTATCGGGTAGATGGTCCTGTATTTTTTGGTGCTGCGGAGAGGTTTGCTACCTTTTTGCGAGATGAACCAGAAGTAAAATATTTAATTTTGCGATTGCGGTTTGTGCCAAATATGGATACCACCGGATTAGTAGCTCTAGAAGATATTTACCATGATTTAGAACGCCATAATTGTCGGTTAATTCTCACAGGTTTACAACCAGAAGTTAAACAACTACTAGAACGTTCAGGATTATTGCAAATCATTGGTTTATCAAATTGTTTTGAAACAACTACAGATGCTATTTGCTCTATCTCTCCTCAAATTGCCGGATGTTCTCAACCTATAGCAACTGATTTCAAATCAAAAGAATTGAGGGAATTAAATGATTGATCAAATCCTCAGTAGAAACACGTGGCGATTAGAAATCGCGGCTACACAGGCAAAACCCACCTGCGTGGGTTCAAAGAGTCCGCGAAGGCGGACTTCGTTTTTGTAGCCCCAGACTTATAGTCTGTTAGCGAAGCGGCACGAAGGGCGGGCTATCTGCCAAAAGTGGATGCTCCCTTACCTGTTCCCTGTTCCCTCCTATAGCCATAAATCTACTCATCAAACATGAATAAAACTATCCATAAATGTCTTTGTTGTTCTAGTCGTCGTCATTTTCTTAGATCTCTTCTTCCCGCAGCAGTAGTATTTAGTATTTTACAATCAGCAGCAGTCGCTAACGCTGAAACTCATCAAGCAAAAGCTTTAATTTTGAGTTGTATTGACTTTCGGTTTTTGACAGCAGAACGCTATTTTTTAAAGAATAAAAATTTAACTGGTAAATATGATTGGACAGCCTTAGCAGGTGCTTCTCTGGCTATAGCCGGATTTCCTCACCCATCTGATGCCGAAGCATTTTGGGATCAGCTAGATATATCCTATAAACTGCATCATATTCATAAAGTAATTATAATTGATCATCAAGATTGTGGAGCTTATGCAACGATGATTGATGCCAATTTAAGTAAAGATCCAGAACGAGAGTTACAAGTGCATAGCGATTATTTAAATCGAGCTTATTGGTTAATTCGCAACCGCTATCCTAATATTGATGTTGAACTTTATTTAGCGACTCTCAACCAAGATGAATTTCAAACTATCTTACCGAAACTTGAAAATCAGACATGATTAATTAATGACCAATTTTTTGATAGTTATAATTAAAATTGGTATTACATATTTATTTTTGAATTTTGAATTATTAACCTGATGATGTGCTTATGAAATTTTTATTAGTAGAAGATGATGAACGAATTGCTTCATCTCTGGCAGAAGCCTTAACTGACAACAATTACGCCGTTGATATAGCTAGTGACGGGGAGTCAGGATGGGAATTTATCACCGCATTCAGCTATGATTTAATCCTTCTTGATGTCATGTTACCTAAATTAAGCGGGATAGAATTGTGCCAAAGACTTAGGCGACGGGGTTATCCAGTGCCAGTATTGATGTTAACCGCCAAAGATACAAGTACGGATAAAGTAGAAGGCTTAGATGCTGGCGCTGATGATTATGTGATCAAGCCTTTTGATTTAAAAGAACTACTCGCCCGCATTCGGGCTTTGCTACGCCGGGGAAATATTGCATTATCAACGTTTTTGGAGTGGGGTGAACTCCTGCTTGACCCGGCAAATTGTACTGTTACTTATAAAGATAAACTGTTGTATATGACACCGAAAGAATACCAATTATTAGAATTATTTCTCCGTAATCATGGTCACGTTCTCAGTCGTCACCAAATTCTTGATCACCTGTGGTCATCTATTGACGCACCGGGACAAGATACAGTTAAGGTACATATTCGGGGAATCCGGCAAAAACTCAAAGCCGCAGGAGCAAAACATGATTTTATCGAAACTGTTTATGGGCTTGGGTATCGGCTTAACCAAAACTTCTAGAAACAAAAGCAAATTTATTTTACCTTGGCGGTGGGGAAATATTTTAGCTAATCCCCAATTTCGCGCTACCAGTTCGCGGTTACTGTTATCTTATTTGCTGGCGATGATGGTAGTAATGGGATTGTCATCAATGACAGTGTACCATTTTTTTGCCCATAGTCTCTATCAGCAATTGGACAGTCAATTATTAATCCTAGCAGATGCGGCGGCTCATAATTTATCGGCTATTCAGGTAGATAGAATGGCTGTACATCACAAAATGCCCCGAATTTTGGATCATGATGGAGATTTAGATATTCCTTGGCAAGATTTGCGGTTATATCGTCAAAGTGTGGAATGGTTTGATCCCCAAAAGCAACTATTAGGAAAAGCCGGACAGCAATTTCCAGAAACACCATTTGTGACGAGTTTCCACTCCTGGCAAAAAAATGGCCTCCGCACATTAACTATTCCAGTTTATTCTGCCGGCAAAAATCGCCAACTTTTTGGTTATGTGCGGGTGAGTGCATCAACTGTAGAAGTAGAAAAAGAACTCAACAGATTGTTGATGGGTTTAGGGTTCGGTGATGTTTTGGGGATGATTTTGATTGGTGGTACAGGTTGGTGGTTAACAAGTAAAGCATTACAACCTATTGAGCAGAGTTTTCAGCAATTACAACAATTTACTGCGGATGCGTCCCATGAATTACGTAGTCCCTTGACAGCAATTAAAACGACAGTGGAAGTTATCCAAAGTCACCCAGAACGCATTCACCCCCTTGATATTAAAAAAATCACAGTTATAGAAAGTGCAACGCGGCAGATGACGCATTTAGTAGAGGATTTACTGTTGTTAGCAAGAAGTGATTCTGCCTCTGTAAGTTTGCCAAAAACTGCCATTCCCATGCCGATAGATGACATTTTATTTGATTTAATTGATACTTTACAGCCCCAAGCAGAATCTCAGGAAATTACTTTAGAGGCTGATTTGATTGATGAGGTGTGGGTGAAAGGTGATGCAAATCAGTTACAAAGACTTTTTGGAAATTTGCTAGAAAATGCCCTGCAATATACGCCTAATGGCGGTTTTATCAAGGTAAAAATCTTTAAATGGGATGATTTTGTAATCATAGAAGTGACGGATACTGGTATTGGTATCCCATCTGAAAATTTGTCTTTAGTATTTAACCGCTTTTGGCGGGCTGAAAAAGCCCGTTCTCGTCGTCAAGGTGGTTCAGGTTTAGGTTTAGCTATTGTTCAAGCTATTACTTATGCTCATAGTGGTGAGATTTCTGTAACGAGTCAAATCGGTGTGGGTAGTTGTTTTCGAGTCAAGTTACCAGTTTTTGAGTAAACTTTAAAATCAATCAATCGTCATTACAATAAAGTTAAGGCTAAACTTCAATCTCAACTAGGGGGAAATGCTCACACATCTCACCGAATAAATGCACTAACTTGTAAACGGAATAATCAAATAGATAATTACTTGCATAATGCTAGTAGATGGATTATTAATTATTTAGTTAAAGCAGGAATTGGCACGCTAGTTATTGGCAAAAATGAGCAATGGAAGCAAGAAATAAATCTCGGTAAAACCACAAATCAGAACTTCGTTAGTATCCCTTATGCTCGGTTTATAGAGCAATTGAAATACAAAGCTGAATTGGTAGGAATTACCGTTTTTATTCATGAAGAATCTTATACATCTGCGGCTTCATTTTTGGACTTAGACCCCATTCCTGTGTACAAACAAGGAGAAACATACAATTTCAGTGGTAAGGGAATACAACGCGCTTGGTACAAATCTCAAAATAGTAAGCTGATTCATGCGGATGTTAATGCTAGTCTGAATATTGCCAGAAAAGTAGTCCCTGCGGCTTTTAGCTTAGGGATAGAGGGTATTGCAGTTTACCCATTCCGGGTAACACCGGGAAAAGTAGCTTGAGGATATTTGTCCATAAAACTACTAACTGTCTTTACTAGTTCTTTACTTTGTTTATTTTATTCTGTCAATTGTGTAGAGATAAATCGCTCTGCTTTTTGAATTTACAGGAGAGTTTTGTCATGAGTTTGATCAAGAAATTGCAATTTTTCAATCTTAAGACAGTTGTCTCTGGAGCAACTGCATTAAGTATTTTAGTTTTAAATGGTTGCAGTCAACCAACTCCATTTGCAATTGTTGAACCATCTGATTCTGTTGCGGAAGCTGCTACTCCATATGCTGCTACCCCATCTAAGTCTACCACACTGAAAAATCTCATTTCTGCTTATAACGGTGAGTCTAACGCCAATATCATGTATTTGGCTTTTGCAAAAAAAGCTGATACGGAAGGTTATAAGGAAGTTGGGAGTTTATTCCGCGCTGCTGCACGAGCAGAAGCAATCCACCGCGATAATCATGCTAAGGTGATTCGGGGTATGGGTGGCACACCTAAAAATAATATTGCTACACCTGTAGTTAAATCCACTGTGGAAAATCTGACACAGGCAATTAAAGGTGAGTCCTACGAGCGCGATACAATGTATCCTGGCTTTATCAAAGAGGCAACACAGGTTGGTAATCAAGCTGCTATTCAAACTTTTAACTACGCTTTAGAAGCAGAAACTGGACACGCTCAACTTTACACCACAGCTAAGAATAATCTCGCTACTTGGAAACAAGCAAATCGTCCTTTGTATGTTTGCCCTGTATCTGGTTATACAACACTTGATGCTAAGAGCAAAAATTGTTCCCAGCCTTTTGAAAAGGTAAACTAGGTATGAATAGACGTGAATTTTTCGGCTGGGTAGGTTTGGGCGCTATCGCTAGTTCGTTACCTGTAGCCCTTGCTGCCTGTTCTCCTCAAACTACAACGTCTGTAGCTAATACTTCATCACGGGCTGATGGTTTTAAGACAGTGGGTACTGTCGCAGAGTTAGACCAAAAAGGTCATATTTTAAATCAAGATTCTGGTGATAGTCCGGTAATTATCATCCGTAATCCCACAGATAAAAATACTCTAATTGCTGTTAATTCTAATTGTAGTCATGCAGGTTGTGCGGTGAATTGGGAACAAGACCAAAAATCTTTTATCTGTCCCTGTCACGAGTCAAAATTTGCACCCAATGGCAAGGTACTGGGAGGCCCAGCAACAGAATCACTACAAGTTTACACAGCCAAGTTAGAAGACGGCAAGGTCTTAGTAAAAACAAAAGTTCTGTAGCTATGATTATGACTCATAAAATCGAACTCGAATCTATTACAGGGTTATCTGCATCATCAGCAGGCGATCGCCTGAAGCAAGAAGGATATAATGAGTTACCATCTACCGAACAGCGTCATATTTGGGGAATTGCCCTAGAAATCTTTAAAGAGCCAATTTTCCTCCTGTTATTAGGCTGTGGTGTCATTTATTTATTTCTGGGTGATACTCAAGAAGCTTTGATTTTACTAGGCTTCATCCTTTTCATTGTCTGCATTAACTTATACCAAGAACAAAAAACAGAAAAATCCCTGGAAGCACTACGGGATCTCTCTAGTCCTCGCGCATTAGTTATTCGTGATTGCGAACGTCAACGCATTGCGGGACGGGAAGTAGTTCGAGAAGATGTGATTGTTTTGTCAGAGGGTGATAGAGTTCCTGCGGATGCTGTGGTGATGTGGTCTACACATTTGAGTGTTGATGAATCGCTGTTAACAGGGGAATCTTTACCTGTTCGCAAGCAATCAGTAGAGGATAGCACCGATTTAGAAAACACCATCAGAACCGCCACCCAGCACCGTCCTGGTGGTGAAGATCTACCTTTTGTCTATTCGGGAACGCTGATAGTTCAAGGTCAGGGAATTGCCCAAGTCTATGGAATAGGTATCCAGACAGAAATGGGCAAGATTGGTAAAGCCTTGCAAAGTGTTGAACCTGAAGACACCGTTCTGCAACGGGAAACTCGAAAAATTGTCAGTAAATTGACCTTTGTAGCGATCGCTATTTGTGTGGCTGTGATCGTTATTTACGGTGCAACTAGGAACGATTGGCTACAAGGAATTTTAGCAGGTTTAGCACTAGCAATGGCAATTTTGCCTAATGAAATTCCTGTAGTCTTGGCAATTTTCCTGGCTTTAGGGGCTTGGAGATTTTCCCAGGCTAGGGTTTTGACTCGGCGTGTTCCTGTAGTAGAAACACTGGGTTCTGCAACTGTTCTTTGTGTAGATAAAACCGGAACGCTGACTTTTAACCGGATGTCAGTGCAGCAATTATTTGTATATCAACCGACAACCTTAACACCGCAATTTTACGATGTTGCTCTCCATGAAAGAGAAGCCCTGCCAGAAACTTTCCATGAATTAATCGAATTTGGGATTTTAGCCAGTCGCAAAGACCCCTTCGACCCCATGGAAAAAGCCCTGAAACAAGTGGGTGATGACTATTTAGCCAGAACGGAACATTTACATCAAGACTGGGAAATATTGCGGGAATATCCCCTGTCAGGTCAATTATTAGCCATGTCCTGTGTGTGGCAATCTCCAGAAGATAAATTAGTCGTTGCTACCAAAGGAGCGCCGGAAGCGATCGCTGATCTCTGTCATTTTAACACCCAACAAAGGCAAGATTTAGAACAACAAATTAATAAAATGGCTGCTGCTGGTTTGCGTGTTTTGGGTGTAGCCAAAGTCATTGGCCAACATCAAAAAAACAAAACCCTCAAGTCTCTTCCTGAAGCCCAGCATGACTTTGAATTTGCCTTTTTAGGACTGCTAGGCATGGCTGACCCCGTGCGCCCAACTGTAGCCCCAGCCATTGCCCAATGTTACACCGCTGGTATTCGGGTAGTGATGATTACAGGTGATTATCCCGCCACAGCCCAAAATATTGCCCGCCAAATCGGTCTACAACCTGCCACAGAAGTAATTACCGGAGCAGAACTGGAAAAAATGCCCGAAGGGGAGTTACTGTCTCGAATTCAAACCGTGAATATTTTTGCGCGGGTTGTCCCAGAACAAAAATTACTGATTGTGAATGCCCTGAAACGCTGCGGTGAAATCGTGGCTATGACTGGGGATGGGGTCAATGATGCCCCAGCTTTAAAAGCTGCCGATATTGGTATTGCTATGGGTGAAAGGGGTACAGATGTTGCCCGCGAAGCTGCGGATTTAGTGTTGCTAGATGATGATTTTTCTGCCATTGTCCAATCTGTTAGGCTGGGACGCCGAGTATTTGACAACCTGAAAAAAGGTATGGCCTATACTTTGGCGGTTCACGTTCCTATTGCCGGGATGTCGTTAATTCCGGTAATATTTCATTGGCCGCTGGTGCTACTACCTATCCATATTGCTTTTTTGCATTTAATTATTGACCCGGCTTGTACTGTAGTATTTGAGGCTGAACCAGAAGAAAGCAATATTATGAACCGTCCACCCCGGAATCCCAGAGAGTCGTTATTCAGCCGTCGAACTTTGAGATTAGCACTGCTGCAAGGGGTGAGTGTTTTGGTGGTGTTGGTGGTTGTATTTGCTGTGGCTTTTTATTCTGGACATGGAGAATTTGATGCCCGCACTCTGGCTTTTACTACCCTAATTGTCTCTAATTTGAGTATGATTTTGAGTAATCGTTCTTGGTCGCGGACTATTCCCGAAATGCTACGCACTCCTAATGCTGCACTTTGGTGGGTATTAGGTGGTGGTGTGGTGTTTATGGGTTTGGTGCTTTATGTTCCTGTGTTACGTCATTTATTCCGTTTCTCTTTTCTTCATTTTGATGATTTACTAGTTAGTCTTACTTCTGGGGTATTTAGTATTTTATGGTTTGAAGGATTGAAGGTTTGGCGACGGAGATAATAATATGTCTCACGCAAAGGCGCAAAGGCGCAAAGGTAAGAGTTTTGATGACTGAATTCAACAATACTAAGTAATTAACATGAAAAAAGCATTTCGCAAGTATCACCGCACTATTAGCATTATTGTTTGTGTCCCACTTCTATTAACTGTTTTGACGGGAATGTTAGCCACTGTTGCCCAAGAATGGCCGATTAATATTGGACTTTCCTCTAGATTAATGTTGAAAATTCATACTGGGGAAATTTTTCATTTAGAGGCAATTTATCCGATTTTAAACGGCTTGGGACTGATTGGTTTGTTGGTAACGGGTATGAGTATGTCAGGTTTGTTTAATCAGAAGAAAAAACCTAATATTAATAATTAGCCGCAGATAAACGCAGATAAACGCGGATGAATTAATGGATTTATTTTGGGCTGCGTTATCTAATGTTGATGGAAGTCAGAAACTTTTATTTGATATTTTTGAGAAAATCTCCTGACTTCTGACAATTATTTTACTTCTGTTACTCGCCAACTTAGTTTAAGGTTAACCCAAAAGTTCCAAATTGTGGCCACAGCGATCGCTACTAATTTAGCTAAATACTGATTCATACCCAAGCTATTAAAAAGGAAATTGACTACTAAAGTTTGGATGATTATCCCCGCTAAACAAACCATATTGAATTTTAAGAATCTTTTGAAACGTTGCCGCTTTCCTGCCTGTTTCCGAGAAATATCACCAAAAGTCCACAAATCATTCCAAAGAAAATTATTCAGAATTGCTACTTCGGCAGAGAGAATTGTACTGCGAGTCAAACCCAAATTAATCACGGTACGCATGAGGTGAAATACCGTTAAATCCACAAATACCCCACTGAATCCCACTGCACCAAACCGGAGAAAACGACCAATAGGAAAGTTAACTTTTCTAGTAATTTTTCCTAGTCTCCCAGTAGATAGCCGTAAGCGAATGAGGTGTTGAATATACTCTACATACTGCTTCCATGTTACTTTACTTTCACCTTCTGTGCGTTCGCGGAATACATAACCAGCTTCGGCAATTTCCTCCACTTTTCCCCGGCCAATGACTTCTAAGAGGATTTTGTACCCGACTGGATTAAGTGTGACATTAGTGATCGCACCCCGTCTTACCATAAAATAGCCACTCATGGGGTCAGTAACTCTCCCTAATACACCTGGTAAAATCACTAACCCTAATACCTGCGCCCCGCGAGACAAAAAGCGTCTAATTACACTCCAGCTACTGACACCACCACCGTCTACATGACGACTAGCTAAAGCTAAATCCGCCCCTTCTTCTATCTTTTGCAAAAGTTGTGTTAATACTTCTGGAGGATGCTGCAAATCGCCATCAATCACACCCAGTATACGCCCTTTTGCAGCTTGCCAGCCACGAATTACTGCTGAAGATAGCCCGCGTTCATCTTGCCTTCGCATTACCCGTAACTGAGGATAAGCTGGTATTAAAGATTGTGCTACTTCCCAAGTCCGGTCGGGGCTATCATCATCCACTACAATCAGTTCATAATCACCAGGAATAGCCTCATTTAGTAACCCAGTTAAGATATTGACCACATTTTCGATATTGTCACGCTCTTTATAAGTAGGAATAACTAAAGATAAGAGAATGGGATTGTTTCCAGTGATATGATCTGACGTAAATTCAGCAATCTTCAATGCACCAATAGGGACTGCTAATAGGGAATTGGACGAGTTTGTATTCATAAAATAAGTAGTAAATTTTAAATTGCCAAATCGTCTGTATAAAGGTTGACTATCAATAGAGTACAATATTCTTGGTATAAGATAAACAGTTGGTAAATTTTACGTTTTGCCAGGGAGTAGATAAAGCTTGACAGTAAATTTGTAAAGAGTCATCATCTCTGAAAGATAAATTTCAGTACATAGCCTTAAAAAATGTTGCAACTCATTTCATCTAAATAAAGTACCAATACTCGTAAAATTATTAGCCAATAAGTATACAGCAGATTTCGCTCTAATGAGGTACAAACTTGAATTATGAAACTCTTGTAGTGCGGGCATACTATGGCTAACGCCACGCTGCGCTATCGACAAGCTCAGTACAAGTCTTGCCCGCTATATATGTACCTCATAACAATAATTTTCTTGGTGACAACAGCAAAAACTTAAACTTAAACTTAAAATTGACTTTACTGGCAGAATTACAATAGTAATAATTTAGTTTTTCGAGATATAATGTGACGAAAATTACTTTTGAAACAATTCTTGATCGTGCTTTGACAGAGGATAATATATCCCCTGATGATGGAGTATTTTTACTAAAACAGACTGACCCACAAGCGATCGCTCATATTCAGGCTACAGCAAATCAACTACGACAAAAACAAGTCGGTGATTCTGTCACTTACATAATTAATCGGAATATTAATTTTACTAACATTTGTGAGCAACATTGTAGTTTTTGTGCATTTCGGCGGGATGATGGTGATTCAGATGCTTACTGGTTAGACTGGGCGCAGATTTTGGCAAAAGCTACAGATGCAGCGCGTCGAGGAGCGACGGAAATTTGTATGCAAGGGGGATTACACCCACAAGCGCAAATCAATGGTAAGTCTTTACCGTATTATCTCAAGCTGGTAGATACTATCAAAGGTGAATTTCCTCACCTCCATCTACACGCTTTTTCTCCCCAGGAAATCCAATTTATCGCCAGATTAGACGGAATTTCATACACTGATGTGATTATAGCTTTGCGTGATGCTGGTGTCGGTTCTATGCCCGGAACAGCCGCAGAAGTGTTAGATGATGAAGTGAGACGGGTATTGTGTCCCGAAAAGATTGATACAGCAACTTGGCTAGAAATTGTGAGTACAGCCCATAAATTAGGTGTACCTACTACTAGTACCATGTTATCTGGACATATTGAAACCCCAGAACAACAAATTGGCCATTTAGAAAAATTGCGATCGCTCCAACAAACAGCCATAGAAACAGGATATCCTGCGAGAATTACCGAATTTATTGTCTTACCCTTCGTTGGTCAAGAAGCACCTAAATCCTTACGTCGTCGGGTAGGAAGAGATCAACCAGTTCTCGCTGATTCCCTGCTATTAACGGCTGTGGCTAGAATTTACCTCGGAAATTGTATACCCAATCATCAACCCAGTTGGGTAAAATTAGGGCTAGACGGTGCTACAAAAGCCTTAAATTGGGGTTGTAATGATATCGGCGGTACATTAATGGAAGAACACATTACCACAATGGCCGGGGCTGTAGGTGGTACTTGTATGGAAGTAGAAACTTTACAAAATGCGATCGCTTCTCTCAAAAGACCTTACCAACAAAGGGATACTTTGTATCGGGTAATAGATAATGGGTAATTGAGGACTGGGGACTAGGTAAGAGTTTTCTTGAATTTTGAATTTTTAATTGATTGATCTCCTATCCCCTGTACACCAATCCAAGATAGGATGGATTTTGATTTATTTGTTTTTTGAGTTAATGCTTATGAAAAGCTATTGGTCGCGTCTGCTTTCTCTGGTTTTAGTTTTAGTTATCGGCTTAGTTGGCTGTAGTGGTAGTCCAGATAGTTTAACTGGGGATTATCGTCAAGATACCTTAGCTGTAGTCAATACTTTGAGACAAGCCATAGAATTACCACAAGATTCTCCTGATAAAGCCGCCCTGCAAGCAGAAGCACGCCAAAAAATCAATGACTTTTCGGCTCGCTATCAGCGCAATACTTCTGTTGCAACTCTTGGCTCTTTTACAACCATGCGAACAGCCCTGAATTCCCTTGCAGGACACTACAGTTCTTATCCTAATCGTCCCGTTCCTGAAAAACTCAAGAAACGTCTGGATGCCGAATTTAAACAAGTAGAAGTATCATTAAACCGTGGTGCTTAATCTATTCCTCAAGGATTGTTTTTTAATAACTGAAATTAAATATAAACTTCCTTGAAAACAGAACCCTGAATTTATTGCTATGGTACTGAAAGAATGCCAAGCGGAAGTACAGCAGTGACATCAGTGCCAGAAGCATTGCCGATGCTTACTCTTTCTTCTTCCTCCTAACTCAGTAACTTCTGAGTCCTTGATTCTCTAACTATGCAATATCGTCGTTTTGGTAAAACTAATTTACACATTTCGGTTTTTTCTTTGGGAACAATGCGCTATTTAACTGATAGCGAAAATGTCCAGGAGACTATTGAAAAAGCTTTATCTTTAGGAATTAATCATCTAGAAACAGCTAGAGGTTATGGTGACAGCGAAGCATATTTGGGTAAAGCTATAAAAGCTGGTTTATCAGTACCCCGTCACCAACTTTATATTACTACTAAAATTCCCCCTACACCTGATGCTGACAGCATGAGTCAGTATATTGATGAATCTTTAAAGCGATTAAATTTAGATTATCTGGATTGTTTAGGAATTCATGGATTAAATACTTGGCAACATTTAGAATGGGTAAAATCTAAAAATGGCTGTATGCAAGCAGTACAGGAAGCTATAAATGATGGGAGAGTGCGACATATTGGTTTTTCTACCCACGGTTCATTAGATGTAATTTTAGCAGCTATAAATACAGACTTTTTTGAATTTATTAATCTCCATTATTACTATTTTTTTCAACATAATGCCCCCGCAATTCAGTTAGCAACAGAGAAAGATATGGGGGTTTTTATTATTTCCCCTGCTGATAAAGGCGGAAAATTATATACTCCATCTCAAACATTAAAAGAACTTTGTCATCCCTGCACACCATTAGATTTAAATTATCGTTTTTCGCTTAGTGATAACCGCATTACTACCTTGAGTATCGGACCAGCAAAACCCGAAGAATTAGTAATATATCCAGAACTTTTTGATCATCAAAATGAATTAACAAAAACCGAAATATCTATCTTGGAAAAATTAGAAAATCAGCAAAATACTGTTTTATTAACTGATAAATGTAGTCAATGTTATGCCTGTTTACCTTGCCCCGAAAATATTCATATTCCCGAAGTTTTAAGATTACGAAATTTAGCCGTAGCTTATGATATGACAGATTATGGCAAATATCGTTATGGAATGTTTGAAAATGCCGGTCATTGGTTTCCAGGAATGAAAGCTAACCGTTGTACAGAATGTGGTGATTGTTTACCCAAATGTCCAGAAAATCTAGATATTCCCACTTTACTAAAAGATACCCATGAAAGATTACAAGGAAAAGCAGGAAGAAGATTATGGGGGTAAGCTGTTAAACCTTGACTTTGCAAATTTAGGCAGGGAGGAGGGGAGAAATTTCTTTCTTCTTTCTTCTTTCTTCTTTCTTCTTTCTTCCGAACTACTGACTACTGACTACTGACTCCTGACTCCTGGCTTAAAATCTAAACTTGTTTAACTTTTACTTCTTCAACTTCTGCCAATGTTTCCACAGTTAGGGGTGTAGATTGACTAGCCCCAGAAAGAAGTTTTAAAAGATTAGGGCGGGCATCATATAATAGATAGATAATGCGATCGCCAATTTCCCACTCTTGAGTTGCCGACATTACCTGTAAACGTTCTTGTCTTTCTAACAATAATGGGACTAAAATCCCATCTCGAATTTTTTCTTGTATGTGTTGTTGTTGAGAATCAAATTCTGCTGCATTTAATGTTGTTGTTCCCAACTTTATTTGTCCACTGCTCAAATATTCATTCCAAGTTTTTACTGGTAAATCAGACACAAAAGCTTGCTCAACTTTACTATTAACCACAGGAGAACCTTGAGGATGACGGGGAAATACAGCTAAAACACAGGGGGGATTAAATTCCTCAGCAGCCCGTTGTGCTAAGACAAAATTCACCTCACCATTACTTGTGATAGCCAAGAAAGTCCCCATAGAACCAATCCCAGCTTCTTCCAGTATTTCCCCATCCAAAGCACTACTAGCAATTACCCGGAGATTTTGGGCTTCAGCTTGAGCTAAACGTTCCGGGTCAGTATCAATCATCACTACACTTTCTCCTCGTTCTTGAAAAAAGCGAGCAATTAATAAACCCAAGGGATTACAGCCGACAATTACCGCCCCAGTTGCATCTTTAGAGGTAATTCGTAACCATTTTACCAACCACCCAGCGGTTAAACCTTGGCAAAAAACCGTCATGATAATGGTCAAAAAGACTAAAGCTTTAATCGAGTCACCCCCATTAATGCCCCGCTGCGTCAATAAAATTGCAAATAAAGAAGCCACAGAGGCAGAAACTATTCCTCTAGGTGCAACCCAACTTAAAAACAGTTTTTGTCGCCAATTCAGATCACTATTCCAAGTACACAAAATAATGTTAATGGGACGAACCACAAACATTAACACCAAAACAGTAAACAAACTCCCCCAACCTAAAGCCAAAACGCTGGCAATAGATAAATCAGCCGCTAGGAGGATGAATAAAACAGAAACGCTGAGAATTGTCAGTTGATTTTTAAAGCTTCGCAATAAACGTTCTTCTGGAACTGAAGAATTGGCAAATACCGCTCCAGCTACCACTGTAGTCATAATTCCCGATTCAGAGCGAATCATTTGCGCTAGGGTAAACAACACCCATAACACTGCCAGTACAACCAGGTTTTTGAGTTCAAAGGAGATAAAATTGGCGCGTTTGAACATCCAACTCATTAAGTACCCACCAACGCCACCAATGCCCGCACCCACAGCGAAACGCAAAATTAGACCAATAATGGCATTAATGGGGTCTGTATCACCATTTAAAATGGTATCTAGGACAACGTAAGCCAGGATAGCGCCCACTGGATCAATTAGAACCCCTTCTCCTTCTAATAGCGTTGCTACTTGTCGATCTACATTAATTTGTCGAATTAACGGACCAATTACAGTTGGTCCAGTAACAACGATAATAGACGCATAGAGAACTGCTATATTCCAAGGAAACTCACCTAACCAATGCGCTGCGAGACTACCCCCTAACAGAGTAATAAGTGTTCCCAGGGTGACGAGTAACTGGAGACTGACGGAAACTTTGCCCAACTCCTGCCGATCTAATTTGAGTCCACCTTCAAACAAAATGATTGCCGTTGCTAGGGAAACAATCACTTCTAATCCTGTGCCTAGTAAATGCGGTTGTAATACTCCTAGCCCGTCTTTACCTAAAAGGATACCTAATAGGAGTAGTAAGACGATGCTGGGTAATTTGAAATATGCAGCCATCACCTGGGCGCTAATGCCTGCAAAAACAGTGATCACCATCTGGACGGTGATTTCAAAAGGTGCTTCCATGTTGTAGATTTTGAGCCATTAATTTCAAAATCCTCTGTACAGAATCATAAATATTAACTTTACAAAAATTGTACTCGGAAGTTTGAACCCCCTCCAGTACAAACCAGAAATTTCCAAATAATTTATTGTTCCTGACAAAAGACAAGATCAATTTTTCTCCCCTGCCCCCTACCCCCTTTTCTGCTGTAAAAAAATTTTTCCAAAACCTATTGACATTCTCGAAAAAACCCGCTATATTATTAAAAGTGAAGAGAAACAAGCCCCCATCGTCTAGAGGCCTAGGACACCTCCCTTTCACGGAGGTAACAGGGATTCGAATTCCCTTGGGGGTATTACAAAAGGGATAGAGAAAGAAAAAAGCCTTTCTCTGTCCCTTTAATGTTTCTGTAGTTCCTGTATCGGAATATCTACAGAATTTAGTTTTGTTAGACTATGACTTCTACAGCTACAGCCCGCTGACGAATTGCTAAGAGATTGGTTTGTAGGTCTTTGCTGAGACGACGTTCGATAATTGATATAGGCATAGTTAGTTTAGGCCAAATTTGGATTGTGTAGCATAGAGTTGTTCCTTGTTGTTCACTGAGGGTATAAGGCTCTAAGCACCAACTACCAGAAAAGCCTTTAAAATCGCCTTCTACCATATTGAATTGGATTAGTGTGGGGAATAACTCTTCTAAATCTAAAACTACACGCGCACAGAATTTAAAGTTGAGTAAACTCTGAGAACCAATTTGTTCTAGTCTAATCCCACCATTGGGATGTTCGAGAAGAGAGCTTTTGGCGAGATTGGGGATAAAGTCAGGTAATGATTCATAATCGGTGAGAATCTGCCAAACTTTTTCTACTGGTTGAGGAATTTGGATTTTGGCACTGATTTGGCGCTGTCTCTCTGATAATTTATCAACTTGGATAGCTACTTGGGCGAAGGTGTCATGATCTGAGGTAGAAGAATCAATTCCCATTTTCTGTAGTCACTTTTTGTGAATATGAGTTAATTGGTAGAGAAGATAGGGGGAGAGTGAGTGTAAAACTAATTTCGCACAGTTGGGAATTAGCAATAGGAATACTCTCAACAGCGATCGCTCCATTGAGATGCTGCACTAAAGACTTAACTAAAGCAAGTCCTAAGCCAGTTCCGGGAATCCAGCGGCCTTTACCACGACGGAATTTATCGAAGATATAAGCCGCTTCTTCTTCAGATATTCCCCGTCCAGTATTTGTTACCTTAATAATAACTTGATCAAGTTCATCTGCAACTTGATGAGTGACTTGTACGC
Source organism: uncultured cyanobacterium (assembly GCA_903848645.1). Lineage (GTDB taxonomy): Bacteria > Cyanobacteriota > Cyanobacteriia > Cyanobacteriales > Nostocaceae > Dolichospermum. The sequence continues at coordinate 19,383 of CAINGU010000082.1, read as the reverse complement.
GGACAGTTGTATCATGCTCAGAGTATTTACAGACATTAGTTAACAGTTCCTGGATGATGCGGTCGAAACTCTCTACTTCTGTTTGCAATTTTAAAGTTTGATTGGGTAATTCTACCGAAATACTTAATTTTTTATCTGTGAGTTGTTGATCAAAAGAGGTGAAGAGGTCTTGAATTTTAGTATTTAAATCTAGGCTTTCAAATTGTGGTGGTTCTTGATGAGATTCTAGTTTTTGTAGGGTTAATAAATCATTAATTAAGTTAATTTCTTTAGTACATTCTGACTCTAAGATATTTAAATATCGGTCTTGACGTTCTGGAGATATTCCTGGTAAACGTAAATTACGAATAGACATGAGCATATTTGTCAGAGGGTAGCGCAAGCGATCGCTGATATTGCTAAGAAATTCATCTTTAAGTTCATTAAGTTGTTGTAGTTGCTCTACATATTGTCTTGTTCTTTCATACAATTTTGCTTGCACTTCTAAACTGCGCTTGAGTTGTTCAGTTCGTTCATCTACTAAAGTTTGCACTTGTCGCAATGTTTGGGACTGAATGACAGCATCACTTAATTGAGCGCAAAGCATTTCTATCAAATTCAAATCTGTTGTTTCCCAATTGCGAGTAGTTGCTTGTTGTAAAACTACAAATCCTAAAACCTTACCTTGGCTTTCTAATGGCATTAATAGCGTGTTAGGAAACTGTTCAATAGCAAACAAAGCCGCAGGGTTACTAGTATTTTTCTCTTCACAATTATTAGTCATGATTGGTTTTCCTGGTTCTGTAAATAGACGCTGACATAAGCTACAATCAGATACCCAGAAAGACTGATCTAAGTTATCTAATTTACCCACGGCATTAGTATATGTGTCCTTAGTCCATGCTCCAACTAAAGTTGCTTTCACATTGGGTATTTGTTGCTTGGGAAGTTTTCTAAATAGTGGATCTGCGTATTTGAATAAAATCAGTAAACCCCGATCTACTTCTAAAGCCTCAGCAGTAGAATTAATCACTAACTGGAGCATTTGATTCAACTCCAAGTTACTACGATTGAGGATAGTTAATTTTTGAATTAAACTTTGATGCTGATTAGCTTTTTGTAGATGTTGTTTTTGAGTAGCTAAAATCTGTGATTGTGCAACTTGAGCAAAGGCGATCGCACAACATGATTCTATTGATTGTAATCCTCTGATTTCTGATTCTTGCCATTGATAAGATCGGAATTTAATCAAACTAATTACACCATTACTATGACCAGCAAATCTGGTAGAAATTGCCAAAATAGCCTTCATTGCTAGTGGTATATCTTGCCAACCACTGACTAAGGTTTTTTGAATAATAGAAATATCTTCAATAGTCAATTTTTTATCTGCACATTGCACCACTGGTAACTCAAACAGCAATTCTTCCTGAGATAACATCTCTTTAGTTGGGGATAAACCCAGGAATTGTTCACTACACCAATGAGCAGTTATTATTTCATCAGATATATCACTTACTACCGTAACCAAGCAACAATCTATGTTAAATGCTGCTCCTACTGCATGAGCAATATCTGACAGCATGGAGGATCTTACCGGACTATTAGCAATGATTGTATTAATCCTTTGTGCTAATACATGAGTAATTTCTTCCTCTTGTTGCATCAGATTACCTGAAGATGTATGTCGTTGTTCTTCATTATTTATATATTTTTGCGGTGATAATAAATGTTTTTTCATTACTTTGACGCTTTTAGATAATGTTTTAATTACTTATGTGGACAACCAGCATACGAGAGTAAATTATACCTATTTTTAAGTATACAGCGCATAATACTTTGGTTCTAGCTTCCGTTACCTTAGCTATAGGCTGCTATACAGGATCTACAAAAACCAAATAGGAGTCCTCTAGCTAATCAGCTAAATCATGAAAAATTGGAAAGTAGAATTATTTACTTTCGTAACGAATTATGAAAATAATATTTGAGAGTTTGATATTTAGTGAACCTGGGATTCAGGATATCTTGTCTTGAACTGGAGATAAACCGTAATTCCTCTATAATTAACTTAGAAATCTTATGGTTTGCATCCGAATTAACACTGGAAAGCCTACTTAATCCGGGAAACTGTATTAAATAAATCTAAAAATTTGGATTTTACCCAGTGACTAGAATAGCATCTGGGTAAAATTAACTAAAATTATCGACTAGCCAGCCAAACTCTCAAGACTGAGGGGAACCATATCACCATTCCTCGTCAATCCTAATAACATTGACTGTTGGGGTTCAATTAATTTACCTGTGAGGACACAACGCTCTTCTTGTTGCGCCACAGCAGCAATACTAGCGCGAATATCAGATTTAGAAAACCGGGGTTTCCATTCACCTGATTTTTGCTGGATATAATTCCAGAGGATATCTCGAATTAAAGATTGATATCCTTGATTGCCAGCAATATCTTTGAGTTTCTCCTTTAGTTCCCGTTCGAGACGAATACTGGTAACTTCCATATCAGTTGTTGGGGTACGTGTGATGGTAGGCATGATTTTTTCTCCTTATAGGTATAGACAGGATAGTAATACAAGTGTAGTATGTTTAAAGGAATGTTCAATAGGTGAAATTTTCTGTGAAATCCATTTATCCCATCTCTACCTCTTCACAAGCAACCAAATGCCTCGGCAGTTGGGAATTTGCTGCTGCGGACGTGGAGAATTTATTTATGGGACAGGATAGCCAACATCAAGGGCAAAAAACAAAAGGCAATTATGATTTTAAATATCCCAGCATAAATTTGCCCAATAGAAAACCACAAAGACAGATCAAAAGCGGGAGGTACAAGTCAAGAAATGCTGTACCAAAATAAGACGAAAAACCATCAGGTCAATTGTTAACCCCCGCTGCGTCTAAATCAGAAGCGGGGGTTTTTTTATAAGGAGTCAGGCTGTGACAAGCGCAATCCAAGTATTAGAGCAATCTGTGGTCGTGTTTTCCCAGAATTACTTACCACTGTGTCGGGTAAATATCAAGCGGGCGATAGTGTTGCTAGTTAGCAATAAAGCCGAACCATTGGAATTTTCTACAGAAGGCGGTTGGTTAATTCACTCATCTAGATTCGTCCTATCTGTACCCAAACACATCCGCTTAAAAATTGCTGCTACGGAACGGATGTGGAAAATCCCGCCAGTCAATCGTCGGGAGGTTTTGCGCCGAGATCATAGTAGTTGTCAATATTGCGGTACTAACAAACATCTCACCCTAGATCATGTCATCCCCCGATCTAAAGGCGGCCGACATACTTGGGATAACGTAGTCATAGCTTGCGAAAGATGTAATTCTCGTAAAGGCGATAAAACACTGGCTGAAGCTGGGATGTCCCTGCGGAAATTACCTAAAGCACCTGTTCACCCAACAGTGACATTTGCAGAAAAGTTTTGGATTGATATGCAAGCAAACCTGGAATAACAGGAGAGCAAGAGGAATGCTGAAATTAAATTACACAGATAACAGTTTTTATTTAGAGTGTCTCACTCAGTCTCTAGAAGAATGGGTAGCGCAGAGAGTGATTTTAGCACTGCGTCTCAGTCAAGCTTTGCGTGTCGAACCCACCACAGCATCCTTTTTGCTACCTCTTGATTTGCCGGGAGTAGAAAGACTGAAAACGGAGGTAAATCGCCATGACAGTGAAATCATTGGTTTATGTAACTGTGATGCTGAATACTTAGAAGTTACCTTGGATGGTTCTTGGTTATCTGATGGTAATAATGATGCTGTAGGCGTATTTGTCACGACTATGAGCTATAGTGCAGAGTTTTTTTTGTATAAACTTTGGCAAGAATCTCAAGTCTGTACTTCCGTTGTCACTGAGTAACAATTTTCAATGCTGCATTTCTAAGAGTTCGGGAACTGTCACAAATCGGTAGCCTTGCTGTTTAAGTCCGGTGATTATTTCTGGCAAGGCTTTTACTGTTCTGTAGCGATTCCCGCCACCATCGTGCATTAATACAATTGCCCCTGGTTTAGCATCTCTAAGAACATTTTTTACAAATACTTGATATTTTGCATGAGGATCTGTGTCTGCTGAAGTCACTGACCACATAACAACGGAGTTTTTTTGGCTTTTAGCATAAGCGGCTAATCCATTGTTTAAATAGCCTCCTGGGGGACGGAAAAAAGATGTTTTAACGCCTGTAGTTTGATAAATGAGGTCATTTGTACGCTCAATTTCACTTTTAGCTGTGGCCTCATCCATATTTCGATACCAATGATGCCAGGTATGATTACCAATGGCGTGGCCTTCGGCTACAACTCGTTTGCCAATTTCGGGATTTTCTTGTAAGGCGCTTCCTACCCAAAAGAATGTCGCTTTAACATGATTTTTTTGGAAAATATCCAACATTTCTAAAGTTGTTTTTGGCCAAGGACCATCATCAACGGTTAAAGCAATGACTTTCTCTTTATTGCTGGGTTCGACTTGATAAAGTGTTTTTGCTTGATATTTAGCAGGAACGGTAAAAGTAAGATTTTCAGTTTTAGCAGCTTCCTGTAATTTTGGCTTAACTTGATTGTCAGGAATGGCAACTTTTAAAGTTTCGCTATTCGTTTTTAATTGTGGTGTAATTGAGGTACTGGTACAAGCAGTGAGAGAAAATGCTATTGTGACAACGCTAATTATTTTGGCGGATTTGAATCCTTCTCTGAGTGATTCTAACAAATTTATGATCACGGATTTATTATTTTTCAATGGTGTTGTCCTAATTACGAATTATTTCCATAGTTAACGAAATACATACTGGATATCATCGAAAAGCCTGCACCCCAAACAGGTAAGAACAATAACGCCGAGGAATATTGCCAGGAAAAGGTGCAGAAAGAGCGTCCATAGTCCAAAATAAGATCAACGAATTCCCATCCCTGGCAAATAAACCTCAGAATACCATAGACGATTCAAAGCCAGTAGGCGTGAGTCATACTCCATTTTTAATTTTTAATTCTTAATTTTGAATTGCTTATGCCTTCCCAACTTTGGCCGTACATTACCCCAGGTATTCCCGATGAATTATTTGAGAATTTACCAGGTATTCCCCTGAGTCAGCGAGAATTAAGATTGCTGTTGATTTCCCAACTGCGACTACAAGCAGATTCGGTATTGTGGGATATTGGCGCAGGAACGGGTACAATTCCTATAGAGGTGGGTTTATTGTGTCCCCAAGGACGGGTAATCGCCATTGAAAGGGATGAGGATGTGGCTAACTTAATTAAACGTAACTGCGATCGCTTTGAAGTTAAAAACGTCGAAGTTATTGAAGGTAGCGCCCCAGAGTGTTTAGATCAAATCAAGTTACGACCTGATCGCATCTGCATTGAGGGAGGAAAAGCCATACAGGAAATTGTCCAAGCTGGGTGGCAATATTTACCGACCTTTGGTCGAGTGGTTGCTACTGCTGCTAATCTAGAAAGTCTGTATGCTATTTCTCAAAGCTTTTCTCAGTTGAGAGCTAGAAATATTGAAGTTGTACAGTCGGGGGTTAATCGCTTGGAAACACGAGGCTATTCTCAAGCCTTTGTCGCAGGTGATCCCATTTTCATTCTGAGTGCTGAAAAATTAGATTAAATTCCTTCGGTTTTCGGTTTTGGATGCCATCCAAAATCCAAAATCTCAAATCCAAAATACTATCCTATGCCCTGGCCTCGAATTATTAGTGGAATTATTGCGATTATCATGGCGCTATCTGCAACCCTCTTAGGGGGTTGGTACTTTACAATGGCGATCGCTATTGTTGTATTTTTAGGTCAACAAGAATATTTTAATTTGGTGCGCTCTAGAGGTATGACACCCTCAATAAAAACTACTATGTTTGTCAGTCAAGTTTTATTGGCAATTTGTACCCTTGATGGGAGTTTAGCTGATGCCATTATGCCAGTAGCAGGTACGCTTATTTGTTTTTACCTACTTTTTCAACCTAAATTAGCGACAATTGCCGATATTTCCGCTTCTATTATGGGTTTATTTTATGTAGGTTATTTACCAAGTTACTGGGTACGGTTACGCGGGATTGGTCATGATATTACCAGTAATCTGCCTTTGAGTGGTTACTGGCCATCCAATTGGTACGATATTGGACAAGGCCATTTGAATTCTTTGCCAACAGGTTTAACAGCTACTATCGTTGCGTTTATGTGTATTTGGGCTGCGGATATTGGTGCTTATATTATTGGCAAATTTTTCGGGAAAACTCGGTTATCAGATATTAGTCCGAAAAAAACTGTAGAAGGGGCAGTTTTTGGCATTGCGGCTAGTGTAGCTGTTGCTATAGCCGGATCTTACTTTCTTCATTTTCCCTACTGGTTAATCACGGGTTTAGCATTGGGTTTAATTATTGGTATTGCTAGTTTATTAGGTGATTTAACAGAATCTTTGCTTAAACGTGATGCCGGAGTCAAAGATTCAGGACAATTAATCCCCGGACATGGTGGGATTTTAGATCGCACCGATAGTTATATTTTTACTGCTCCTCTAGTGTATTATTTTGTCACCTTACTTTTGCCTCTCTTAGAAAAAACACGATAAAATTATTTAGAATAAGATATAATCTCCAGTTGTCAATGTTGATCAAAATAGTCATATAATTTAAATTAAATTCAGGGAATATTGAGTTTTGATTTTTTAATAGTTATGGGTTAACGTTAATGCGTCCATAGCAACTCAGTTGTCCTGGTATCAAAGAAATTTCTTGGATATCAACGTCCGTTCCCAGATTTATAATATAAGGAGAATTCCTTTCTAAAATAAGCTCTTGATGGCTCTTGACCTGAACTTGTGTGAATTGCAGTTCTTGGCCATTGAGTAGTTCTAAGCCTAAATTAATATGGAAGAATGCCCCATCAGTCTCAGAGATTGGGATACCATGCAGGATCAATACCTGATTGTCAAGGGTGATTTTTCGCCAAGTAATGGCCTTGGAATTTAGGCTGTATTCTGCTAATAGTGTAACCAGTAAATCATTTACAGCCGTCAATAATAATGGAGATGACAGAGAGTTATTCAGATCCTGTTCCTCAACTATCAGCTTACCGACTACAGGAACTATTTCTAACAATTGTAACGGTTGTCCTTTTAGTATTGAGGCAACGTTAAGCTGGATGTTTTCTGCCTGAAGTTCGATTTGTGTGATCTGAAGACCTTGATACACTGCGTGACTAGCAGAAATGGATACTCTAGGAATCCGACCGGAAAGAAGTTGGCGATCGCTGGCTTCTATCTGTACCTCTAAATGAGATACTTGAGTTAATTGGGTTCTTAACCATAGCTTGATTGCTGATGTGAGAACTTTTGTAATTACCCTGATTTTTCTGTTATTTGTATTTGAGAAACTTGGTTCTATCATTTTTCGACGAGTCTGTGAATGTAAATATGCTCAGTTATTGACTATCTTAACCAGTTCTTAACTGTAGCACTGAAGTTTGTTAATAACAAAGTGCAAACATGAGTAGTCTCAGTATTCCGTAAAAAATTCACAACTTAGATATGGAGGCACGGTTACAAAAAATTCTAGCTCAATTGGGTATTGCTTCCCGTCGTGAAGCTGAAGAAATGATTAGGCAATCACGGGTGTCTGTTAATGGAATATTGGCACATTTAGGACAAAAAGTCGATCCCCACCAGGACAAAATATTTATTGATGGTCAACCTGTACTGTCACAACAGCGGCCATCGTTAATGTATTTATTACTGCATAAACCGGCAGGATTTGTATCTACTTGCCATGATCCGCAAGGAAGACCAACGGTGTTGGATTTGCTACCATTAGAGTTAAGAGCCGGATTGGGCATTCACCCTGTTGGTCGTTTAGATGTAGACTCCACAGGAGCATTGATTTTGACAAATGATGGGGAATTGACTTATGGACTTACCCATCCGAGTCATAGTATTTGTAAGACTTATCGTGTTGTTGTTCAAGGACATCCTCCAGCAACCGTTCTTAAAATGTGGAGTCAGGGTGTAGTTTTAGAAGAAAAAATTACCAGACCTGCTCAGGTGCATTTAATTGAAACTTACCGTGATCAAAGCTGTTTAGAGATTGTTTTACAGGAGGGCAGAAATCGGCAAATTCGCCGTGTAGCATCACAATTAGGATATCCAGTGATCAAGCTACATCGCACAGCCATTGGTTCAATTCAGTTAAAAGCTTCAAAAATACCGTTGTTGCCAGTTGGTAAATATCGTCATCTAACTGAAGATGAGATGAGTTTTTTAAATAAGCAGATAAGTCACACACCTATTAAGACAAAGCCAAGTTAAGGAGTAAAGGGAAAACATGAAATGGTTCAGAAAGAAGGATGAACAGCCAATCAAACCTTCTATCAAGGAACACCAAGCCGAGAAGTTGGTGCAACTTGGCACTCAACTAGCTTCTCTGCGGCAGGAAAAGGATTTAACTCTTGATGAGTTAGTTGTATTAACCAGGATTCCTCGAAGACTTTTGCAAGCGATTGAAGAAGGTAAGTTAAGCGAATTACCAGAACCAATTTATATTCAAGGCTTAATTAGACAGTTTGCAGACGCTTTAGGAATTCAAGGAGGGGAATTTGCTAGTCATTTCCCTATTGGTTCTCAATCAGTAGGTTTGCAATCTACTTGGAAAGACCGAGCTATTCCTCAATTACGTCCTATACATCTTTACTTGCTCTATATTGTGCTGATTTTCTGCTCTGTGAATGGTTTATCGCAGTTATTGAATAATTCCACATTGCAGGCAAGTAACCGCCAAATTGAACTAAAGACAGAGCCAAAGTCAACGGGGCAAGAAACAAATAATAATAAACTGGCCAGTAGTAAGAAAGATCAGTCTGTACAAGTTGGTGTTACCTTAAAAGCCTCATCTTGGATTAGCGTGGTTACGGATGGTAAAACCGCCTTTGAGGGAGTTTTACCAGAGGGTTCTAGTCGCACTTGGAAAGCCACTCAACAACTAACAGTGAAAACTGATAATGCTGGTGGTGTGTTAATGAGTGTTAACCAGCAGGAAGCAAAGCAAATGGGAGAACTTGGGAAAGCTGAAGAAATCAAGATCGCTGCTAAACTAAACTAACTCAGAAATTATTAAATTTTGGATTTTGGCTTACTGTCATATCCTAGTGATTTCGCCAAAAAATGGAGGTTTACGTCAATTAAACCAACCCAGAAAAAAAATGGCCAAAGCATCAGGTATTGAGTGGGGATTAAGCCAAAATTGCCCATCTCAAATCCAGAATTGTCTAATTTATGGTTGTTTAGGAGCGCGTCCACAGCGGAGGGTGAGAGTTTTTAAGCGATCGCTTAATTGTTGCGTTAATACACCTGCTTGGTAACGCCATTCCCAATTTCCCTCCGCCGTACTCGGAAAATTCATGCGTGCATCAGTTCCTAAACCTAATACATCCTGCAAAGGTATGATCGCTTGGTTAGCGATAGAACTTAAAGCTAATCTAATTAAATCCCAGTTTATCCCATCAGGACTGATACAACCCAAATACAACAATAAATTTTGCTTTTCGTAATCATTCGCAGTATTAAACCAGCCTAAAGTCGTATCATTGTCGTGAGTACCAGTATAAACTACAGCATTGCGACTGTAATTAAAGGGTAAAAAAGGATTACCGGGATCAGAACCAAAAGCAAACTGTAGTACCTTCATTCCTGGAAACTCAAACTGATCTCGCAGTGCTTCCACTTCTGGGGTAATAATTCCCAAATCTTCCGCTAAAACTGGTAACTTACCTAATTGCTTTCTAATGGTTTCAAACAAGGCTACACCAGGGGCTTCAATCCATTCGCCATTCATAGCGGTTGTTTCCCCTTGGGGTACAGCCCAATAAGCCTCAAAACCCCGGAAGTGATCAATGCGAATTATATCTACATAATCCAGCATCGCCTCAAAGCGTAATATCCACCATTTAAAGTCTTGCTTTTGCAATTCTTCCCAGTTATAAACCGGATTTCCCCATAATTGACCGGTGGTGCTAAAGTAATCTGGTGGTACTCCCGCCATTAAAGCTACTTCTCCCGTTTCCTCATCTAAAGCGAAAATATCAGGATTAGCCCACACATCAGCACTATCATGAGCTACATAAATGGGGATATCACCAATAATATCTATACCGTTCTCATTAGCATAGTTTTTAAGTTCTGTCCACTGCCGGAAAAACTCATATTGGACAAACTTGTAATAAAAAATCTCCTCCGCTAAATCTTGTGCAATTTTGGCTAAAGCTGCTGGTTCACGCTTGGCTAATTCTGGTTGCCAATTATGCCAGCTTTTACCATTTTGGTGATCTTTAAGTGCCATAAATAGGGCATAATTATCCAACCAATAGCTTTTATCAGTACAAAACTGAGCAAAAGCTTGTTTTTGAGTTGAATTTGCTTTAGTTTTAAAATCCTCGCAAGCTTTAATCAGGAGATTGACCTTAACAGAGATAACTTCGGCAAAATCTACCTTATCTACGGGAAAATCTGGTAAATCAGTTAAATCTGCTTGAGTTAACAAACCCTCCTCTAGTAACTTGTCTGGACTAATCAAAAAGTAATTTCCCGCCATTGCGGAGTAGCACATATAGGGAGAATTACCGTAACCAGTCGGTCCAAGAGGTAAAACTTGCCAATATTGCTGGTGACTATGTTTGAGAAAATCAATAAAACGATAAGCTTCTAAACCTAAATCCCCAATACCAAACCGACTGGGAAAAGAACTAGGATGCAGTAAAATACCACTTGAGCGAGGAAAAGGCATACTTAACCTAAAATATAACTAACAGAATGGGATACCTTCGGACTCCAGAAGCTATCGCCTTGAATTTATCATGGTATGGTCAGAATAAGCTGATACGTAAACAATTCACAATTTTAAATTGTATGACTTATAGAAATCCTGCTCCCACTGTTGATATCATTATTGAATTAATTGATAGACCTCACCGTCCAATTATCCTGATTGAAAGACATAATCAACCTTTAGGTTGGGCGCTACCCGGTGGTTTTGTGGATTACGGTGAACCTGTAGAAAAGGCAGCAATCAGGGAAGCAGAGGAAGAAATAAGCTTAAAAGTAGAGTTAATAGAACAGTTTTTAGTTTATTCTGATCCTCGTCGTGATCCCCGTCAGCATACGATTAGCATTGTATTTTTAGCAACAGCGATAGGTGAACCTTTTGCTGGTGATGATGCTAAGAATGTGGGTATTTTTGAGCCTTGGTGTGTTCCTGGTAATTTATGCTTTGATCATGACCGGATTTTGCGGGATTATTGGCAATATCGCCATTATGGAATACGTCCAAGGTTGGGGTAAAGGTTTAAGCTATAAGTTGAGATTTTTCTAGATTTTGGATAATTTCATAATTACTAATAAATAGTTATTTGCCTTTTTCAGCTTTTTTTTGTTTATAGTTATTCATGCCATTATGTAATACAGCGGTTTCCGCTCTTATGAGGTACAAAGTTGAATCATGAAACTCTTGTAGTGCGGGCATACTATGGCTAACGCCACGCTGCGCTATCGACAAGCTCAGTAGAAGTCTTGCCCGCTAGATATGTACCTCATAACACCGGGAAGTGCTGTAAATTGTTCTAAAGTTGACAATCATCAAGTTTAGAAGAATACGCCCTAGTTTGTTAAAGCGACTTCAGGTAAAACTTGATTTAATTTACCACTACGATAACCTTCTAAATCCAAGGTGACATAGATAAATCCCCAGTTTTGAAATGCGGATACTAGAGTTGGTAAATCTGTAGTCATCACAAAATCTTTAATTTTATCTGGTGATAATTCAATTCTAGCTGTATCACCTTCGGAACGGACTCGTAAATTTTGCCAACCCAGGGTTCGTAAATAAATTTCGGCTCTTCCTACTCGCTGTAATTTGGCTATGGTAATTTCTTCACCGTAGGGAAAGCGAGAACTTAAACAGGGTTGAGCAGGTTTATCCCACCAAGGTAAACCCAGTTGTTGGGAAATTTGCCTAACTTCGGCTTTAGTCACACCGATTTCTGCTAAAGGCGATCGCGCACCTCTTTCTTTTGCAGCTTGGATTCCGGGACGATAATCATGTAAATCGTCTGCATTTACACCGTCCACTACATAAGGATAACCCAACTCTAAAGCCAAAGGTTTGAGGGTATCGTGTAATTCACTTTTGCAAAAATAACACCGATTTACGGGATTAGATGTGTAATTGGGATTGTCCATTTCTTGTGTTTGGACAACTTTATGAGAAATTCCGATAGTTGCGGCTTGAATTTTCGCGTCTTCTAATTCTTCTGGTAATAGAGAAGGAGAAACCGCAGTTACAGCTAATGCGCGATCGCCTAACACATCATAAGCAATTTTAGCAACTAATGTACTATCAACTCCCCCAGAATAGGCTATTAAAGCCTGATCCATTTCTGTAAATAACTCTTTTAACTGCTCTAGTTTTTCTGTCCAACTCATCCGACTAAAACCCCATAACGCCTAACCACTTCTATTTTAGTCATCCTCGGTCCCATACAAGAAATATTGTCAGAATCAGGATGTTCAGGATTAAAGGATTTTCAGGATATTTAGAAGTAACTAATCAAATTAACAAATCACAGACAAATCATCCAAAAAATCACCTTGTAAATCCCTAAATCCTATAAATCCTGATTATGACAAATAATTTGACTATATTTAGCTATCAGACTGGCTAAAAGTTGTAAATCAATCGGTTTGGAAATATACTCATTGACACCAGCAGCTAGACAAGTTTCTCTATCCCCTTTCATTGCCATTGCTGTTTGAGCAATAATCGGTATGTGCTGATACTGGGGGTTTTCTCGTAATTGCTGCACTAAGTTTAAACCATTGGCATCAGGTAAACTTACATCCATTAAAATAACTGTTGGTTCTATTTCTTGGAGATTAGTCAACATTTCCGCGCCATTTTTCACCCAATTTACTTGATATCCCAATCTTTTGAAATAAATTCCCATTAATTCCCCATTTGGTAAATCATCTTCTACCAGCAAAATTACCGGTGGGGAAGTCATATTGTCATCAGCACAAGGATGAGTTACTACTTCTAAATCATATTCTGCTGTTGTTTCTATCGCTGCTAAAACTTTCCCTGTCGGTTTAATTGGTAGTAGGATACTAAAACGAGAACCTTGATTAACTACAGATTCTAACTCCAAAAAACCACCGTGAATTTCTGCCAATTTTTGAGTCACTACTAACCCCAAACCCGTCCCCTCATTACGACCGGCTGCGGGGTTAACTACTTGACTATAGGGTTGAAATAGTCGAGATTGATCTTCACCAGAGATACCTGTACCAGTATCCCAAATTGTAAACCGCAAAAATCCGTCTTGATTAGCAACCTGTAAACCCACAGTACCTTTTGTAGTAAACTTAACTGCATTGAACAGTAAATTCAATAGCATTTGCTTGAGTCGCAAAGGATCAGCTATCAAATTTTTAACATCAGCCTCCATTTCTAAACGCAGTGTTAAACCTTTATTCGCTGCTTTCTCTTTCACTAAAGCTAAAACATTCCGGCACAAAGTAGAAACATCAACAATTTCCCATTGTACTTCTAGCTGATTAGCTTCAATTTTTGAGAGATCCAAAATATCATTAATCAGTCCGAGTAAATGCTTACCGCTAGATTGGATAATATGTAAATACTCTTGATGACGGGCTTTGTCAGGTTCGTAACCTTGTGCTAATAGTAAATGAGTAAAACCAATAATCGAACTCAGGGGTGTGCGGATTTCGTGACTGGTATTAGCCAAAAACTGATTTTTGAGTTGATTCGTGCGTTCTAGTTCCTGATTAAAATTAGCTAACTGTTGATAATTTTGCTGCCAAGATTGTATTTGTCGAAGTTGTACTAAAGCTGTACGACAATTTTCCACAGTTTTTGTAATCAATTGCAATTTTAGAGGAGCAAAGGCATCCTTGAATAACCTGCAATCAAATGAAAAAGTGCTTGTATTGATCATCAACCATCCTTTTAGACCCCTAGTATTCTCAAATAAATACCAAGCACTTTGGTATTCTTGAGTCTCCATTTGCTCTAAGTCTTTAAGCTTAATAGATTTATTGACCCTCAGAGTTAGCTTTTTCCCAGTTTGGGGTATTACCTCTAAATTGGGGGCAGTCAATGATGGTGAATGGGAAATATAGGAGATTTGACCAACTGTTTGCTGTGGTTCAAATAGGGCAATGCCTACGATACACTGGGTAAACCCAATGAGACTATCACTTAAACCTTTATGAAGTTCATTGACAACAATTTGCAAAATTTCCGCTTCTGTAGCCATTCCTGATGAGTTCGTAGTAGCCACAGAAATTAGATAATCTTTGAGGCGAATCTGCAACTTATTCAGGGTGGTTTCTAACCACAACTGATACCGCAAATGTTCAATTGTTGACAAAAGTGGCTTGCCGTCTATTTGTGAGTTCCGTTCTGGTAAGCTTGAAGATTGTTGCATGGTCAACTAGACCGCTCAAAAAAATGTTCTGCCCACAAATAAAAATGTAAACAGTCTTTATGTATATTAACTTACGAATGCCTTTTATATATAACTCATAATCGGTAGTGATGAATGTGACGAAGATCCCAAAAATCATTGAATAAAATCACTTACTACCCATTTTCTTAACAGCAACTTCATAACTTCACAGTAACTTCATAATTATGGATATACAACAATTTGCTCAATTAATCATCAACGGTATTGCTGTCGGTAGCATTATTGCCCTAGCAGCGGTCGGACTGACCTTAACCTATGGGATTTTACGGTTATCTAATTTTGCTCACGGTGATTTTCTGACATTGGGAGCTTACTTGACCCTCATGGTCAATGGTATGGGTCTAAATATTTGGTTGTCAATGATTGTGGCTGCCTTGGGAACAGTCGGGGGAATGTTACTAGCGGAAAAATTGCTGTGGTCAAAAATGCGGTCTATCCGTGCTAGTTCGACAACACTGATTATTATCTCTATCGGTCTGGCTTTATTCCTCCGCAATGGCATTATTTTTCTCTGGGGAGGTAAAAACCAAAATTATAATTTGCCTGTTATCCCGGCTTTAGAATTTGGGACATTAAGAGTACCGCAAAATCAATTATTGGTACTGGGATTAGCTATTTTAGCGATTTTATCCCTTCACTACTTGCTGCAAAATACCAAAATTGGTAAAGCAATGCGGGCAGTGGCTGATGATTTAGATTTAGCTAGAGTCTCTGGTATTAATGTTGATAGAGTAATTCTTTGGACTTGGGTAATTGCTGGGACATTTACTTCTTTAGGTGGCAGTATGTACGGACTAATTACAGCGGTGCGTCCAAATATGGGTTGGTTTTTGATTTTACCTTTATTTGCTTCGGTAATTTTGGGAGGTATCGGCAACCCTTACGGAGCGATCGCCGCAGCCTTGATCATTGGTATTGCCCAGGAAGTTAGCACCCCTTGGCTAGGTTCACAGTATAAACAAGGTGTCGCCCTATTGATCATGATTTTGGTGCTGCTCATTCGCCCCAAGGGTTTATTCAAAGGCACGATTTGAGCAGCACCAGTCTACTTCTAACTATTCAATGATGTGGAAGTAGTAAGCTGCTACCAAAAAGTTAACAGCCAAAAGTAGTAATGCCCAACCAGTACGGAAAGCGTAGGAAGGTTTAGCAGCAGGTTTGCCTTTAGCAGTCATAAGCGGTTCTCCTAATTTAGTGACTTTTTAAGAAATAGCAAACTCACGCGCCAATTTTGCAAATTCTTTAAAAATGTTTTTGTAAGAGGATGTTTTAAAAGTATCCGGCGAATATAATTCGCTACTACACAAACTAAGTCCACCTTCGTGGACTACTAGAAAATTAAGATTTTTAACCCACGTTCGCGTAGCGTTCCGAAGGAATAGGTGGGTTTTATCTGTGTAGCCACGATTTCTAATCGCTGGAGATAGGTATAAATCTAGACTTTATACACATCTTCTTAGTTAGGAAAACATAATTGTCAATTGTCAATTTTTACTCCTCCCCAGCGTGGTAGGAACTGCGAACTAGTGGACCGGAACGGACGTGATTAAATCCCATTTCCTTGGCTATATTGCCCAGTTCTGTAAATTCGGCTGGTGTCCAATATTTTTGGACGGGGAGATGGTCTAAAGAAGGACGCATATATTGACCAATGGTGAGGCGATCGCATTTTACAGATCGTAAATCCTTCATTGTCTGAATTAATTCCTCTATTGTTTCTCCATGTCCCACCATCACACCTGACTTTGTAGGAATTTGATGATTTAATTCTTTAACTGTCGCTAATACAGCCAAGGAGCGGTCATATTTTGCCCCTCGGCGCACGGTCGGGGTTAACCTGCGGACTGTTTCGACATTATGGTTAAAACAAGCTGGTTCAGCCTTGACAATCATCTCTAGGCTGTGACGTTGGACTGCTACACCCCCACTACCCCAAAAATCTGATGTCAGGACTTCAATTTGAGTTTCTGAGTTGATGTGGCGAATAGTTTCCATGGTTTTGATAAAATGACCTGCTCCCCCATCAGCTAAGTCATCACGGGCGACAGAAGTTAATACCACATACCGCAACCCTAAAAGCTGTACTGATTCCGCTACCTTTTGCGGTTCTTCATCATCCAAAGCCATGGGCGCATGACCTTTATCTACTTGACAAAAAGCACAGGCGCGGGTGCAAGTTGGCCCCATTAATAAAAAAGTCGCCGTTTTTTGGGCGTAGCATTCACCCCGATTCGGACAACGCCCTTCTTCACAAATTGTGTAAATTTGTCGCTGCTTAATGATACGTTGGACAGTAGAGATTTCACTAGCTTTGCCAAGAGGGCGACGCAACCAGCTAGGCATAGTCATAATTTCTGACTTCATATCAACTTGTTGTGGAGAATTCATATAGTGATTTGTTAGTTAGGTAAGAGGTAAAAGTCAAGAGAGAGTAATTACGAATTACATTGCTGTAGTGTGGCGGAAACCATACCCCTAACCGGCAACTTGGGTGAAGAAGTTTTTAACCGCACAGGATGTTAGTGATGTGTAGTCTACATAACTATGATACAAATTGATGAGAACGTCAGTAGAAGTTTCCTACAATACTTGTGTTTTTGAAATTTCCACCATAAAATCCTCTTTCCCAATCTACATAAATTTTGGATATAGTGAGAGAATTCCTAAGAGCAATCGGCAATCAGCCATCTAAACATAAAATTTTTAGTAGAGTAATCAGTTGTGGCAAGTAACAAAATTTTAGTTATTGACGACACTACCGTTGTCAGAGTAAAAGTACGAGAAATGTTACCTCCGGGTAATTTTGAGGTAATCGAAGCAAAGGATGGGTTGGAAGGATACAATCTGATCCTCAAGGAAAAGGTTAGCTTGATCATGCTAGATTTTCTTTTGCCGAAAATGAGTGGTTGGGAAGTTTTCCAAAATATTCAAGCACAACCAGAGTTGCGGAAAATTCCTTTAGTAATCATGTCAGGCCGTAAGGAAGAGGTAACGGAAAAACTCATAGAACCATTTGAATATTTTGAATTTTTGGGCAAACCTTTTGATCAAAAGCAACTGATTGGGGCTATTAAGTCAGCAATGATTAAGTCCAAAATTCCGCGCCCAGACTTAATCACACCCCCAGTTATAACTGCAAACCAACAAGCCACCCCAGTTATAACTGCTGTTAATACGGTAGATTCATCCGCTGAAATAAATTTACTAAATGATAAAGTTGTGAAGATGCAAGTAGAAATTGATAACTTGAAAAAACAGCTTAATCAAATTGTGACTTTCATTAAACAGAAAATTAAGTAGTTTTGTTTTTAATAATTATTCTTGCCGTCTAAAATCCTCAGTCTGATAGAATATAGATTGAGCAATGCTAAGTTGTACTTAGCTCAAAAACGGCAGGATTTTTTTGTCATTTGTCCGATTAGTTAGTTTGAGTTCTACTACTGTATGACTCTTAATAAAAAGCATGACTACTATACAAGAAAATAGTTTAATTTTAGTAGTGGATGACAGCTACACCAATTTGCTAATTATTTCTGATTTACTAAAGTATTCAGGGTTTGATGTTGCTATAGCTAGTGACGGAGAAAGTGCTTTACAACAGGTTGAATGTAAACCACCTGATTTAATTTTATTAGATTTGGTGATGCCAGGGATAGATGGGTTTGAAATTTGTAAAAGATTGAAGAGTAACCCCAGCACTAGCGATATTCCAGTAATTTTCATGACTGGTATGGCCGATACAGATAGCAAGGTTAAGGGTTTTGAATTAGGTGCAGTAGATTACATTATTAAGCCTTTTCAATCGGCAGAAGTATTAGCCCGTCTCAAAACCCATTTACAATTACGAAATTTCACAAAAACATTAGAGTTTAGAGTTGCCGAAAGAACATCGGCACTTACCCAAGCATTAGAAGAATTAAAAACATCTCAAACCCAACTTGTTCAGCAAGAAAAAATGTCTGCTTTGGGGAATTTAGTGGCTGGAGTAGCTCATGAAATTAATAATCCTTTAGGATTTATTGGCGGGAATTTGCAACCCGCTATAGAACATATACAAGATTTACTTCATATTATTGATCTCTATAAAATTTATTATCCCCAGCCTGTTCCCGAATTACAAGCAGAAATATCAGAGATTAATTTAGATTTTATCCGTGATGATTTACCTAATTTGATTGCTTCTATGGAGGAAGGTGTACTGAGAATTCGAGATATTACTACGAGTTTAAGAACATTTTCTAGAGGAGATAGCGATCGCCAAGTTCTTTGTAATATTCATGATTGTATTAATAGTACATTAATTATTCTCAAACATCGTTTAAAATCTACCGCTAATCGTCCCGATATTCAAGTAATTAAAAACTATGCTAAATTACCGCTAATACAATGTTTTAGTGGACCATTAAACCAAGTATTTATGAATATATTGGCTAATGCCATTGATGCTATTGACGAATCTAATTATGGACGCACATTAGCAAATATTTTAGCAAATCCTAACAAAATAGATATTCAAACTAGTCTCAGTGAAGATGGTAATTCTGTAATTATTGAAATCAAAGATAATGGAGTCGGGATGTCACCAACAACCCAAGAAAAGATATTTGAGCATTTATTTACTACCAAAGCTGTAGGACAAGGTACAGGTTTAGGTTTATCAATTGTCAAAGAAATCATTATTGAAAAACATGGAGGTAATATTGAGGTAAATTCTTCATTAGGAAAGGGTTCAGAATTTGTGATTACTTTACCAATTAATAACAAAAATGGGTAATTGGGGCCTGCTGACGGTGCGCATCTTCGGCGCCGCCATCGTCGTGCCGCCGATGGAGGAGCTGTTCTGGCACTCGTTCGTGATGCGCTGGATCGTGAGCG